>CAZPRE010000031.1:0-14160 GCA_964588875.1 uncultured Sulfurimonas sp. | reverse complement strand
ATGGCTGGTAACTACGTTCCAGGTGGTGCAATTCTTATGGATGCTATGACTCTTGAGCCATTAAAAGTATATCCAACTACTAGTGTAATTGATACAGAAGGTAACATTGGTTCTTCTCGTGTTGCTGGTATTTATGACACACCATATGGTCCATACATTGCATTTGCTCTTAAAGATGCAGGTCACGTATATATCATAGATTATTCTAAACCAGGTTTCCCAATCGTTGGTGATATTCCAAATATTGGTAAGATTCTTCATGATGGTTTCCTAAATGAAGGTAAAGAAATTGGACGTTATTTATTCCAAGCTTCTCAAGGTTCTGATGTAATGGGTGTAGTTGATTTTAAAACTAAAACTTTAGTTACTAAAATCTATACTGGTCCTTCAGCTAAGCCACATCCTGGTCAAGGTTCTTCATTTTACAATGAACACTTAGGTCAACAACTTGGTGCTACTGTTAACATGAACTTAGGTCAAGTAACTATCTGGGATGATAATTTTGATGTAATCCGTCAAATTCCTACTGCTGGTGGTGGACTATTTATTGGTACATCTGAGCATACTCCATTCTTATGGGCTGATAATGTACTTGGTGGAACTGCTAACTGGAATAAAGTTTACTTAATTAACAAGCAAACTTTAGAAGTTGATAGAATTCTTACTGTTGGTACTTCTAAAGGTACTATTACTGATCCTGTAACGCATAAAACACTTTATAGCTGGAAAGTTCCAACTGTAAAAAATGCTAAAGGGAAAGTTATCGTTCCACGTATTCTGCATGCAGAGCCTGCAAATCACGGTCACTGGACTATGATTTCTGAGTGGAATGCTGGTCGTATCGGTATTTATGAAGCTAAAACTGGTAAATTTGTTAAATATATTAAAGGTTTAACAACTCCAACTTTTACTTACTCAATCGAGCACAGACAAACGATTCCAGGAGCGTAAGCCCCTAAATCATTTAAATGTGTATTTTCTCCCACCTTGGGAGAAAATGATATAAATCAACTATCCCCTTTCAATTTTACACTACAATAATTTAAGTTTTACAATATAACAATTAGCTATACTCTTATATTTTAACACTCAATATCAAATTCCTATATTTTAGGCTTTGTAAAGCTTAATTTCAAGCTTATTTTTGTTAGACTACTGAATTAAATTGGAAAAATTATGACTAAAAAAATTATTTTATTAATGACTTTTTGCTCTCTTTTATCATCAAATGAGTTAAGTGGGAAAAAAGTATTTGAAACATATTGTTGGGGCTGTCATCATCAAACTGCAGTTGCATTTGGACCTCCCTTTACTGAAATAGCGAATAAACGCACATATGAAGAGATACAGGCATATATTATAGAGCCTAAAGCAATGTATAAAGCTTTTGGATATAAACGCACTGTAATGACACAACTAGAACTAAATGATCAAGAGATTAAATCTATCACAGACTATATTCTCTCTTATAAAGGTAAATAATGTTTAGACTATCAAACTTAATCGCATCTGTCGTTGAAAATAAACCAGAAAGAATCCTTGATGGCTCTATTGCCATATGGAACTTTACAAATCGTTGTAACTTATCATGCCTGCACTGCTACTCTAAATCAACACTAGATGAAGTAGATACACTCACTACTGAGCAGATTAAAAAAACAATTTTAGAGATGAAAGCCAATGGTGTAAAGTTTATTATCTTTTCTGGTGGAGAGCCACTAACACGAAAAGATCTCTTTGAAATAGCAGATTTCTGTAAAGATAATGGAATTATTACCTATCTTTCAAGTAATGGACTTTACTTTACAAAAAGCAATGTTCAAAGAATTGTAGATACGTTTAACTATGTTGGAGTAAGTATAGATGGTGATGAGCCAACACATGATTACTTCCGTGGTTTAAAAGGTGCTTTTAAAGAGACTCTCAAGGCTGTACAACTTGCAAACTCCACCGGAGCTAAGGTTGGTATACGTTTTACAATGACACAGGATACGATAGGTTCTTTAGAGTATATGTTTGATTTAGCAGAACGTGAGAATATTCCTAAAATCTACATATCTCATTTAGTTTACTCTGGTCGCGGACTTGATAATCTAAAAATGGATTTAAGCAAAGAGCAGAGACGTAAGGCTGTTGATTTTATCATTGGTAAAGCATTTGAGTATTATGACACAGGTAGAGATATAGAGATAGTAACTGGAAATATGGAGATGGATGCAATTCCGCTTTTAAATGAATTTGCCGTGCGTTATCCAGAGCTTAAAGATAAGATGAGAGAAAGACTAGTTACTTGGGGTGGAAACTCTGCGGGCCGCAAACTACTTAACATCAATAGCGAAGGTGATGTAAGACCAGATCCATTCTTTCCTTTAACAGTTGGAAATATTATAGAAGAAGATTTTGGCGATGTTTGGCAATCAGGTGAACTTTTAGACCAACTTAGAATACATCCAAGAAAACAGATTGGTGGTATATGCAACGGTTGTGAGCAACTAGATATTTGTAATGGTGGAAGTCGAGCACGTGCTTATGCAATCACAGGTGATTTATGGAGCGAAGATCCATCATGTTACCTAAGTGAATCAGAAAGAAAAAGGGATTAAGATGTTCAACAAATTACTATTATTCGCAATACTATGTATTACTGGCTTAAACGCAGCAGGTGTAAACCCCGTAACAGCTATGCTAAATACAAATGAAAAAATATTCGTAGTAGAGAGAGAAAGTGAGTCTTTAGCAATCATAGAAAAAGGACTTACACGAGGTCATTTAACTGGAATGCACAACATGAACCATGGGGTCGTTAAGTTTGATGGTAAAGATGGCTACGTAATCTCTCGTGATGGTTGGGTAATAAAGTTTGACCCAGTGAACGAGAAGAAAATAAAAGAGTTAAAAACAAGTGACAGTGCCATAGGTTTTACTATAACTAAGAACTTTTTAGCAGTTGCGAATTATGCAAAAAAGAGTGTTGATATTTTAGATAGAGATTTAAACCCTTTACAGTCATTTGAGACAGGAAGTAAGAATGTAGGTATTAAAACATATAAAGATTATCTTATTTTCTCACAAATGGACAATGATAAAATCACAGTTTTAAAAGATACTAACTATGGTAAAGGTCTTCCAAAATTTGTAATTTATAAAGAGTTTGAAGATGTTGGCACAATGCCCTTTGATGCAATGATTAAAGATAATAATTTTATTACAGGATTTTTTCAAAGTCCCTATTTTGGAGTTGTGGACTTAGATACTATGAAGTACTCTAAGATAGACATACTACTTGATGATAGAAAACCTGTTTTAAAAGTTCCACATTTTGGTTTTTGGAGTATCGGTGGTGGCTATGTTTTCATTCCAGCAGTTGGAAATAATAAAGTTTTAGTTTACACACCTGATTTTAAACATGTTAAAAATATTGAGACTGAGGGCTTACCTGTTTTTACAGCGTTATCTCCGGATAAAAAATATTTAGCAGTAACATTTAGTGGTAAGAAGTTTCCAGTTATTCAAATTATAGATACAACAACACTCAAAGTTATTAAAAGATTTGAGTTTGATGGTAAAGTTTTACATGTTAGATGGTCAAAGACTAGACCAAATCTATACGTATCTGTAAATGATGCGAACATGGTATCCGTTATTGATACAAAAAAATGGTACTTAACACGAGAGCTGTTTGGTATACAAAAACCATCAGGTATATTTATTTATGAGGAAAAAGAATAATGAGCAGAGTATACTTAACAGGTGCTGGTCCAGGAGATATTGAGTTATTAACTATGAAAGCAGCTCGTGTTATTAGAGAAGCCGATGTTATCATCTACGACCGCCTTGCAAATCCAGATATTTTAGAGATGGCAAAAGATGGATGCGAGTTTGTTTATGTAGGTAAAGAAGATGGCCGTCATATTATGCCTCAAGATGATATCAACGAAGTTATCTATCAAAATGCACTTAAGCATGCAAACGTCGTTCGCCTCAAAGGTGGTGACCCTTTTGTATTTGGTCGTGGTGGTGAAGAGGCTGCTTATTTATATGAACGCGATGTGAAATTTGACATTATCCCCGGAATCACCTCAGCTATAAGTGCACCAGCTTATGCAGGTATTCCTGTAACTCATCGTGGAGTGGCTGTAAGTTTTAGAGTTGTAACTGGTCATGAATCTCCAAACAAAAAAGTATCTCAAATTCCATGGGAAACCTTTAAAACAGATGATACTATTGTATTTTTGATGGGACTTCACAATCTTCCTAAAATTAGTAAAAAACTTATAGAGATAGGAAAAGAGAAGGATTACCCTGTAGCTGTTATTTCGAGAGGAACGACTAAGGATCAAAAAGTTGTAGTTGGAACACTTGAAAACATTGTAGAAAAGGCTAAAGATATACCAACACCTGCTCTTATTGTTGTCGGTCATGTAGTAGAGCTTAGAGAACAACTTAAATGGTTTGAAGGTAATCAGTAGTAAGACTATCTTACTACTATCGACTTCTCTATTCCCTTCATCGCTTTTGCAACACTCATATCACCTAACTTTAACTTCTTAGCTATCTTAGGGTTTACTATATAGCTTATCCATGTTGTTGTAATCTCATCACCTTTTTGTAACCCATCTACCTTGTAGTGAATCGTTTTACTCTGGTTGGCTTTTAGATTACGGTTTAGTTTATATCCTATAGCATGATGAGGCATTGAAGGTTGATCTAGTGTATCTTTAAAGACTATAATAAAAGTCGCCTCTTTATCTTCAACTGGAGATTTGTCAAAATTACTCCATATAACTTTAGGACCGCGTTTAACAACTGTTTTAGCGAATTTAAGTCTCATTGGATGCGTAATGATGGCATGACCCATTTTGTTTGTTATAACTAACTCTATGGTCTCTTTATCATATGAGAGTTCCAGCTTAACCGCTTTTTTAATCATCTCAGCTGAGTGAACTCCTAAGAAATTATGAGTAGCATACTCATCACGTCCTTTTTTATTGAACTTCTCATTTCCCCCAGCGGCTTTAGGCATGTGACAACCTATACAATCACTTGTTTTATCAAACTCATCTTTAGTGTTACAGACTTCAAAGCTTTTCGAATTTTGTTTATGTGAATGACATCCCATACAGACCTCTGAGTTTTCATACATATCATTAGTTTGGACATAATGTTCATCACTATCTTCTGCATTCTTTAGATAACCATACATAGTTGGTTTAGGGCCATCATTAGAGTTTACAAAGTTAATGTTATAAATCTTTCCATAATGTAACTTACGAATCTGATGACAGTACATACATGAAACACCATCTGTTTGTCTTACTTTATTTGAATCAGGCTGTTCCATACCGCGAATCATTGCTGAAAGATTTTTCGTTGATGGCATATGACAAAGAGCACAGCCATATTTATTTTTATTTACTGCATTTTTCACCTTGTCATGTACTTCATCAGAAAAAATAGAAGACTTCGAATGCATAGACTTCATATGCTCATAATGAATATCTTCATGGCACTCTTGACAAGTTTTAGAATCTAAATACTTTGCTTGTATATTAATGCTTAGCAGCAAAAGGATTAATATTATAACTTTCATTTTTAAAGTTCCTTAAATAAAATTAATATTGTTCTAGAGTATATTTATGCCAGAGCAGATTAGCAGCTTGATTCCCACTCTCCATTGAAAGTTTCGTCCATTTTTTAGCTTTTACAAATTTTTCTTGTTCACAGTAGATCTCAGCTAAAAAATAATAAGCTTCTACATTACCTTTTTTAGCGTCCATCTCTAACCATTTTATAGCATCATCAAATCGAAGGAGCTGCATATAAATTATAGCAATATTTTTTTGTGCTTCTTCATGCCCTCCAATTGCTGCTTTTTCTAAAAGTTCTGCTGCTTTTGTAACATTTTGGTCTGCTGAGTCACCTTTATAATACATAAGTGCTAAATTATATTGAGCATTTGCATTACCTAAATCTGCTGCAGAGTCCAACCAAGTAAATGCTAGTTCTGAGTTTTGCTCAATATTATGTCCTGTTAGATACATCATTGCTAAATCATACTGAGCGACAGAATCCATACCGTGGGCTGACTTTTTAAGCCAAAAAAGACCCTCTTTAACATTTTTTTCAGTACCAACACCATTAAAATAAAGATAACTTAGTGCATTTTGAGCAACTTTATCTCCAGCCTTCGCATCTACTGTATAAAGATTAAAAGCTTTTTCATAGTCCTGTTTTTTAAAAGCTTCAAGAGCACTATTTTGGGCACAAAGAGTAGATATAAGTATAAATATACTGAGTAATATTTTTTTCATTATTTACTCCTAGACATAATGTAAAAGAGTACCTAAGAGTAGTGCTCCTAAGAAAGTAACACTTACCATTACTGTCCTCTTTTGAGACTCTTTAATATTGTGGTTTTCTTCTAAGTAATCACTTAACCAGATACCTGGATAAATTGTGAAAAGAAACATGGGGAATGTGTAAACTAAAATCATGACTAGATCATTCATTATTATTAAAATCCTATTTATAGAAATGAAAGATATTATATCATAGAAGAAATAGCTGATTAATTGATTTAAAACAACATTTTAAATCTCAAAAAATACTATTATATTAAAGTTAAAAATGTTCACACATTTTAATAAAAAGGATTAATCAATGAAAAAAGTTATTACACTAGGTTTATTATCTGCATTAAGTATTGTTTTTCTAAGTGGTTGTGGGTCTGAACCTTCACCTGAGGGTCACACTGGAAGTCTTAAAAAAGGACATATGACACAAGAGAAAGTTCATAAAATAATTAAAAAAGCCGGTGAAGAAGCTGGATGGACTATGACTGAGTTTAAAAGCAACACAATGATTGCCGAAAAGATAGATGGAGATGATTCAGTAGCTGTTACCGTTACTTTTAGTAACTCAGATTATGATATTTCCCCGGAGAATAGTGATTTAGATGATGCAATAGACTCTGCGTTAAACTAAAGAATATAGAAGGGGACAATACAGTTGAAGTAACTGTAAAGTGAGTTAGAGAGTGCAATAACTGCTATTTAACACTAGCGGTTATTCAAAAAGAACTCTTAATCCCTCTTCATTCTTAATTACATAGCTGTTTGAGTCTTTCTCTAGAAGTCCTAAAACTACTAGTTTTTTAAAGGTTCGAGAGAGTGTCTCTGGAGTCATATGTAAATTTTTTGCTATATAGTAATGCTTGAGTGTAGACACTTCTTCCGAATTATCACAAATATATTTTGCCAAACGTGCAGTTGAGTCAAGAACTAAGTTAAGTGCAATTACATCTTCAAGATATTTTATCTTTTTTGAGAGTGATTTAAAAAATATTAATGCCATCTCAGGCTTATGTAAAAATTCTTTTTTAAAACGCTCGAAATTTATCTCTATTACTGTTCCATCCGTCTCAAATGAGGCTGAAGCAGGATATGGAATTCCTTCTAAAACAGCCATTTCTGCGACCATATGTATAGGAGTAAATCTATGCATGATGACTTCATTATTTTTAGGATCAGTTTTATATACTTTTAATAGGCCATCGGTAAGAAGTATCAGTGAAGTAGGTGTGTCTTTTTCATAAAAAAGAATTGAATCTTTTTTAAAAGTCTTTTTTATTGCTATTGAACTTAGAAGTTTAAATTCATCTTCTTCAAAATTCTCAAAAAAACTAACTTCTCTTAAATCTTCCATAAACAGCCTTTAAAATTAAAGATAGAATGTATCCTTAATGAACTTAATAAGTAATTAACATGAATTAAAATAAGTTATATTTATCATTTTCTGATACACTCTCGACAATACGGCAAATGCGAATATTTGCCTGACACCTTACTATAAAGAGTAATCAATGGATTTTCATAAATATATACATGCAGTTGGAACAGGGCCAAAAGGAAATCGTGATCTAAGTTTTGATGAAAGCAAAGATATGATGAATCAAATCCTTGATCAAAGTGTTTATAGTGAACAGATTGCAGCCTTCTTACTTGGCTGGAGACTTAAGCCTGAAACTATAGAGGAATTTCGTGGAGCAATTAGTTCATGTGACTCTTACATCACAAAACAAGAGGTCAAAAACTCTATAGAACTTGGTTACCCTTTTGATGGAAAAGCAAAGAATCCCTATATCTTTCCTCTAGTGGCCAAAGTCTTAGAAGAATCAGGACTTAATCTAATCCTTGTCGGTGATGAGCTCCTTCCTGCTAAAGGTGGTATCACGATAAAAGACATATGCACTAAAATAGATCTCACTTCAAACACTCACTATTTTGACAGAGCGGACTTTTTTAAAGAGTTGCATGAACTTACACAAATTCGTAATCGCTTAGGTCTTAGAACAGGACTTACTACCATTGAAAAACTACCTCATATTGCAAATAGTGAATATGCAATTACTGGCGTTTTTCATAAACCTTATGTAAAAAAATATGTTCAAATATTTTCAGATAGATATAAAAGATTTGCTCTTATTCAAGGTAATGAAGGGACACCTGAACTTTTTAGCAAGGGGCGTTTATGGATATCTAAAGGTGATGAGTTAGAAGAGTTTATTATTGATCCAGAGTATTATGGAATTAACTATAAAAAATCTTGGGATACTATTAGCTTAGAAGATTCATTAAACCAACTAAATAATCCATCTGATGAATATATGAAACTAGCTCGTCTAAACGCGGCTGTTTATCTTTTTGTCACAGAAAATGCAACGAGCATTGATGAGGCTTACGAAAAACTAAATGGATAAGTTCTCAAACCATGTAAGAAACATCTTGCATGGCTTTTTTCTCTCAGTAGGTACAACAATAGCCGAACCATCAACAATCTTACCTCTCATTGTAAATTACTTTGGTGGTAGTTCTTTACTCGTTGGATTCTTTGCAGCCCTTTTACGTGGTGGTGCAATAGTCGTTCAACTTTTTGCCGCATTTCAAGCACAAAGTTATGCACTTATGCTTCCATATATGCGTCGAGTTTTTGTCGTGAGATTTTTAGCTTGGTTCTTTATTGGCGTTGCTATTATTATTTTTGGCGAGGATAGTCCAAACCTTACTCTATTTGCTATTGGTCTTGGCCTTTTTATCTTCTCTTTTAGTGCCGGTTTTGGGGCTATCTATTTTAAAGATATTATAGCAAAGATCTTCTCTCATAAGTTTCGTGGTAAAACAATGGCCTATCGTCAATTTTTCAGTGCCTTTGGTGGACTTATTAGTGGTGCTTTAGCCGCTCTTATCTTAGAGTATTACCCTGCCCCACAGAGTTATGGTTACCTTTTTATTATCAGTTCATTTATTATGGGACTAGGCTATATCGCGTTTGGAACTGTTGATGAACCAGTGAAAAAAGAAGTGAGTGAAAAAGAGAAATCTTTTAAAAAATTTCTCTCTAACTCTTTAGCACTACTAAAGTCCGACAAACAACTCCAAGTCCAACTTACAACCTTTTTACTAGCCTATTCGTATCTCATCTCTCTTCCTTTTATTATTTTAGATGCTCAAACAAAGATAGATTTAGATGGTGTAGCTATAGGAAGTTTAATTACCTCACAAATGGTTGGAGCGATGCTTAGTAACTTTCTCTGGGGAGCACTCAGTTCTAAAGGACACAATAAACTTACGACAAATATATCAATCACTCTGTATATAATTGCTATTGTTATGGCGTTTAATGCTTCTTCTCTTTATTTCTATATGAGTATATTTTTTATTATAGGTGGCGCAATTGATGGAAACAGAATCGCTTCTGGAAATCTTATCTTAGCTCTCGCTCCTCCAGAAAAACGACCAGTTTATGTTGCACTGCAGATAAATGTAATCTCTTTTGGACTCTTTTTCTCGCTACTAGGTGGAATAGTTTTACATTTTTTCAACTATACAACTCTCTATAGTCTCAGCATATTTATGCTGCTTATCTCTCTATTCTTCTCATTTAAACTAAAAGACTAATAACACTCTTTTAGTTTTTTAGAGATATTTCTAAGTATTGGTTATAATGCCCCTAAAATCTAAGACACCAATTCAGTAAGATTCCCTTTTTATCAGTTTAAATTCCGTAAAAAGTCTTCACAAATTTTCTCTCAGCTTCTGTTTCTAAGTATATTTTCACAACGGACTGATTATTGTCACCTATAACTACTACATCATTAGTATCAATCAAAAGATGACTTTTACCCCACTCTTTTTCGACTTCATCTAAGCGGTGGTAAAACTCTCCTGCACTAGGTTTCTCTTTTTCTCCACTTCTTGAATCAACAATAGTAAGACCACCCAGCCTTTTTTCAACTTTAAATGGACTATAAACTCTGATAGCTTTATAAATTCTATTTTCTTTTGTTTCTGGCATAGCTCTTTGCATTGAGACATAACCCATAACTAAAAACGCGAATAGAAAACCTATAAACAGACCTTTTTTTGCACTCATTATTCACTCCAACTTTTAATATAATCTTCCGCTTTCTTATCTAACATTTTCATTCTCTCTTTTCCTTTAGGAATTGTTTTTCTTAAACTTTTCATCTCTTGTAAAAACTCAGATATAGAGTCGGGAATAAGCTCTTTTAAATAAAGCTTCAAATGCTTTGCCATTGCTGGTGATGCACCTGAAGTTGAGACAGCTATGGTTAAATCATCTTTTTTTATATACGATGGAAAGATAAAATCACAATAATCTACCGAATCAACTGAATTACAAAGGCAATTGTACTCTTTTGATTCTTGAAAAATATCTGATTGAAGAGGAATATTATCAATAGCAACTATTACCACCGTATACTCTTTGATATCACCCTTTGCATAAGCTCTTTTTTCAAAGCCTAAATTTTCTTTTTTTATTCGCTTCATCATTTCATCTGAAAACTCAGATGCTATTACATATATATCTTTTGTAAAATCTAAGAGGTGATCAAGTTTTTCATAAGCAATATAACCACCACCTACGATTAAGATCTTCTTATTATCAAGTTTAATAAAAGCTGGAAAATAAGCCATAGTCTCTCTTTTTTTAAATTATAGTAGCGTAATATTAAGTAAAAGGACAACATAAACTGCATATATCTAATATATTTTATAGTTCTGCTTTGAATCGAAACTTGGTGCAATTTATGCTGTACTTTTACTTAATTCTAAGAAAAGATAGTATCTTAAACAAAGACCATTAGACTTGATGAATATCAATCTATCTTTAATGACAAATATCAATTTCGGTTAACAAAAAATATAATACAATCTTATACAAATAAAAAAAGAGATGATTTATGAAAAATGAAATACTATCAAGAATACAGAAAAAATTTCCACTTGTTGCTAAACCGTTTAAGGCTATTGCTGATGAATTAGATATGAGTGAAGATGAAGTCTTAGAGATACTTCAAAAAGAGAAAGCTGATGGCATTATTAGACAAACTTCGGCTATTTTTGACACGAAAAGATTAGGCTATAAATCTTCCCTGGTTGCCTTTAAAGTTTCAGAAGATAAGATAGATGAAGCAGTGAAGATTATAAACTCACATCCTGGTATCTCGCATAACTATGAGAGAAATCATGACTTTAACATCTGGTTTACACTAGGTGTCCCTCCAACTAGTGAATTAGGCCTAGACAAGACGGTAGAGATTATCGCAAAACTTACAGGTGCAACTGATTATATTATGCTGCCTACTCTAAAGCTTTTTAAAATAAATGTGAAACTAAATACTACAGGTAAAGATGAGAAAAAAGAGAAAGTTAAAAAAGTTGTTCATACAGAGATTGAATTAACTCCTCTACATCATAAGGTAATTAGACTAGCTCAATACGATATTGAGATGATTAGTGAACCATTTGCTAAAATTATAAAAGAAATTGATATAGATTATGATACCTTTTTCAAAATTTTGATAGAATTACAAGAAGCTGGAATCATGCGTAGATTTGCATCTATACTTAACCATAGAAAAGCAGGTTTTAATGCAAACGCGATGGTTGTTTGGGATATTGATGAGGCTAGTGGCGAAGAGATTGGGGCAAGTGCAGCTGCGTTTAGTGCTGTAAGTCACTGTTACCTTCGTCCAAAGTATGATAACTGGCCATTTAATCTCTTTACTATGGTTCATGGTAAAACAACTGAGGAAACAAATTCTATTATAGACGAAATGGCAAAAGAGATTCCAAATAAATCTCATATGCCTTTATACTCATCTAGAGAATTTAAGAAGATAAGAATAGAGTACTTCACACCTGCTTGTGCAGAGTGGGAAGCAAAATATAGTTAATATAAAGAAGAGAAAATGAGAAAAATAATTTTAAGCTTTTTATTTGTGTTTAGCCTCTTAAATGCAGGCGAGATGGGTCTTAAAGGTGGTGGTTGTACACTCGCTCAAGATGGAGCTGTTCAGCTACAACTCGGAGATAAAGTTCATTCAAATGTATCATATAAAGCTGCTGCAAAGAGTGGGAAAAACTTTCGTGAGATTTTTATTGGTTCAAGTATTAAAGCTAAAGACTTTACTCTAAGTATTGTTGATTACATTCCAAATAAAAGAATGAAAGGCAAGCCAAAAACTGGTTTGTTTATGGTTCAAATCACAACGCCATCACTTACAAAAAGTGTTACAATGACCTATATATTTGATGCAGGTATGATAAGTGCAACAGGTATATTTAACAAAGAATCTATTGGATTTAGTAGTAAGGTAAACTACTCACTCTGCTATATAGCAAAAAATAACAAAGGAACATGATGCCACTTTTTTTCGAACTAGAGATTGTATACATAATTATAGGAATTTTCTTTTTAGTTGTTACTGCATTTGTAACAACTAGAGGTTTAATGCCAAAAGTTGCATTTATGCGAGGTATGGTAGGTGTTTTTATGATCTTCGCCATAATGATTACTGCACATTATTTTTACACAACTTCACGTATGGCTGAAGTAAAAAGAGTATTTAATAACGGTGGTACTATCATCTGTGAAAATAAAATGCAAAGAACAATATCTCGTTCAGTTCTAGTCTCTAAAGAACTAGACTGGAGACTAGAAGGTGACCACTTTGCATCTGATAACTATATGAGAGTGTTTCATACAGCAAGATGTGTTGACTACTCACCCATAGATCCCCAAACGATAGGTCAATAAGTTTATATGAAAGCCATACTTAAAAGATATGCTCTAGCATTTATTTTTCTATTTTTAGTCGTTGTTCTTATGATTATAGGAACGATGGGTGTTATGAGCTTCGGCGAAAGTATGGTCGAAGATATTGGAGGAGTTGAGATGAAACCAAGAGGGGAGAATATAGCCAAATGAGTCTAACTATAATACTATTTGCAGGAGTTATGCTAAGCATCGGATTCCATTTTGTTGGTATTTATGCAAATGCTAAAAAAACGGTTTGGGTAATGATAGCTTTAATGTGGGCCGGATCTATCAATATCGCAATGAGTGAAATAAAACCAAAAGGTTATGAAGACCTTAAAAAAATTGAGGGTAAATATGCAGATACTGATGCACTTATCCAAGAATCAAAACCTGAGATATCTATCTATGAGATGATTTTAATCAAAAGCTCTTTTGTCAAACATGAGCCTAAAAAATAGGCTTAACTCTATGCCAAGATTGATTTAGGGTAATTAATATTTGCAAAGTTAGTTTGAGGATCACTTGCAAACGGACATGCTAATCCATTATTTTGGGTAAAGGAAAGTATTTCATTATCTACTCCAAAAACCTCAAATTCTCTACAGTTTGCTAGCTCCTCATTTTGGGCAATGCAATTGTAAACAATATCGGCTTAATGAAAAATTTGGGCTCCTAAATAGTCATCAACCATTTTCAACTTCAAACTTTTAGTAAATCCATTGTGTATTTTGCAGATCTTTACCTGCTTCTAGTTTTGGGTGCATTGTTATATATCTCTGTATTACTTTCTTTTGATGAAAGTGACACATTTGTACTGGATAATCTTTAAAAGCCTTATATAAGCCTCTCTTACCATCAATGATGATAGCCTTTATAATATATCCAAGGTCTAAAAGTCTCTGAAGTAGTTGTTTATAATCTTTAACAAGTTCACTTTGAATATGCTTCCAAATAAGTATCTCTTAATCCCTCTTCTTGAACCCTTGGAAATAGTGTTTTTAGATTGACAGTTTGGACATGTTTTTACAGTTTTTT
>CAZPRE010000030.1:9982-14457 GCA_964588875.1 uncultured Sulfurimonas sp. | reverse complement strand
TTGTCATAGCAAAATAACCGTGATCAATCTCGTACCATAGAAGCACTCTATAATGAAACACGATTTGATGACAACTCAACAGCTTGTCTATACCCAGCAAGAAAACATTGGTTAAGTAAAGAGCTTGGGATGAAAAATCTTCCTGATGTTAAGTGTGAACAATTTGATTACCTTCTAAAAAGAATGGACCCAAAGTCAGTCAGCCTTATTTTCCCTTTTATGCAAGGGAGTTCTCCTTCATCAATGTTTGGACATACTTTTTTACGAATAGATTCAAATTCAAAACCAAGAATGCTCTCGTATGCATTTAATTATGGGTCAGAAAAGAATGAGGATGACAATAAATTAGCTTACATGTATAAAGGCTTTTTGGGTGGATATAAAGGTAGATATTCCCTATTACCGTATTATGAAAAAATAAAAGAGTACAGAGATCTAGAAGAACGTGATATATGGGAATATGATCTAAACTTTACAAAAGAAGAGACTACACAGATGATAAGACATATGTGGGAAGTTGAACTTAACTACTCTTGGTACTATTTTTTTACACAAAATTGTTCCTATAAAATGCTTTGGATAATGGAGTCAGCAAAAGAAGGTTTAAATTTACGTAAATATTTTAATTTTCATGTTATACCATTAGAAACAATTAGGGCAAGTGTTGATGAGGGCTTAGTAACAGAGTATCACTATATTCCAGCAAGAAGTACTAAACTTATAGCTTATGAAAGTAAACTTGATGAAAAAGACATAACAGATGTTTTTGATATTAGCAAAGACAAAATAAAGCCTAAAAAATATCTTGAAAAAGACAATATAGCGGTACAAACCAAACGATATGTATTAGAAGCTTCTGCCGAGTTTGTAGAGTATGATTATCAAAAAGAAGATATTAACACTACTATATATAAAGAGAAACTTCATAAAATTTTAATTGCAAGAGCCTCTTTGGGTAAAGGGGAAAATATACAACCTGTACTCCCTGTTAATCCAATATTATCACACCGTGCATTTAAGGTGAGTGCTGAAGTTGGAATTAGAAATTCAGATGTAATAGGTTTTTTTGGTATACGCCCAGCAAACCATGATATTACTGATTTTGACACTGGTTATCTTTCTGGTGCACAAGTAGAATTTATGGATTTACTTTTTTCTTACAAAGAAGATGAGTTTAATGTTGAAAGAGCAACCATAGTTTCTGTAGCTGCGTTGACACCAAAAACAAAATTTTTTAAACCAGATTCTTATCGTTTCTCTTTTGGGTTTGATAGAAAATATTTAACACAAAGTACAACATTTACAGCAAATTATTCACAAGGTGGTACATGGGGAGATGAAAATGCTTATTTTTATCTTTTAGCAGATGTTTTACTCTATACAGATAATATTTTAACTGTTGGAGTTGCTGGAGTTGTGGGTGCTACTCTTCATCAAGGAAAATATTTTCAGACTAACCTTGAAATAAACCAGCGTCTCTACAGTAGCTATGAGACTCAGTTTCTTTTTTCAGTATCTGAGCATTATCATTCTTCACAAAATACAGTATTATCACTTTCATATGACTATGTGCAAAAAGATGAAACAGATTGGAAAACTTTTAAATTATCATTTGATTATTTTTTTTAGTGTAGTTCTTGACTACTTTTGTAAAACTTAGTATATTTTTCAGCGAAATTATGTCAAAATATACCAAGTAATTAATCGTTAACAAGCATAAAGGATCTCCCATCAACCTCACCCCTTTAGAACTTATATCTCACTATGTGCTGATAGTTATTGCCGGAGTTCTTGTATTCACCGCGTTGAGTCATATTTTGTATCAAAAACGATCTCCTACCAGTATGATCTCATGGATGTTAGCTATTTTCTTTTTACCTTATATTGTTGTGCCACTCTATTTTCTTATAGGAATACGCAAGCGTGAACCAAAGCAAAAAAAAGAGTATATTAAATTTAATCATGTGAGCGAACTTCTTCCTTATCAATTGGATAACCCTAATAATGCTCTCCAAAATCTATTGAAAAAAAATGGTATTCCTCCTGCTACAAAAGGAAATTCTTTTCTCCTGATTACAAATGGTACAGAAGCATATCATAAAATGCTCAAAGAGATTAATGCTGCAAAGTACAGTATAGATATCTGTACCTATGTCTTTCAATTTGATAAAATGACTGAAATGATGTTAGATGCTTTGAGGGTAAAAGCAGAAGAAGGTATTAAAGTAAGATTACTTTTGGACTTGGTGGGTTCTTTGGGTGCACACTTTAGTCAACAGGGTTTTAAAGCATTAAGAAAAGCAGGTGGAGAAGTGGTATTTTTTACACCTATGCTCAAAAGACCATTTCAAAACTATATCAATCTTCGTAATCATCGTAAGATATACCTCTTTGATCAAACGATTCTTTTAAGCGGCGGGATGAACCTCTCTAATGAATACATGGGTGAAGCAGACGAAACTAAACGATGGGAAGATCTTCTGTATCGACTCAAAGGCCCGGCTGTAAATGATTTTTACAATATATTTCACAACGACTGGGTCTATGCTACAAAAGAAGAAGCAAATTATGATTTACGTTTACCAGAAGTTTATAAAGGTGAAAGTCTTGTTCAAGTGGTTCCTTCCGGTCCTGACATTCCAAATGATGCACTCTATGAAGTACTTTTAAATGCAATATATAATGCCAAAGAGCGTATTTGGATTGTTACTCCATATTTTGTACCAGATGAAAATATGGTTCAGGCATTAATAATTGCCTATCATAAAGGTGTTGATGTGAAGCTAATTACACCGAAGAATTCTAATCATTTATTGGCAGATATAGGAAGAAGTCCTTATATGCGTGAACTTGATGCTATAGGAGCTGACATTGTTTTATATGAAGGTGAAATGCTCCATGCCAAAGCCATACTTTTTGATAATATTGGAGGTATGGTGGGATCTGTAAATCTGGATAACCGCAGTCTTTTTCTTAACTATGAAGTAGTTACTTTTGTCTACTCAGAACAATTTATAGAGAGTATTGATGCATGGATGAAAGGATTGATGAAGAATTCAAGTAGAGGGATGAAGAAACCTTCCAAAGTGCGTGAAGCCATTGAAAACATTATGAAAGTGTTTGCACCTCTTCTCTAATGTTTACTCCTTCTGTACTTCATCATAGCTCTTGCCATTTTTCATCTAGCTCTTTTATACCAAATACTTTTGGGGTACTTTGCTGGAATGTGTATAAGAAAAATACTCTTAACCCTGCCTTTAAACCTTTTCTTGAAAGAATGATCGAAGAACAGAATATTAATATTTTACTTTTTCAAGAAGCCAACTTCAGCAATGATAATCATTTTACACTTCCAAGCTTTGCTTTTGACGGAGCAGCAAATCTTGAGTACAGAGAAAAATTCTACGGTGTATTAACTGCATCTAAAGTAAACTCCAAACATGCACAGGCATATCTTTCAGAAAATAGAGAAAGTTTCATAGGACCCCGTAAGAGTTTACTTTTGAGTACTTATACTTTTGAAGATGGATCTGAGCTGCGGATACTAAATGTTCATGCTATCAACTTTCGTGAAAACCAGGGTTATCATAAAGAGCTTGAACACTTTTTAAAACTGATGATAAATCATAAAGGACCTATGATTATTGCTGGTGACTTTAACAGCTGGAATAAAAAACGCATGCAAAGACTCCATGATATTAGAAAGAAATTGGAACTCAATACCGTACCATTTAAGCAGTTACACAAAGTAAAGTCTTTTATGGGAAATCATTTAGATTTTATCTTCTATAGAGGTATGGAACTTTTACACTCTGGCGTACATGACAATCATGGACTCTCCGATCATAATCCACTTTTTGCACAGTTTAAAAAAGAAAGTGACTTAATGTAACAAGGAGTTTTTTGTTTTCAAGTTCAAAGCCTTTTTCATTCATGCGGGAGTGATTGGGTTAGTTTTTAACTTTTTAACTATATACTTACATCATAAATACAAAAACTAGAGGTAATATATGAATAGAGAGAATCTTAAAGATAAACTTGCGGCTCTTACTCTTTCCATGTTTAGAAAAGATTTTTTTGGAATTTACCACGGTTCAATCTCAGCTAAAACTGAATCTAACCGTTTTATTATTAACACAAAAGAAGCTGTCTTTGACGATATTCATCATAGCAACCTTATCGAGCTTTATTATAAACACGACTATAGATGGAACCAAGCAAGTATTGATGCCACTATTCACCACAGTATCTATTCTCAAATCTCAGATGCTAAGTTTATCTCTTTTTCTATGCCTCCTTTTACCACAGCCTACTCTCTTGAACACAGTATAATCGCTCCAAAAGATTACTTTGGTTACAAAGAGATAGGCTCTATTCCTATAGTAGATCCAAAACAGTTTGATGACTGGTATGATAGAGCTCAGAGTGAGATAGCTCACTACATGATAACTCATAAAACAAATATTATGGTTATC
>CAZPRE010000030.1:0-9972 GCA_964588875.1 uncultured Sulfurimonas sp. | reverse complement strand
ACAAAAGGAGATATTTTCTATCGTCTTAGAAGCACAACAAAAAGCACTTGATTTAGCTATAAAAAACAAATATTATGGTTATCAAAGGCTACGGTGTTTATAGCTTTAATCGCGACCTAAATGAGATGGCTAAAAAACTAGCTATACTAGAAAAAAGCTGTCGTCTTTTAATGCTTGATGGCTCAAACAGAGATTATAATTTTGACTAAAGAGGAAATATAAAAATGCCAACTATAGAAGTAGACGAGATAGATTTTCAAGAGACTCTAAATGCAGAGTTTAAAAAAGGTCAGGTAGTTATTTTAAAGTTTGGCTCAGATTACTGTGATGCTTGTATGGCATTAGGTTTTGAGCTTGAAGAGATTGAAAATAATCATGAGAATGTAACTATTTTAGAGATAGATTGTGGTGAATCAGAAGATTTAGCTGCGAGGTATGGGGTGACACAAGTCCCAACTATGGTAATTTATGAAAATGAGAACTCGACTCTTTGGCACAAAGAGGGAGTTGTCTTAGCTGCAGATATAGAAAAGATTATAAATTATTAATCTAATCTTTTAATGGCCTCAAATGCGGTGTCCATCATTTTATCTATCTCTTCATTTGTAATGATATAAGGTGGCATAAAATATACTATATGACCAAGAGGACGAAGAAGAACTCCATGTTCAAGTCCGTACTGATACACTTTTAGCCCTATTCTCTCTTGGGATGTATACCCTTTTAATTCAATTGCACAGACCATTCCAGTTTGTCTAATTGAATCTACATTTGGAAGTTCTAGAAACTTTTGTAGTTTTTCACCCATATACTCGGAGAGAAGTCTGTTCTTTTCTATAATATTTTCATTTTCAAATATATCAAGAGTTGCATTTGCTGCAGCACAAGCAAGTGCATTACCTGTATAAGAGTGTGAGTGTAAAAATGCTTTGTGCTCACTATAATCACAATAAAATTTTGCATATATATCGTTTGTAGTTAGCACTACTGATAGAGGTAAATATCCACCTGTTAAGCCTTTAGAAAGCACTATAAAATCAGGTGTAATTCCCGCTTTTGAACAAGCAAACAACTCACCAGTCCGACCAAATCCAACCATAACTTCATCAGCTATGAGGTGAACATCATATCGATTACATATTTCACGAACCTGAACTAAAAAGCTTGGATGATACATATGCATATATCCAGCACCTTGGATAAGAGGTTCTAAAATAATTGCACTAATCTCTTTAGACTTTTCCTTACAAAGATTTTCAAACTCTTTAGAAGCTACAAACGCGGCCTCTAAACTCATATCTTTTGGAACCGCCGTTTGGATTGTTTGTAAAAGTAATGGTCCATATGTATCTTTATACAACTCAACATCCCCAACACTAAGTGCTCCTATCGTCTCACCATGATAAGAGTTTGTTAGTGATACAAATGTACTTTTACCCTTCTTTCCATCATTGAGGTGTGCATGATAACTCATCTTAAGTGCCACTTCAACAGCAGATGAGCCATTATCCGAATAAAAACATTTTTCTAATCCAATAGGTGTTAGTTTGACTAACCTCTCTGAGAGTTTTACAACCTGTTCATGTGTAAAACCTGCCAAAATAACATGTTCAAGAGTATCTAACTGCTCTTTTATTTTGTCATTTATATACTTGTTAGTGTGTCCAAACATATTTACCCACCAAGAACTAATGGCATCAATATAGGAATTACCTTCGAAATCTTCAAGATAAATACCATGTGCTTTTTTAATTGGAATGAGAGGGAGTGTTTCGTGATCTTTCATCTGAGTACATGGATGCCATAAGACATCCAGGTCTCTATTTTTTAATTCTGAATTATTCATAAGAGCATTATACTGTGAAAAACCTAATGAGTCTGTATATATTCTTCACTTAGCGAGAGATTGTCACATGAGAGTAGCAGACCGTATAGTTCCATTTCACTTCCACTCACACTACAGAGTTTAGAACCCTCGTAATCAAGAAAAATAAATTTCTCATAAAGATGGTTAGCTTTTTCCATAAACTTAGAATATATTACATACTCAGCATCAACAAGTTCAGGAATTTCTTCACAGGCATGAAGATATTTTTTACAAGCTTTCTCTAGTTTTTTGATCTCTAAGAACTCCGATTGAATCGTGTTTAATAAGACCTTCTGTAATTTTGGTAACTCTTTTTCCAAATTTTCATACTTAAGTATTTGACCCATGATTTTATCCTTAGCGAAAGCTTTTATAGAATGATTTTACACTCTTTTATTTAAGAGAATACTTTATCTTGTAAATTGGCTTGCTACATAAGTCCTATTTTATGAAGTTTTAATAAGAAATTACCTAAAATAACAAAAATATTACTAACAAGGTTTTACTCAATGATTACATGGATGCAGAGACATAAAAAATATCTTATCATAACTATATGGATTTCAACTATCGCGTTTGTAGGCGCAGGTTTTGTTGGCTGGGGTCAATACAGTTACGGAGACAAGGCTGGAGCGGTTGCTAAAGTAGGTAATGTAGAGATTACTATGGGTGAATTACAAAAAGGTTACTCTAGACTTTATGCTCAATACAATCAGATGTTTCAAGGTAACTTTGATGAAGAAAAAGCTAAAAGCTTTGGAATTCAAGGTCAAGCACTTAAGCAACTAACAGATCAAGCACTTATTTTAAACCTTGGAGCTTCTTATGACCTAGAAATTAGTGATGCAGAACTTTTAAAAGAGTTAATGTCTCAAGAATTCTTCTTTAAGGATGGCTCTTTTGATAAAGAGATCTACAAACAAGTAATTTCTAGAAACAATATGTCAATCAATGAATATGAAAAAGATCTTAAAAAACAACTTCTAATTCAAAAAATTCTTCTTCTACTCCCAGTAAAAGCTAATGCTAACGAGTCTGAGATTATGAGTACACTTATGAGTATTTCAGATAAAATCAACTACAAAATTTTAGATGACTCTGAAATAACAGTTGACACTTCAGATGCATCACTCAAGCCTTTTTGGGAAACTACTAAACAAAACTTTATGACTGAAGTAAGTTACGACGTTAAATACATTAAGCAAGAAAGAGTAAATGAGACATTTGATGATGCAAAAATAGCATCTCACTACGGGGATAATAAAACACACTTTAAAGGTGATGATGGAAAGATCCTTCTATTAGAAGCTGCCAAAGAAGCGGTTGTAAATGAACTTAATGAAAAAGCTACAAAAAAATTAGCTCTTAGAACATATATTTCATATAAAAAAGGGAAGTTAGATGATTCTATGAATATACAAATTGCTAATATCTCTGCATCAAATAATCCTTTTGATGCCCAAACTTTAGAAAAAATCTCTAAACTACTTCCAACTGCACCTTACATGAAGCCTGTTCAAGTAAATGACGAATATTTTACAATCGAGTTAGTAAAAACAGTTTTGGCAACTACTAAGAGTTTTGAAGATGCAAAAGCTGCTCTTCTTCCTATGTATATAGCACAAACAAAAAAAGCGAAACTTTTTGAATTAGCTGAAAACTCAGTAAAAACATTCATCGGAACAAATACAGACTTTTTAACACTTCAAGATGCTTCAAAACTAACAGATATGTCAGTAACTGAAGCTAACGAATTTTTAAATCAACTTTTTAACAAACAAGAAAAGAGATCTTTAATAGCATTAAGTAGCGGAAAAATCGTTCTTTACAACATTTTGGAACAAAAACTGCTTACTAACACTAATAACAATCAAGATGAATTAATCATGAAGTTAAAAAGTGCAATGTTTAACGAAGGGCTCATAAAGAACCTTCAAAGCAAGTACACAACAGAGATATTTGTAGAAGGACTCTAAGTGAGTAAAACTGTTTTAGCCATTGACATTGGCTCTACTAAAATATGTGCTATCATCGCTCAGATTAATGATGATAACTCTATCTCTATAACTGGTGCTGGTACTACTAAGGCACAAGGATTAAAGAAAGGAAGCATAACAAACATAGAGTTAGCTTCTCGTTCTATCAAAGCAGCTGTTGATGATGCTAAACGTGTCTCAGGTAGTGATATTAAAACTGCTGTTGTTTCTATATCTGGTGCATATACAAAAAGCCTTAACTCAAACGGAATCGTAAACATTCAATCTAAAGAGATTAGTTTTAAAGAGATAGAGAGAGTCATGCAGACTTCTTTATATAATGCTAACATTCCTAACGAATTTGATGTTCTTCATGCCCTCCCATATAACTTTAAAGTTGATGATCAAGACTATATAGAAGATCCACTTGGAATGAATGCATCGCGTTTAGAAGTGGAAACACATATTATTACTACTCAGAAGTCAAATCTTAATAATCTAAAAAAAGCAGTTAATGGTGCTGGTATAGAAGTTGAAAATATTATTTTAAACTCTTATGCTTCATCTATTGCAACACTTAATGATGATGAAAAAGAATTAGGTGTAGCAGTTATAGAT
Organism: uncultured Sulfurimonas sp.; assembly: GCA_964588875.1. Classification (GTDB taxonomy): domain Bacteria; phylum Campylobacterota; class Campylobacteria; order Campylobacterales; family Sulfurimonadaceae; genus Sulfurimonas. Next base: position 5,511 of record CAZPRE010000030.1, on the reverse strand, counting down.
ATGGGTGGAAATACTAGTAATATTACAATCCACTCTGGTAACTCAATCAGATATAATAACTTTTTAGGTGTCGGTTCAAATCATGTTACAAGTGATTTATCAATGGCCCTACATACACCTCTAAATATGGCTGATAAAGTCAAACTAAACTATGGTTCACTTCTTACTCCAAGTAATGATCTTATTGAACTTCCAATTATTGGTGATGAAAACTCTACTCATGAAGTATCACTAGAAGTTGTACACAATGTTATTTATGCAAGAGTTGAAGAGACTTTAATGATTTTAGCTCAGTTTATTGAGAACAGCGGACTAAAAGATCAAATTGGTGCAGGTGTAGTTCTAACTGGTGGTTTTTCTAAAATGGAAGGCATCAGAGATCTAGCAATCGCAACATTTGGTTCTGTGCCAGTTCGTCTTGCAAAACCTATTGAGATGGATGGCCTTTTTGATAACTTAAGAGATCCAGAGTATTCAAGTGCCATCGGTCTTGTTATGTATTCTGCTTCATCTTATACTCCTTATGAGATAGATGTTAACAAACGTGTTAGACATTCAAAGGAGACTCCTTTAGAGCAGACTAGTGTTGAGTTTATTAATAACGAGTATGATATTCCAATTGCACCACAATTGGAATTAGAGAAGAAAGACACTATGGTAAGCCTAGATACAAAGAAAGAAAAGAAGAGTGATGAAGCCGGTGGCTTAGTCAAGTTTTGGAACTGGGCTACCCAGTTATTTTAAGGAGTGAGACAATGGAACAATTTTCAGTAGAAGAGACAAGCAGTTTAACAGGTGCTAGAATAATCGCAGTTGGTGTTGGTGGCGGTGGTGGCAATATGATTGGCCACATGCTTAATGAAGGAATTACTGGTATCGAAATGATGCTAGTAAACACTGATGCTCAAGTTTTAAGTGAAGAGTGTGGTGCCTTAAAAATTCAAATTGGTACGAAACTCACTAAAGGTCTTGGTGCAGGAATGAAGCCAAACATTGGTAGAGATTCAGCCTTAGAGAACTATGATGATATTAGAGCTGCTCTAGAGGGTGCTGATATTGTATTTATCTCTGCTGGACTTGGTGGTGGAACTGGTACTGGTGCTGCTCCAATCGTAGCACAGATTGCTAAAGAAATTGGTGCATTAACAATTTCAGTAGTAACAAAACCTTTTGCATTTGAAGGTAAAAAGAGAAGTCTTCTTGCTGAGTCTGGACTTGAAGAGTTAAAGAAAGAGAGTGACTCTATAGTTGTTATTCCTAACGACAAGCTTCTCTCTATTATAGATAGAAAACTAGGTCTTAAAGAGAGCTTCAAAATAGTTGATGGTGTTTTAGCTCAAGCAGTAAGTGGAACATCTGGTGTTATTCTTTCAACTGGTGAGAATGATATCAATCTTGACTTCGCTGACCTTAAGACTGTTATGAGTCATAAAGGTATGGCTCTTATGGGTGTTGGTGAGCATGAAGGTGAGAATGCGGCTTATGAAGCTATCAAAGCAGCGATTGAATCTCCTTTACTTGATAACATGTCAATTAATGGTGCAATGGGTGTTTTAGTTCACTTTAGCATGCATCCAGCATTCCCAATGATGGAGTTAGCAGAAGCTATGGATGTTGTTCACGATAGTGCACACGATGAAGCAGAAGTTATCTGGGGAACATCAACTGATGAAAATATTGCTGAAAACTATGTGAAAATCACTATTGTTGCAACTGGTTTTGAAAAAGACCTAGGTGAAAACAATGCTGATTTTGTATCTGACACTCCAGCACCTCCACGCGCAGTTGTAAGACCACGTTTAATTGTTGGTGGTGACTTAGATAGTGATTACTTAGATATCCCAGCTTATATGAGACAACAACAAGACTAAGACTTGTCATCTTTTACTAAACTTATGAAGGCCAAAACACTCCTTGGTCTTCGTGAAACCTCCTCTCTTAAAGAGATCAAAAATAAATACAAAAACCTCATGAAAAAATGGCATCCTGACAAACATAAAGATGATGTTGATAAGGCTACTAAAATGAGTATGCAAATAAATGACGCATATGAGACTATTTTAGATTATTGCAATAACTATGAATACTCCTTTGAAGAAGAATCCATTAAAAAAACAACCTACTCTCCATCGGAATGGTGGCATGATAAATTTGGTGAACGATGAAACCATCTTATTGACTTGATAAATATCAAAATATTATTACTAGTTTCTTGTATAATACATTTAAATTAATAAAAAAGATTGATAAATGAAAAAACTACTTCTTCTAGCACTTATAACTTTAAGCACACTTAGTTTTGCACAAGAACTTAAAACAAAAACAGGAATCTTTCCAGAAAAAGAGATGTTAGCTCAAAATATTACTATTGCCAAAATGTCTGCCGAAGCACTCTCTAAAGATTTACCACATGAAATAGATAAATATACAACTTTAGTCTCTGTAAAAAACCAAGAAGCCACCCTTATATATAGTTTTGAAATCAACAGTGGTTCAAAAAGTGATGATGCAATACGAAAAGAAGATAGATCTAGAATGCAAAAAGCAATTACAACTGGTGTTTGTCAATCTGCTAGTAAACTTTTAGAAGCTAAAATTAACATCTCATACATATATCTTAGTGCTAAAACAAAAGCTGAACTCTTTAGCTTCGACATCTCACAAAAAGATTGCATAGGCATTTAAGTTGTCTATAAAAGAAGCCATTAAGTCCATTGATTTTTTTTCCTCTTTAAATGAGGAACAAATAACACTTCTATCATCTTTTTCAACACTAAACTCATTTTCAGAAAACTATATAGTCCATTATGAGAAAAAAGAAAGTGAAAACATACTTTTTTTAAACAGTGGCCTAGCTAAAGCCTATAAAATAGATAAGCACGATAATGATATATTTTTATACTATATATATGAGAATTCTCTTCTTTCAGAAATATCAGATATTTCAAATAGAAATCTCTTCTCATTTTCTAATATAGAGACTGTTGAAGATTCCACTCTGCTTAGCATTAACTATAAAGAATTTAGGGCACACTTCTTAAATCAAAATATATTATGCTTAGAGTTTGCAAATGAAGTTATTAAACGCTCTGGGCAATTACAAACTTTAGTCAACAGAGAGTTTATTTTCGACTCCGTTGCCAAAGTAGCAATGAGTATTTCATCTGATTTAGATATGTTTAACAAGCTTAAACGCCATGATATATCTCTTATGTTACATATTCAGCCTGCCACTCTCTCTCGAGTACTGACAAGACTTAAACGCAATAAAATAATCGATATAATGCACGGTACAGTTTCAATTTTAGATAAAGTAGCTTTAAAAGCTATATTTGAGGAGTAGGTAAATGACTAAGATAAAAGTTATCGGTGCATTAGTTTTCTTACTATCTATACTATTAGCATTGTTATTTAACATTATTAATAATCATAACTCTCAAAATAGTAATTTACTTAAAATAATGAACCAACAAAAATCTTTTACTCAAGAGATTTCTAAAAATATTTTTTATATATCCAAAATTAAAGATACTTCAACAAAGCAACTAATCTATTCAATTAAACAATTTTTATTAAATATGCAAAATAGAGAAGATGACTTATATGAACTAAGTTCACCTCAGATCAAAAAACAAAATAGTAAAATTGTGTTATTGTGGAATAACTTTTACATCTTAGTACAAAAATTTAAAGATCAAAAAAATGTCACTACTACTTACTCGAATATCTTGCTTGAAAAAACTGTTATCGATATTTATAATACAAATTTAAAACTAGTTAGAGAGTTTGATAAACTACTTCAAATCTCCAAAGAGCATATTAATAGCGAAATGAGTATATATAAGAATACACAATACACTCTATTTGTTATACTAGTTTTTCTACTTATTTATCTTTTTACTCAACTCAAAAGTCTACTTGAATTTATACAAAAGTTTTTACACACTTCAACTAATATTATTAGTAATTCAACTATAAAAGAGTTAGAACCTATTGATATAAATAACTCTAGTAGCGATATTTCAGAGGCTAGTAACAACTTTAATAAACTAATTGAAAATATAAATGAGTCGGTCAAATACTCAAGTGAGTACCTTGAACACTCCTACCAGTCCCTAGAAGTTATTGAGAAAAAAATAGAAGACTTAATGGAACTCATTTATACAATGGAAAATGATAGTAGCATTGATGATGATTTAACAAAAAAAGAAGATGTTCTAATACAATCATTAGAAGAATTGACTTCATCTGCACAAAAACTAAAAAACTTACAACATGACCTTCAAAGTCTAGTTTCACATTACAATAAATAATATTCTCTTTAAATTTTCATATTAATATCATAATTTGACCTTGGTCAAATTATACGAAACAGTTTCATACTATTATGCTTCTATCATTTGAGTAATATCGATTATTCAAAGGAATTTCAAGGAGAAGATTATGAGCAAAACATTTAGTAAGCTTACTTCACTTATTTTAGGTACTACACTAGCTGCAACAGTTGCATCAGCTGCTGGTGGTGAACTACAAAAAGTAATGAAAGCAAGAGGCTTAACAGAAAATGATGTTATTCGTGCTGCGAAAACTTATTTACCAACTGGTGGAAGAGATGAATTCGTAGTATTTAGTTCTGGTGGTCAGAGTGGACAAGTTCTTGTTTACGGTGTTCCATCAATGAAAATTCTAAAATACATCGCTGTATTTACACCTGAGCCATGGCAAGGTTATGGATTTGACGAAGAGAGTAAAAAAGTTTTAAGACAGGGTAATATCCGTGGTCGTGAAATAAACTGGGGAGATACTCATCACCCTGCACTTTCAGAAGTTAAAGGTAAATATGACGGTAAATGGTTAGTTATTAATGATAAAGCTAATCCAAGACTTGCTGTTATTGGTTTAGGGGATTTTGAAACACAACAAATTGTTGTAAATCCTGTATTTAAATCAGCACACGGTGGAGCTTTCTTCACTCAAGATTCCGAATACATTATCGAAGCTGCACAGTATGCTGCACCATTTGATAATAACTATCACCCAATCGAAGACTACAAAGAGACGTACCGTGGTGGTGCAACTATGTGGAAATTCGATATTAAAACTGGTAGAATCAGTGAAAAAGACTCTTTTACAATAGAAATGCCTCCTTATATGCAAGATTTATCTGATGCAGGTAAAGGTGTTTCTCACGGTTGGGGTTTTACAAACTCATTTAATACTGAAATGTACACAGGTGGAATCGAAGTTGGTATGCCACCAAATGAAGCTGGTATGTCAAGATTTGACACTGACTTCTTACATGTATATAACTGGAAAAAATTAGCAAAACTTGCTAAAAATAAGAAAAATGTAAAAGTTATTAATGGGCATAAAGTTATTCCTATTGAAGTAGCTGTTGCTAATAACGCTTTATTTTTGATTCCAGAGCCAAAATCACCTCACGGTGTTGATGTTTCTCCTGATGGTGAATACATTACTGTTTGTGGTAAGTTAGATACGCACGCTTCTGTA
>CAZPRE010000029.1:0-15030 GCA_964588875.1 uncultured Sulfurimonas sp. | reverse complement strand
CTCTCCACTCTTGTCCACCATTTGCTGGACACTCAATAAAGTGAGTACGAGTCACTGAAGGGTATCTCTTAAGTTCATCTAAAGTAAGAACAATAGGTTTTTCAAGTAAGCCATGTATCATTAATCTATACTCGTTTGGATCAACTTGTGCCACACCACCGTGTGAACGACTAAAAAATAGTCCATTTGGAGTAATAATTCCCATAGAGTCTTGAATAGGAGTAACTGCAATTGATGCTCTATAGTTACCTGAAGCAAGTAACTTCGTGTATCTTCTAGTTACATTATGCTCATACTTCGATGGCATTCCATAAAGGTTTTTCGTTATTGGGTCACCCCATATTTGTCCCCATGGAACATGGTGCATGATGGCTTTGTCATCTTGCGACGCTGCTAAGCTTGTACCAGCTAAAGCTGTTACACCAATAGCGGCTGTCTTTTTAAAAAAGTCTCTTCTTGAAGCGACTTCTAAATCTTTTTGAGATTTATTATTATCCATTATTTCTCCTTACTTAAATTATACTCTGCTGTAAATACAATGCTTTTAAACATCTTATGGTACCTATTATGCCATTATTTACTTAATGCTAAATTTATATCAACTTATATTATACATGATATTAAATTTAAAAAAGTGATAAAAAAGTGATATTCTTCAACTGGGCTCTGGCTTGTTACATTTTGACACAAGTGTAGATATTATATTTATAATAAATATAATTACTTGATATAAAAGCCCATAGATTACATATTTCTGATAATAAAGATTTGTTTTAAGTATATAATTCACTTTTTTGTGTAATTCCTAATAAAATATAAGAACTGTTACTTTTATCTACTAAAAACACAATTCTGCATCCATGAAATTCAATATCTTTAATATCTTCGTCATTGAAATAAATAGATTTTTTATACTTTTTTTCTTTTGTTTGCATGTTTACAATAACAGTATCAAGATACATTTTAAATTTTTTTGTCTCTTGGATATTTTGTTTGTGCAGAAGTGTCAAGAGCCCTTTAAGTTGTTTCTCATAAAGTGGGGTTGTTAATATTTGCATCTAAACTTCTTTGCTCTTAAGCCATTTGCTGAGTTCTTTCATACTATCAGAGTAGGGAAGCAAATCACTACTATTTTGTCTGTAGTTTTCTAATTCACGCTCAAGTAACTTTTTATTTTCTAGGAACTCTTTTTCAGTTATTTTTACCTTGTCTTTATATACTTTTGACATATCCCTTCCTTTATTTGTAATAGTTTGTAAACCCTTCCATACTAGAACCCATGTTTAGAAGCATCATATCTGCTATAACCAATGCTGCCATTGATTCACATACAACCGTACCTCTTATCGCTACACAAGGATCATGTCTTCCCTTTAGAGAGAAATCAACCTCTTCGTTTGTAGTCGTAACGGTATGCTGTTCTTTAAAAATAGATGGTGTCGGCTTAAAGTATACATTCATTACTATATTTTCACCATTACTAATACCACCTAAAATACCCCCAGCATGATTTGACTCAAAACCCTTGGCTCTAATTTCATCATTATTCTGCGAACCTAAAACTTCTGCACTTAAAACGCCATCACCAATTTCAACGGCTTTAACCGCGTTTATACCCATCATTGCATCTGCTAAAACAGCATCTAATTTATAATAAAGAGGTTGCCCTAAACCTACAGGAGTGCCTGTTATAAGAACACGAGATACACCACCAACGGAATCATGATTGTTTTTTGCTTTTAAAATAGCCTCTTTTTGAACCTCTTCTGTTGAAGAATCAAGAGCATAAATAATACTACTCTTAGCATTTTCATAATCAAACTTTTCACTCTTAATACCATGAACTTCACTTATTCCACTATGTATAGATATATCAAGTTTGTGTAACATCAGTTTTGCAATAGCACCAGCTGCAACGCGAGCTGCAGTCTCTCTTGCAGATGAACGTCCACCACCTCTATAATCTCTTATGCCATACTTATGAAAGTAAGTAAAATCAGCATGTCCTGGACGAAATACATCTTTTATATTTGTATAGTCTTTTGACTTTTGGTTTGTGTTGTAGATTATCATTGCAATTGGAGTACCTGTGCTTAAACCCTCAAAAACTCCACTGAGTATCTCTACCTTGTCGGCCTCTTTTCGAGCTGTTTCAAACTCACTTTTACCAGGTTTCCTACGATCAAGCTCACTCTGAATATACTCTTCATCTATCTCTAAACCTGCAGGTACACCATCTAAAAGACATCCTAGTGCTGTACCGTGTGACTCTCCAAATGTACTAAACTTTAATTTCTGGCCAAAGCTATTCACTATTTTCCTTCCTTTAATAAGTCAATCGCTACTTTTGCAGCCTCTTGCTGTGCTATTTTTTTACTTTTTCCAATAGCTCTCGCATACTCTTTTTCTTCTATAATAACTGCTACTTCAAACTCTTTAAGATGGTCAGGTCCGCGACTCGCAACAACCTTATACTCAGGAGTCATTCCAAACCTAGCTTGTGTTAACTCTTGAAGTGTAGTTTTAAAATCTCTAAAGAGTGAATCTAATGATATATCTTCATGGTTGCCTTCTATAAGTTTAATTGCAATTGCCTGAACCACTTCTAACCCTGATTCTAAATATATTGCACCCATCACCGCTTCAAAAGCATTTGAGAGGAGTGAAGATTTCTCACGTCCACCATTATTCTCTTCCGCGTTTGAGAGAAAGATATACTCACCTAACTTCAAGGCTCTCGCCAACTTATCAAAGCCTGCTTCATTTACAAGTGAAGCTCTAATTTTTGAAAGATTTCCCTCAGCAGATGATGAGAATTTCGTATAGAGATACTCGCCTACAATTAGGTCTAATACCGCATCACCAAGAAACTCTAATCGCTCATTATCGTAGGGCTGTTTATAGCTTTTATGTGTCAGCGCTTCGATAATGAGCTTTTCATCTTTAAACTTATAACCTAGTGTATTCTCTAATGTCTCAATATTTTTTTTCATTCTTCCCTCTCAATAAACTTTTCACTACTGAAAAGAGTTATTCTCTTCACTAAAATCTCTATGATAATCTTTTGTTAGACTAAATTCCACTACAGCCGTATCAATAGCATGACAAGAACTACAACGATTAAAAACAAATGGATAAATCTGTTTACAATTATCACACATATACTCAAAGTTCAGTGTCGCGTTTGAGCCACTTTGTAATTTAATAAGTACATCAAACTCAAAAATTGAACTACTATTCGCATCACTTATATCACCTCGAGCACTATAAAGTTCTCTTAGGTAACTAGTCCTTGATATTATATCAAAATCCAAATCTTTTGGGTCAAGGTACCAAAGTACTCCCGTTAAAACTTCACTTTTTGAGCTATCGAAATTTTTCCAAGCAAGTTTTGGGTCTACTCGAAACAGATACTCGAAGACTAGATATGTCAGCTTATGTGTAGCTCTATACATCTCCAAAAGCTCCTTAGCCTTATCTTCATTACTCTTCCTGGAATCATTTAGAAGTGATAGCGACTTTAAATATGCGCTGTCTCCAGCTGTTTCTTTATTTAGTTCATCCAGGGGTTCTAGAACATGCAGTGCTGATTTGTAATCACGTAAATATTCATACACAAGCAGTAGATAGTGCAGAGCCTGAGGGGTACGAGGATTCTCTTTTAAAATCTGTAAAAAAATCTGTTTTGCACGTTCTAAAAATCCAGCCTTAAAATATGTACGTCCGAGAAGGAACATAGTATCTCTTGGATTTGAGGGACTTGTTGCTTTAAGTAGCTCATTATATATTTCAATACTTTTTTCATAATCACCATTTTTAAAGTACGATTGTGCCAAAAGAAGCCATGATTTTTCTGACAATTCACCAGAGCCAATAAGAACATTGAGTTCATCTTTAGAGGGAAGTGAGCGAAAAGAACGTAAAAATTTATCTAAATGACGAGAGTCCTCTTTACTTTTGTATCTTCCCCACCAGTAGGAAAAAAATGTAATCACAAAGATGAGAACAAAGAAGATAATTATTCCAAAAAGAGGGTCACGAAACTCTATAAAAAATGTATTCATTTAATCATACACCACTATTCCGTAGTCATTTTTAAGATTATAAAATGTTGAGTTTACATCAAACTCTAAGTCTTTCATACGGCCAAGTTGGAGGAGAGAGTTCTTACCCACTTTGATACCATTTTCTCTAAAGAACTTCTTAATGTTTACAAATTTTACATCTTGAACAAATTTGTAATCAAATTCTTTATAAAGTTTCATTTTTTCATAAGAGAATATATGTTCATTTACATGGAGTTGATCTGAAGCAAACTTAATAGGAAGAAACCCACTCAAGTCTGTAAGAATAGACTCTACATGCTCATGTTTAGGGGGAAGTGTCTCTTTTTGGATAAAAACATATTTATTGTTTAGTTTCATGTTGGGTGTATTTTTCCAATACTTATATGCTGGATTTGAAACACCTAGTTTCGATGAAACTTCGCGCCACAACCAGAAGGAGTTAAGAGTGCTAGGTAGATAAGACATTTAACTCCTTTAAAACTATTTTAGTAAATTATATACTCTTTTATGTCATAGTGGACTTAAAGAGGTTTTTTCACACTTGACTTATAGCATACTAATAAGCAAAGCACTAAACATCAACTGCAGTGCGAACAGCAGTGAAGAGACTTTAAACGCCGTTCCTGCTGTTTTCATAATTGTTCCAAAATGTATCATTAAGCCTATAGCACTCATAGCGATAAGAGTGATGTAGTGACTAACAGTCCCTATAAGAGTTTCAATCTCCTTTGGAAGCCATCCAAGTGAAGCGACAATAGAAAAACCTACAAACCAAAGTATAAAAGATGGTACTTTCACTTTTGCGTTTCCTGTTACTTCATCATGAGAGTCTTGACTCTCTCTTTTTGCTATATATATGAGTATTAATACAAGAGGGACAAGAAGTAAAACTCTTCCCATTTTGACAACAGTTGCATAGTGCCCAGCCTCAGGAGAGATGCTAAATCCTGCCGCGACTGCTTGCCCAACAGCTTGAAGTGTATTTCCCGTGAAGATACCTGCTTGAATATCTGTAAACCCAAGCATATGTGCTAATGCAGGTGCTAAAAATATACCTATCGTTCCCATAAGATTTACAAGTGCGATACTAATACCTATATCACCACTACTAACCTTAGAAACACCAGATGTTGCAGCAATTGCAGAGCTTCCACACACACCATTTCCTATCCCTATCATAAGAGAAAGTTTCGGGTTTAGTTTGAAAAGTTTTCCTAAAAGAAGACCCGTAAAAATAGTAAATACCATTCCGGCAACAATAATACCGATAGTCTCAACTCCTAAGTTTGCAAGCATTGTAAAGTTAAGATTTATTCCCATAAGAGCAATAGCGAACATTAACAGATCTTTTTCTGCCCACTTTACCCCACTCTTAAATCCAGACTCTTCTGAGTGAAAAGTACTATAAAATATATTTCCAACAATCATTCCAAGAATGATAGCTATAGTTGCTGTGCTAAAAGAGATAAACTGAGTAATAGTAAAAGCTACGATTGCTACTGCAATACTAGCGAGTAAGCCTTTTGTGTATGTTTTATATTTAGATATATTAAACATCTAGATCCTTGATATTTGAATGGTTTTTAAACTATATATAAATGCAATTATAGCCAAAAGCTATTTCACCTCTATCTCGAACTTAATTCTTACATATTTTCCACTATGCTCTTCTACTTTTTCGATAGGGAGTAAATTAATTCTACTTAACTCTATCTTTTTCTCGCTAATGAGATAATTTCTAATTACATCTGAACGACTTTGTGCTAAATTATTTAATTCTTCCACACTAACTACTTGCACAGCTATTGCTTCTTCTATGAGTGCTTGATGATAAGCTCTCTCTAGCTCTTCTCCCTTATATTTCTTCTCAAGAGCCTCTTGCATCTTGTCAAGTTTATCATCATCTCTTAGCTCTTCGTAGATATCTTCAAGCATCTCATCAGTCATTGCACTCTTATGCTCATTTCTATTTTTAACACCACTTTTTTTAACAACAAGGGAAATTAATTTTTCTACTTTAAGAGCTTTAGTATCAAGTTCTTCATCATATCTACCGGCAATACCAAGTGAAATTTTCGGTTTCTTAATCATCATTTTTGCAATTTTATTAAGTTTTTTTCTCTCCGGTGGCAAGATATTGTCTTCTCCTGCTTCAAACTTTCCGTATGTAAGGGTATCACCATCAATTCCCATCATAGAACCTAAGAAGGAAAATGGAGAAGTGCCCGCTTTCCAAAGTAGATTTCTAAATGTTTCAAATATCAATGTTCCATATTTAAAATCTGGTTTATCAACATTTCCTTTAACTGGCATATCAATGTCAATTACTCCATCCCTCTCTTCAAGTAGGCCTATTATAAATCCAAGTGGAATAGAAGTTATATTCTCACCTTTTATCTCGCGACCAAGTTTCATCTGCTTGAGAATAATGCTATTAGAACCTTTAATTTCAGAGTTTAATAAGTCATAGCCAAGGTCTAAATAGAGCTTACCACTCTCTATCTCATGTCCAGCAAATGATGCACTGTATCCAGTAAAGGAGTGAAGATCTAGATTTGAGAAACTTAGATTCAAATTTGTAAATGCCTTTGGATTTGAACTGTTAAGACTCCCCGTTAACTTCGTTGAACCATACTTGTCTATCTCACCAATCATATCAACAATGGTTGTCTCTCCTGCTGTATTAGAGATTGAATATACTACACCATTTAAATCATGTATATGTGTTTTAAATTTTATCGGCAAAGAGAGATCTGCAAATTTGGCACTACCCATATTTATACTTAATTTATCTAACCTTATAGGAAATACATTTTGCGATGCATTTGTATCAGTAGTGTTTAAATCACTGTTTTGGCTCTTTTTAGTTAAACGCGATAGATTAAGTATCTTTTTCTCATCTATAAGTGCATCAACATAAAAGCCATCAAGATTCGCCTCATTAATATGGAGACGGTTTGGTAAGGCCTCTAGGGTAAAGGATTTTAATCCGAGCTCATTCAAAGCTAAAATTGGAATTTGAGCTCTACTATCATTTATGAAAAGTTCATTTAATGCAAATGCACCCGTTACTCTTAAATCTGCTTTTGTGTTAGATGGGGAGTATTGTGTTTTACTTTTAATACTTAAAAACCCATCCGTTAATTCAACATAAGATTTCTCTTGCAGATATGGATTCAGATCTGTCAAAGAGATTTTTTGAAGTTCAAATGATCCTTTCTGTTTTATTGGAGTGTGTCTTAGGGAACCTTTAGATTTGATGTAGCCTTTAGCATTCACTCTTCCCTCAAGTGAATAAGAGAGCCATGTACCGCGTTTAGAATCTATATCATATGCACTAAAGTAAATGCCATCGAGCTTACTCTCCACATTTGGTTCTAGGGTCTTATCGTTAAACTTGACTCTTGCATAGTTTAAAGAGAGATGTTTTAACTTGATTCTATACTTTTTCTCTTCTTTGGTCTCACTCTTTTTAACCTCTTCTAATTTCTTTGGAACAACTAAGCCATTGAGATTGATAGTTCCATCTTCTAATCGTGCAGCTTTTATATCTAAGCCACTTAGCGTCACCTTAGAGATATTTATAAACTTCTCTTTAGTATTTAAAGAGACTCCCTTAACACTAAAAGCACCGAAGTTAAGTACTCTTTTTGCATTACTTCTTTTATCAAGTGCAAACTTATTTACTCTGAGATTAGCATCTTCAACAGCTATAACCATCTCTTGATTAATATCTTGGAGATTCACTTTTGCACCAAAGCCTACATCAGCTCGAATAAGCTTTATATTGTACACTTCAAGAGCATCTCTTGCTGCCTTATCTATATATGGTCTATAGTGAATTAGATCGAAGTTTTTACACTCAAGAGAAGAGTTGACATTAAGTACCGAGTGAATAATATCACCCTCTGAAGTGCATTTAAACTTATCATTTAAAAGCATATTCATCTGATATTTTATCGGCTCCACTCCCGCCAAAGTAATATTTTGTGCATAAAAGTTCAGTCCATTTAATTTAGTGTTTACCTCTGGTTTTATGCCCTTGTCAAAAAAGTCTGCTTTTATTTTTTGAAGTGCTAGGCTCTCGACAACCAGACTCCATGGTTCTGATGCTTCCGCAGCCCCTTCTTCCACTTTCACCATGACAGTCTTATTTGTATCGGCCGCGTTTACTTTAATATATTCAAGCCAATCAATCTTTCCATTGCCATCGCGTTTAGCTTTTACATAAAGAGAATCTAAACCCACCTTATCAATATGAATACTTTTTTGCATAGGTTTAACGGTTATATTATCTACATACAGAGAGTTTAAATTTAAAACATCTTTATACTCATTTTTTGGTTTAATTCTTAGTCCATCTAAAGCTACTCTTGCATTGTGTATACTAGTAGCATTTAGATCATATATATTAAAATAGTACTCACCATAAAAAGAGAGTTTACCATCAGCTACCTCAAGATTTAAAGAGTCACGCATATAACGCCACAGGGTATAAATCTTACTTGCTTCAAAGTCTAAACTACCTTTGAGAGTTAAAGGTTCAAAACCCACTATCTTACTTTTTAAATCAATAAACCCACCATCACCAAGGGTAGAGTAAAATCTAATTTGAGCATTACTTGAATTGAAATCATTTGTATCAAGATCTTTGAGGTTAAAACCTATATGCTTAAAATCAAATTCAAATTCACTTTTTTGAGAGAAATCGTCATAAGCTACAGAGCCCTCAACTATACTTATTTTATCAACTTTTATTCTAGGTATTTTCATTGAAGAGTTAGACTCTTGGGCAGCTGTATCACTCTCTTTAATGATTGATAATATATTAAATTTCTTATTTTTGCTATAAACTAAAGAGATAAATGGTTTGTAAAGAGTCATATCTTTTAAGTGAATTGTAGAATTTAAAAGTGAATAAAGCTCAACATCTATGAGCAAGTACCCTAGTGAGACTAGATGTTTGTCATCTAATGTTTTAAGTTCTAAGTCTGAAATTATTAGCTTAAATATAAAAGGATTAAAACTAATAGAATCTATAGATATTTTAGAATTTGTTTCTTTCTCAATAATCTCTATGAGTTGTGGTTTTATAAAATAAGGAAGTGCTATGAATCCAGCAATAGCATAAACTACTACAATGAAGAGTATAATTTTTTTTAACAAGATAGACCCTTATAGTATTATACTGCGAGTCTATCCTATTATATTTTAAAAGCTTATTATTTCGCTTTTTTAAGCTCACTTGCCTTTGGAAAAATAAATGTAGATTTTCTAAATACTACAATTTTTTCTTCATGTCCAAGAGCATATGCTCTAATCGTAATTGGGATGATTGTATCTTTTCTTGTATCATCTGCTAGTAATTCTGTAGTTCTAAGAACAACTACTTTTTTCTTTTTAACATTTGGTACTGCTGTAAATTCTTTTGATGGTTTAGCAATAAAAATTTTACCTTCCATACCTTTTGGAGGGATAACTTCAAAGTAAAACTTCATCTTCTCATTTTGAGTATTTTGAAGTAAAAACTCATATGCATTGTCTACTCTTACCTTACCATCTGGAAGTAATTTTGTTGAGTAAAGACGAGTCTCTTTGTTAATGTTTAAAAGCATATGCTCTTTTGTGCTTCCCATAAGCCCAAGAATAATCATAAGTCCTACTAACAAACCAATATAAGCTAAAATCTTAGGACGGAAATATTGTGTTTTACCTTTTTGATCTACTATCTCATAATCACTTGACCAAGTAACAAGAGAAGGCTTACCAAGTTTACCCATAACTGTTGTACAGGCATCGACACATTCTAAACAGTTGATACACTCTAACTGAAGACCCTGACGAATATCAATATGTGTAGGACAAACAGTTACACAAGACTCACAAGCTGTACACTCTGCATGAGGCTCATCTACTTGAATAGCTTTTTGCGAAGTAAACTTTTTATCCTGTCCTTCATAAATATTACCACCACGGTGCATATCATAAAGTGCCATAATTGTATGCTCATCATATAAAACAGACTGAACACGTGAGTAAGGGCATACATATACACAGAAATTCTCTTTCATAAAAACTATATCATAAATTAAAAATGCAGCGATACTTAAAACCGTACCAAATAGAGTCCAGTGGTTATTAAAATCAGCTAAATATACAAAGAAATCTTCAGGTGGAACAAAAAACCATAAAAAGTCAGCTGCTGCGATAAGTGAAAGTGCTGTCCAAATCAAAATAGCAATTACTACTTTAACCTTATTCTCCATCTTAGACATATCAGGATCTTTTTGCTTGTTTTTAATACGTTTACGAAGTCCTAAAATCTTTGTCTCAATTAAATCACGGTATATTACACGAAAAACAGTCTGAGGACAGACCCATCCACAAAATACACGCCCACCCATAACTGTCATACCAAAAATTCCTAAGAACATTAACATTAGCAAGAATGGCATTAAATATAATTCTTGCATATCAAACTGTACAAATGCAAGGTGTAGTTTCATTTTATCAAATGAAAGTAGGAAAAAGTGATTCCCATCTATAATTATCCATGGCAAAGCTAATGCTATCACTGTTGCTAAAGCATATATATAGTAACGTTTAATTCTCCAAGATGTTGGTATCTCTATACCTTTCGTTTTTTCACTCATTTTATTTATCTCCCTTTTTACTAATTTCTATGATGGACATACAATCGTATTGATTATATGCTCTTCCGCATTTTCTGATATTTCTGGTGTTAAAGAACCAAATGCAACTTGCTTTAGCTCTCTAGAACTAATATAATCTTTTAGAGAACTTCTACTTACATTTAAAAGACGTGCCATTTCACTAACACTTTTCTTCTCTCTTATGTAATTTATTATTTCGGTTATATGTTGATCAAATTTAGAAGATGATTTACTTCCCTTTGGTCGTCCTATCACCTTTTTTGATTCATTTTGCATGTATTTACGTAGTTGATCTATAAGACCTAAGACCAACATAACACTACTCTGATGTGATATTATCACAGACCGCTTTATAAAATGCACATTAAACTTATTTTTAAGTAAACATGAGAACATCTGAGTTAAATCTTCAATATTAGTACTAAGTACCCATACATCATATACTAAAAGTGTTCCACTTGGTTTATTTTGAAAGTAAGATGTAACATGTGCTCTATCAATTAAACGTCTATTTTGAGAAGTCTGATCAATAAACTCGTCATCTATTACAATATTGTTAAATCTAGCATATGAGTTAATCACCTGCTGCTGGTCGTGAGCGGTATCAAAATGTTTATCTGGACGTATGTAAGAAACTACCATTTAGCGATTAAACCTCTCTTTTAATTGGATTTCATCGTCATTATAGCAATAATTGACGAATAAAGTCAATAGTTATGTTGATTTTATCGTCAATTTATATTTACTTCTACTTCACTTGTTGCTTTTTGTGCCAAAATTGTTGCTTCTTCGCTAAAACTTATACAACAGTTTTATTTATGTACAAAGATGCTAAAATAGAAAACTAATAATTCAACAAAAGTTTTAAATAATGACAACAAAACAATACATTTTAAATACAATAAAAAAACGCCCTCTCATAATAGACGGTGCGATGGGTACACAACTCCAGCAACGCGATGAGAATATTCCAAAAGACGCTTGGCAAGATAATGAGGGTTGTAATGAACTTCTCAATGTTACTTGTCCCCAAGTTCTTAGTGAAATTTTCTCTGCCTATCTTACAAGTGGTGCTGACCTCATAACAACAAACACATTTGGTTCTTTCTCTTGGGTACTTGATGAGTATCAAATAGGTCATCGTGCTTATGAGCTCACAAAAGCTGGAGCAGAATTAGTAAAAAAAGAGTGTGAAAAATTCTCTACACCAGAGCATCCGCGTTTCGTTTTAGGTTCTGTGGGACCAGGAACTAAACTTCCATCCCTTGGGCATATCACTTATGATGAAATGTATACAGGTTATACTGAATTTTGTCTAGCCCTCATCGATGGTGGAGTTGATATTTTCTTACTAGAAACTGCACAAGATCCACTCCAGATAAAAGCAGCACTTCATGCATGTCAAGAAGCCTCTCGCCAAAGAAAAGTTGAGATTCCTATTATGGTTTCTGTGACTATCGAGCTTAGTGGAACTATGCTTATTGGTACTGATGCGGCAACTATCGCTACCATACTAGAACCTTTTGACATTCTCTCACTTGGATTTAACTGCGGAACAGGACCTGGGCAAGTTCTAAAACATGTTAAAACACTAAGTGAACTTTGGCACAAACCTATCTCTGTTCACTCAAACGCGGGTCTTCCACAAAATCGTGGAGGTTATACTTACTACCCAATGGGACCTGATGAGTTTACAGTCCAACAAGAGAAATTCTTAGCCTACGATGGCGTTTCATTTTTGGGTGGTTGTTGTGGAACTACACCTCAACATATTCGTGCTCTCGTAAATGCGACTCAAAATAAAATACCAAAAGAAGCAACCGGTTCACATCCTACTTCTATTGCTTCACTTTTTAACACAACACCCCTTATGCAAGAACCAGCTCCTTTGCTTATGGGTGAGCGCTCAAATGCGACAGGTTCTAAGGCTTTTCGTGAACTTCTTTTAGCTGAAGACTACGAGGGAACTCTCTCCGTAGCGCAACAACAAGTTCGAGCCGGTGCTCATATGATAGATGTAAATGTCGGTTTTGCAGGTCGTGATGAAACAAAAGATATGAACGCGGTCATGGGAATGTACAACCAAAAAATTGCACTTCCTCTTATGCCCGATTCAACACAAACAACAGGGCTAGAGACTGCACTTAAAAACATAGGTGGAAAACCTGTATTAAATTCTGTAAACCTTGAAGATGGCGAACCTAAATTTGACGAAGTTTGTCAACTTGCTAAAAAGTTTGGAACAAGCCTAGTTTGTCTTACTATCGATGAAGTCGGAATGGCTAAAACAGTTGAGAATAAACTCTTAGTGGCAGATCGTATCATAGACTTAGCTACTAATCGTCACGGCATTAAAAAAGAAGATTTAATTTTTGATGTTCTTACATTTACTTTAGCCTCAGGTGATGAAGAGTACTGGGATGCTGGTGTAAACACAATAGAAGCTATCCGTGCACTTCGCAAAAAACATCCAGAAGTAAGTGCAACACTTGGCCTCTCAAACATCTCTTTTGGATTAGATAAAGATGCGAGACCTTATTTAAACTCTATGTTTTTACACCACTGTATAGAGGCTGGACTTACATCGGTTATCATTAATGTTAAGCACATTATTCCTATAAACAAAATTTCCAAAGAAGATCAAGAAATTTGTAACGACCTTATCTTTAATCGCAAACCAAAAGGAGAAGCACTCTTTACTTTTATAGAGCATTTTAGCACTAAAGAAGCAGTTGACAATGATGCAGTAGATGAAGAGTATCTTGCAATGAATGATGAAGAAAAAATCGCTAAACTTCTTATGGATGGTGATAAAGAGAGAATGATACCTCTAGTTGAAAGTGCGAGAAAAACAATAGCACCTGAGAGAATAGTCAACGAGATTCTCATAGATGCAATGAAAGTTGTCGGTGAACTTTTTGGTTCAGGTCAAATGCAACTTCCATTTGTTCTACAATCAGCCGAAACTATGAAAAAAACAGTTGATCATCTTAACCCATATCTACCAAAAGTAGAAAAAGCTGTAGACACAACTCTAGCTCTTGGTACTGTAAAAGGTGATGTGCACGATGTTGGTAAAAACCTTGTTGATATCATTTTGTCAAACAATGGTTATAAGGTTCAAAATCTTGGTATAAAAGTAGAGTTAGAAAAGTTTATAGACGCAATGAAAGCTGGTCAAATTGCTGCGTTAGGTTTTAGTGGACTTCTTGTAAAATCAACACAAGTTATGCAAGAAAACTTCAAACTTTTACAAGAACAAGGTATAGATATTCCTGTTCTTATAGGTGGAGCAGCCCTTACTCGTACCTTTGTAGATGACTTTTGTCGTCCTTTTTATGATGGTCCTATCTTCTACTGTAAAGATGCATTTGATGGTGTTACAGCTATGAGCCGCATCGAAGCTGGAAACTTTGATACTGACCTCCATGGTAAAGATAAAGAAGTCAAAGAAGTTAAAGAGAAAAAAGAGATAATCATTCCTCCATTTTCTGAGTTAAAGATGCCAACTCGTGATGTAACAGTTCCAACTCCTCCGTTTTGGGGGAGACATGAAATGAAGCTAACACAACAGCAGATAGAAATGGCATTTGATTGGATAAACCACAGAATCCTTTTTAAATCTCGTTGGGGTTATAGTTCTAAAGGTATGACAAAAGAAGCTCATAAAAAACAACTCGATGAAGTTGTTTGGCCAGCCTATGAAAAACTCAAATCCGAGTTCTTAGATAAAAAACTCTTTGAGCCTACTGTCATTTATGGTTACTGGCCTTGTAGAAGTGATGATAACAAGTTGTTAATCTTTGATGAAACACAGGGATATAACTCAGAATCAGAAGTAAATACGAAACCACTTGATGATGTAAGAGCAGATGCTATTAAAGAGTTTAGTTTCCCTAGACAAAGTAAAAAACCACATCGTGCTCTAAGCGACTTTTTCCACTCTGATAGACATGATGTTATAGCATTAACATGTGTTAGTGCTGGTGGTAAAATTAGTGATGCTGAGAGAGTTATATATGAAGCTGGTAACTACACTGAGTATTATCAATTTCACGGTCTTGGTGTTGAGTTAGCCGAAGCTCTTGCTGAAATAGTGCATAAGCAGATAAGACTTGATTTAAACATAAGTGATAATGAGGGGAGTAAACTAAGTGATGTTCAGATGAACAAATACCAAGGCTCGCGTTACTCCTTTGGTTATGCAGCTTGTCCAGACTTAGAACTAAACCGTCCTCTTTTTGACCTACTTAAACCTGAAGAGTTTGGAATTGAATTAAGTGAGACTT
>CAZPRE010000028.1:3779-15375 GCA_964588875.1 uncultured Sulfurimonas sp. | reverse complement strand
CCATATTTTTCTCAATATCAAAAAGTACAAAAACTTCAGAGTTAAGGCCATGCTCTTTCCATTTGTCATTTACTGCTTTACAAGCATTTAAAACAACAAAGTCAGATTTAAAAATTTCTAATTCTGCTTCATTTGGACGAATAAACATATTTTTAACAAAATGTGATTGCCAAGCTATTTCAGATACAAAACGCACTGATTTTTTTGATGCAATACTTGAACCACAAAATACATCTGTTACATATAAGTCTGTGCTTGATAGTTGTTCTTGAGCAACTATCAGAAGTTCTTCAAAAATTTCTGAAGAAACTTTTTTATTCACATCTCCCCAAGCTATGTACTTGTTAGATGGGTCACGATCTACGAAGTATTTATCTTTAGGTGAACGACCTGTGAAAATACCAGTATCAACCGCAGTTGCACCTTTATTAGTTTGTTGAACCTCGCCATTATCTAGCTCGTGTTTTATTAGTTCATCATAACTTAAATTGTGGTAAACATTACCAACATTCTCTAATCCTAATTCTTCTAACTCAGTTAAGTTCATAGTATGCCTTGTGGATATTTATTTATTTTTCTGTTCTGTTAGGAAACATTTCGATAATAGAATTATACACTTAGTACACCTAAATTAAGTATAAAACTTCTAGGTATATTTAAAGAATTGTAAGAAAAATTACTTTAAGGAAAATTAGATAAGATTCTACTCTTTAAGAACGCTCGATTAACTCAGTGGTAGAGTGCCTCCATGACATGGAGGTGGTCACTGGTTCAAATCCAGTATCGAGCACCACCTACACTTACCTACCCTACGGTCTTGTAAGGGTTATCAACTATTTTTCACCAGATGTATTTTCTTTAGAGTCACCCAAAAAGTAACCCAAACCATCAAATATATCAAGATAATGACTTATTTTAAGATGCGACTTTTCTTACGGTGTTGTAAACATTATAAACTATTTTGTGCCAGATTCATTTTCTTCAGAGTCATCCAAAAAGTAACACGAACCATCAAATATATCAACTGAACGATTTATTTTCAGATGCGACTTTCCTAGGTGCTTACCATAATGCCTAAAGAGCTATGTCCTAAGACTGCTGAAACCCCCTGCAGTGTATACATTCCAGACTTTATAGCCTGAATAGCAAAGGTATGTCTTGTTTGTCTCAAATCTCTCATCGGAATCCCAGATTCCTTAATCAAAGCATACCATGGACCATTTCTATCTGCTCTACCTCTAATATCTGCAATATCATTTAATCGCATTCCATTAGAGAAACTAAATAAAAAAGTAGTCCCCTTGCTCTTAGCAAACTCAATCTGGTCTTCAAAAAAGATTTAAAGTAAATGAGGATTACATGAGGTATTTTTTCAAGAGAAGTCAGATATTTTATGCTATACTTAATATAAATAATAAAAAACACAATATTTTAATGAAATATTAATATAATCCCGAATTATTTAATAAAATCCCAGAGAGAGTGATCAAAATGTCTTTAGCTTTTCAAAATGAAATATTACCCGATTCTTGCAGGTTAATTGGATACTCATGGTTGCTAAATCATTTAAATTTGAATATGCCATTAAGAGAATTGTGCTGTGTAAGTGAAAAAAGATTAGCAGTACAAAAGATACAAAAGAGTAAATGGCTCATCTTTGATGCACAACTGAGTGTTGAAGAAATTCTGTATAGTAATTTAGAGTTTGCTCTTAAACATGAGACTATTGATTTGCTAGTATTAAAATTGATTTTCAAAGCATTAAGAAAAGAGGGTATGGTTAAATATATTCAAATTAATCCTAAGCGAATACTTAGTAAGAAGATATGGTTTTTATATGAATTTTTACTAGAGGAACAATTACCTATTGAAGATCTTCCAGTTGGAAAATATGATGACCTCTTAGACTCAAAAAAATATATGGTAAAAAATACTTCAATAAAATCGCAAAGACATAAGCTCAATAATAATCTTCTTGGAACTTCAAAAATTTGTCCAATTATTACAAAAACTCAAAAACTGCAAGATTATATAAAAAGTGACTTAAGTAGCGATATATCTGATGTAATAGCTAAAGTATCTAAGTCATTAGTTAGAAGAGCCGCAAGCTTTCTACTGTTGTCTGATGCAAGGGCATCTTTTGAAATAGAAGGGGAACGACCCACTAAAAATAGAATTGAGAACTGGGGTAAAATAATTAACAAAGCTGGTAAAACACCACTCAGTATAGATGAGATACAAAGACTTCACGCAATCCTTTTAGAAGATTCAAGATTTATGAAGATAGGTCTTCGTGATGATGAAGTGTTTTTAGGTGATAGAGATAGAGATAATTATCCATTACCTGAATTTATAGGGGCTAAAAGCAAAGATTTGCATCATCTACTTCAAGATTGGATAGAGTTGAATGATTTGTTAAGTAGTGATGAACTAGATCCTATTTTACATTCTGTAATTATTGCTTTTTCTTTTGTGTATATTCACCCTTTAGAAGATGGAAATGGAAGGATACATAGATATTTAATTCACCATGTTTTAGCACATAGGAGTTTTTATCCAAAAGGGATGATTTTCCCAATATCTAATGTGATTTTAGATGAAATTGAAAAATATAGAGATATCTTAGTATCGCACACTACCCCTTTAATGGATTTAATTGAGTGGGAAGCCACATCATCTGGAAATGTAAAAATATTGAATGATACTGAAGATTTATATAGATTTTTTAACTGTACCAAGAGCTGTGAATTTATTTATGAGTCTGTAGAAAAAACAATAAAAGAAACATTACCTGAGGAACTTAGATATTTAGATTCATTTGATAAGGCATATGGAGAGATAAATGATTTTATTGAAATGCCAGATAATAAGATAAAGAGTTTAATGACATTTATATTGCAAAATGATGGAAAGCTCTCTAAGAATAAAAAAGAAAAATACTATGAAAAATTAACACAAAGTGAAATTGAAAATATAGAAAATATTATTAATGAATTTTTTGTTTAATTTTTTGAAAAAGATTTTAAAGAAGATAAATAGACTAAAAAGTGAAATATACGGTTTTTTCTTTTAATTGGTTAACATAAGGTATATTTTCTAAGCTTTATGAAATTCATATTTTACTTTAACTCGGAGATATCAATTGTAAAGATGAGATGAAAAAATCTTTTGACTATGTAATATGAGAAAAATATGTTGAGAGCTTAGCGGAGAAAATTTTTACATTAATAAAGTAATTTTTTTATTAATAATTCATGGTATAAATTTTGCTATTATCACACAAATATTTGACAAAATGAAAGATATTTTTAAAACTATAAATAATTATGTAAGAATGTTTTAAAACATCAAGGATATAAACTATGATACAGACAAGCCATCTATCGACAACACCAAACAATCAGCTAAAAATCACAGATGAAGACACATACATGTACAAAGAGACAATTGTAAAAGTAATTACTATTTTTAATGACTACAATGGATCAATTGCACTTGTAGAGAATGAAGGTGGTGAGCTTTTTGAAGTTCCTCAAAATGCTCTTATTTCGAACTAGTATTTTTAAACTCTAATATGCACTATTGCTGAGCATTTGCCTTGTATCTATACTACAAGTAAACTGATACTCATTAGTTGTATATATCTCCGTGTTTAGCAGTGTTGTTGCTAACAGTACCGAAGTAAGTATTAATTTTTTTATTTTTGCCTTTTATAATTCGTATGCATTTTTATATGCGCTCATTCTTCTTGTTACTCGCTTAAGATAATGTTTTGGTTCATCATACTTCAGGTTATTTAAAAGGTGATTATAAACTTCATCTGGAGTCATGACATTTATCTTTGGTGTGGCTTTATTCATATTGGTATGTTTAGTAAAAGCCCATGCAATATTTCCTGCACCCGTATTATAAGCTGCAATCGTACAGTAGAGTCTACTCTCTGGATTTTTTATCTTTCTTAAATATCTATAATAGAGAATCTTAAGATAAACGCTTCCCATCTCTATGTTATTATCGCTGTTATAAAGATAGGTAGAACTTGGCATACCATCTCTTTTGTAAAGATAACGATAAACATCTTTTCCAGCTGAATGCGGTACTATCTGCATTAAACCAAATGCGGGTATATGGGACTTTGCAAAAGGATTAAAATTACTTTCTGTCTGCATTATCGCAAAAACAAGAGCAACGGGAATCTCAAAACGAGAAGCATTTTTTACAATCTCATCTTTATAAATACGTGAACGCTTCAATGTTGTATCAGCTGGAAGTCCTACAGTCAATTTATAAACATTCTCATGTCCAAACTTTGATTTATTCACCTCTACCTTGTTGTCAACTAAAACTTTTTCTGCATATTTATTGAGCTCTTTTTTACTAGGTTCTGATTTAAAAAGAACAGTTGAAAGTATTGGTTTTGCATCAATTTTACTTGTAATAATCTCTTTTGGTGGTTTTATAGAAGCTAACTTTTTTTGAAGTTGATCCGATTCTACTACCTCTTTTGTATCCTTACTTACTACATAAACAATTCTATCTAGAAGTTTAGCTTGAGCTTCTTCTTCACTCTGAGCAATTACTTCTATAACTACTACATTCTTTTCAAAGTCAACCTTAGAACGACTTTTTTTGTCATCAGAGTAACTTACCCACTCTTTTTTCGTTGAGAGTTCAGGTCTATTCCAAAACTTATTCAGTTCCTTTTTGTAAGAAGCATAAGCTTTTTCTTGGCTCTTCTTATAGTTTGCAAAGTCACTATTTTGAGCTTTTTTCATAGCCTCAAACTCAGCCTTCATATTCGCTATCTCATCTTGGGCATAGAGCACTTGTGTTGAGTATAGCAAGCCACCTAAAATTAGTGTTAAAAACAGTCTCTTCATTAGTTCTCCTAAATTTTATTCTTACTAGTATATTTAAGCAACTAAAGAAGAAAGAAGAGTAGTTTTAAAACCTATAATTATTCTTCTTTCCGCCTTGTTCTATCGTGATTGCTGAACGCGGTACAAAAAGATAAGCCCCTGTTTTTTTGTAAATAATCTTTACATATAACTTTTTAGAGTTACGAGGATCATAACCAATAGCTTCAACACCATCTCGAGCAGAAAGCATTTCACAACCATTTGCTATCATAAATAGACTCAAATCCATTGGATTAGAAGCAGTATTTTCCACAGGAGCTTTTTTCAAAGTGTCTACAGTTGGACAAGCTAAAGTTTTTTTATTTATCTGATCTGCACTAAGAGATGCAATCAGAAGAAATGGTACAAGTAAATACTTCAATTTAGTCCATATCATATTTAATTATAAGACTTGTATATCCAGTAACTATGTTTTCAAAATTATTAATTTGCATACCTCTTGCCCCTAGCTCAATATCAATCATCTCATTTACATGAAAATTAAAACCAAGATCAGCTCCATAATATGGATCATCTACAGAAATATCAGTTGCTGGTGTATCTGTAGACTTTCTCATAATGGCCATACCTGCATTAGCACCAATAAAGAAATTAGCAACCTCTGAAAAATTAAATAAATACTGTAGCTCACCACCATATGTATATGCATAATCAAAACCATCTATGGAATAAACTCTTCCAGCAATAAACACTCTATAGTTGTTTACTTCTGCTCCAAGCTTTAAACCTAAACCACCAAAATTTTCAGTATTTTTTGTCCCTGCATTACTTACCACATCAGTAACACTATATCCACCTTCTATAGCAAATATAGATTTTGTACTTTTTCTTAAGTCTATATCTCCTGCCGTAAGAGGTATACTAGCTAATAGTGTTGCAAGTGCAATTTTTGTTAATTTTCTTCTCATAAAATTCCTTCTTTTTAAATACTTCATTATAATAAATATTGTAAACTTAAAGTCTAATCATTATACCTAGTAAATTTGGAAATAAACTTTAAATATCTGCTCTTGCATCGTCATATTATCACAATTGTTTAATAATTATTATATACCATTTGAACAGAGAACTCCACTACTAAATGCCCACTGAAAATTGTATCCACCTAGTTCACCGGTTATATCTACTACCTCACCAATAAAATATAAATTCTCAACATCTAAAGCTTCTAAAGTATACCTATTTAACTCAGAGGATAGCACTCCACCACGAGAGACTTCAGCCTTAGTAAAACCAAAATTACCTGCAGGAGCAAACTCATATGCATGAATGTTTTTAAGCTTTTCTAAGTCCTCTTTTTGTAGTTTTCTGCACTCTTTATCTTCAACATCCACCGCGTTTAAGATGGCTTTTGAGAGTCTTTTTGGAAGATTCACTACTGAACTTACCTGCTTTTTACTTCCATTGACTAAGTCTAAAATATTTTCATTTGGTAAAAAATCTATTGATATATTTCCTTTTTGCCAATAAAGTGAGGCTGATAAAATAGAAGGTCCACTTATACCTTTATGAGCAAATAGCATATCCTCTTTTAAAATTTTGTCACCAACTTTTATATGAACATAACAACTAAGTCCGCTTAACTCTTTCATCCAAGACTCTTTTGGTTGTAGAGTCATTCCAACAAGAGCAGGAGTGAACTCTTTAACTTTTAATCCAAAATCTTTTGCAATTTTCAGACCTATATCACTAGCACCTAAGGTTTTAAAACTTTTTCCACCAGTGGCTACAACTACTTTTTTTGCTCTTAGGACTCCTTTTGAAGTTTGAAGTTCAAAAATATCATCATTTTTCTCTAATTTTAGTATTTCATGATTCAAGAGTGTTTTACAATGACTACTGCTGTTTTTTAATACATTTATGATTTCATCTGCACTATCTTTGCAGAAGTAATATCTATCTTTTCTAATAACAGGCTTAACACCATTTACATCTAAAAAGGATAACAAGTCATCTCTGCTAAACACCGATAAAGCATACTCAATCAACTCTTCATCGCCGTCAAAGTTTTGCTCACTTACTTCGACATTAGTGATATTACATCTACCACCACCAGAAATTTTTAGTTTTTTTGCAATTTTTTCATTTACTTCTACTATTGCTATATCTAAATCTTTACTCAAATGAGCCCCACACATAAGCCCACTCGCACCACCACCAAGTATTAATACATCATATATTTTCATAAAGAGATTATACGATATAATTACAAAAAATATTTATAAAGTAGAATTATGAGCAATAAACTCCATATAGTCTCTCTTGGCTGTACTAAAAACCTTATCGATACAGAAGTTATGATGGGTAAACTCCAAAACTTTGAACTTACAGATAACAATGAAGATGCAGATGTTATCATTGTAAACACTTGTGGTTTCATCGATGCTGCAAAAGAGGAATCAATTAACACCGTTCTTTCACTTCATGATGCAAGAAAAGAGGACTCCGTTTTAGTAATGGCTGGGTGTTTAAGTGAACGCTATCAAGATGACTTAGCGACTCAGATTCCCGAAGTAGATATATTTACGGGTGTTGGAGATTATGATCATATTGACGAACTTCTTATTGAGAAAAAAAGTAGATTTTCAGATGAAGTTTATCTTATTGATGGAGCAGAACGTATTGTTACCGGTTCAACTTATCATGCTTATATTAAGCTCTCTGAGGGCTGTAATCAAGCTTGTAGCTTTTGTGCTATTCCTTCATTTAAAGGTAAGCTAAACTCTCGTAACTTAGACTCCATTGCAAATGAAGTTCAAGGGCTAGTAAAAAAAGGCTACTATGATTTTTCTTTTGTTTCACAAGATAGTTCGTCTTATCTTCGTGATCAAAATGTCAAAGATGGTCTTTCACTTTTAATTCAAAGAATAGAACTTATCGATGGTGTTAAGTCAGCTCGTATTCTTTACCTTTACCCATCAACAACAACTATCACTCTTCTTAAAAATATAGCTAAGAGTAAAATATTTCATAACTACTTTGATATGCCTATCCAACATATTAATGATGATATGCTTCGTATGATGAAACGCGGCTTTGGTAAAGACAAAACTATTGAGTTGCTAAACTTTATGAGAAGTCTACCAAACTCATTTGTTCGCACAGGCTTAATAGTTGGACATCCTAACGAGACACAAGAGATGTTTGATGAGATGTGTGAATTTGCTGCATCATTTGGTTTTGACCGTATCAGTGTTTTTGACTACTCAGATGAGGAAACAACTGCTGCATATGATATGCATGATAAAATCCCTGCTGATGTAAGAGCCGAGCGTGCACAATTTCTTGGTGATATAGCTGTGGAGTGTATGAAAGTGTCATTAGCCGCTGAAATAAATCAGGAATGTGAACTTATCATAGATGGAGAGAGTGATGAACACGAGTTCTTACTTAGTGCAAGAAAAACTATCTGGGCACCAGAAATCGATGGTGAGATTTATGTTAATGACAGAACAAAAGATGAAGATTTAGAGTTTGGAAAAATCTACAAAGCTAAAGTAACCGAGATTGTTGGAAACATTTTAACTGCTACTGTGGATAATGCTTAAACAATCCTCACTATTAGCGCTTAGAGGAAAAAAGAATCTACTCGCCTTTTCCGCTGGGGTTGACTCCTCTGCCCTCTTTTTTATCCTACTAGAAAATAGCATCGCGTTTGACATAGCCATAGTAGACTATGGAGTAAGACAACAGAGCAAAAAAGAAGTAGCATATGCAAAAGAGTTAGCTTCTACTCATAACTTAAAATGTCACCTACTAACTGCAAAAGTAACAAAGAAAAATTTTGAATCCCAAGCACGAGATATAAGATACAATTTTTTCGAAGATTTAAGCACAACACACTTCTATGACAACCTACTAACCGCTCACCATCTAGGCGATAGATTTGAATGGATGCTTATGCAGTTTTGCAAGGGTGCAGGTTGTGCTGAAATAGCGGGTATGAATGAAATCCAGATAAGAGAAAACTACTCTCTAATTCGTCCTCTGCTTCATCTAGATAAACAAGAATTACTCTCCTATTTAAAAGAGAATTCACTTAAATATTTCGAAGATGAAAGTAACTTAGATGAAGAGATTAAACGCAACGAATTTAGACATAAATATGCAGTGCCTCTGCTTAAAAAACATCTTAGTGGTATTAAAAAAAGTTTTGAGTATATTGATGCAGATGTAAGTTCACTTCTTGAAGATGTGGATATTAAAACTATAGGCAGTTTTGCTTACTTTAGCTCTTGTAAAAAAACAAGAGCAGATATTTATACGATTGATAAATATTTAAAATCTCAAAATTATATGCTAAGTGCAAATGAAAGAGGAACTTTAACGACACAAAAAACTACTATTGTAGGAAGAAAGTTCATTGTGAATCAGACAGGAGAATTCATCTTTATTATTCCATATACTCAAGATAATTCTGTATTAAAGAAAGAGTTTAAAGATCTCTGTAGAAGATTACAAGTCGAGCCAAAACTTCGTCAGTATTTAGCTCAAGACAGTGAGGCTTTTACACTTGTAAAAAGCCTACTTAGTGGAGTTTAAGTCTACTTTAGTTTTCTCTTTTTGAGCGGAATAAACCTTCATAGTAAAACTTGACTTTATAAGTTCACCGTCGCGTTTAAAATGAATAGGAAAATTAACTTTAACTATCCAATCACTTTTATTAAGTGCATCTAGAAAATCATAAAAAGTTTTAGGGGAATTAATTTCTGAGCTTGTATTAACATCATAAACACTAAATTCATCTTCATCAGCCATTTTTAGACTCTTAACAACACTTAAAGATAAGAAATAAGCCTGATGAACTTTTTCAAACCTTTGTGTTGTGAAGCTCGTATCAAATGCTTTAATTATATGGCGATTATCACTTCTTAATTTTTGTAAAAATTCTTCTGTATCATCACTGAAATCTTGATACTTTCTTAGTTCTTTGTTCTCTTTTCTTAACTCGGATCTCTGCTCTCTATAATCTTTACCATGAGGAATTAAAACTGCAAAGGAGAAGATTAAAACTATTATTAGCAAAAGTGTAGAAAATACCAACAGGTATATATTTGGACGAGAGATATTAATTTTCATCTTCTATCTCCTCTTCTTCAAAAATCTCTAATTCATCTGATTCAATATGGTTTGTCGATACAAATCGTAACCAACCATTTTCGGCTGGATAAAAACTACTGTATGTCTTATGAAAGATAGAACGCAGCGGTGCTTGAAGCATAAAGTTATAGACATCTTTGTTTGGTGTTATCCCATAAAGTATTAAGCCATTTTCAAGTAGATCTGCTTGAGAGAGTGTGATCCGTGCAGGAATCAGGTCAAAAAGATTTGCAATAGACTCTTTTAAAACACTATTTTGTGTATATACTCTCTCTGAGAGCAGGTTCTCTTTTTTTATGAACTTAATCTCATCTTCCATCTCACGAAGAGTTACTTTTAATTCTCGTCTCTCTTGAACTATCTCAGTCCTATCTTGTGAAAATCGGTACTCTTTAAAAACTAGAAAAAGATAGGTAGAAAAAAGCATAAAAAGTGTAATCGAAAAAAATGAGATAAGAAGCTTCATCTCTTGAGTTAAAGCACTTTTTTTTCTGCTGTTTATATAGCTATACTTCATATACCCAACTCCGACTTTGCTAACTCACAAACTCTTGTTGCTAAATCTACATGTCTAATATATACACTTAAAAACATCTCTTCTTCAAGATAGCGCTTAAGGTCATTACTTACACCAACACCATCGGCTATGTAAACACTCTCTATAAATACTGAATCATATCTTTCATCTTTATAAAAACCATTAACAGCACTCTGAATAAGTGCAAACCTCTGATAATCTTCATTGAAACCATCAGCCTCATTTATCGGCATTTCGTCCTCTAATATATTCTCGTTAAACTCTTCTTCTACATCTTTTGATTCTGTAAACTCATTTATATCTTCATACAGAAGAAGTTCATCGTTAGCTGTATGCTCTAAATCAAGATGTTCAGAGAAGAGAAGTTGGCCATTATCAAATACACTCAAAGAGATGTAACTATCTTCAATCAAGATGAACATTGCCATGTGATCATTGATTTTATCTTCAAAAAAGTCTGCCAAAATAACGAAAGGTGAAAAGATAAAATCTAACCCAAGCTTTTCATAATCTTTCTGGAGTGAATACAATTCCTCTTGAGATGTAAAATAAGTCCATTTTTCATTAAAACATTTATACTCAACAGAACTCACATCTTCATAGTAAGCAATTTTATTTTTAGAACATGTTGGAATTGCCCCTTGAGTTGCAGACCTGTCTAAAATAGATATATAATGGTATGGGGATTCTTCTGTGTTTGTGGCTATAAACTCCAGCATATTGTTATTTAGAGAGTTTGTGCTAAAAACCTCTTCATAGCTATTAACTACCTTGTCCTTAGAACACATTTCAATATAAACTGTACTTTTTGAGCGATCAACAATGATATTGACAAATACTTTATTGTATAAAGATTCGAAAATTTTACCAAGCATTACTCATCCACTCCGCAAAGGGGATGTGCTCTATTGTAATTTTGTTGTTTCAATGCACTACCTAGTTTAGTATATATTTGTGTTGTTGCCATAGAAGAGTGACCTAATAACTCACTTACATCAACTATTGGTGCACCACTATTTAGCAAGGCTGTTGCATAAGA
>CAZPRE010000028.1:0-3769 GCA_964588875.1 uncultured Sulfurimonas sp. | reverse complement strand
TGATGAGGAGTAACTTTTAATGCAACCCTCTTAAAGACTTTAGTAACGATATATCTTAGACTATTTTCGCTTAATTTTCCTCTATTTTTCTCAAAAAAGAATTTTTTTGAATAATTGTTGGATAAATAATCATCCATTAACTCTTTTGTCGAGCTTATAAGTGGGACATCACGTTGTTTATTTCCCTTACCGAGAACTCTGATCCAAGACTCTGATATATCATCAAGTTTTAATGCTGCAAGTTCAGAGACTCTAAGCCCCAAAGTATACAGCATAACTACAACTACTCGCTCCTCAAATTCAGACACTCTTAGAGCATCTAGAATATGTTCATGGGAAATTGGCTTAGGAAGAGTTTTTGCCACCTTAACACTCTCATCTGCCTTTAAAATAACACTAAATCTATTCTCATTAAGATACGAAACAAAGCTTCTAATTGCACTCAGTTTTTTTGATATTGTTTTTGAATTAAGATGTGATATTTTTATACGGTAAGGCATTAGGTTAAATGTAGTTCTGGTGTTTTCTTTTTCGATCTCTATAAATTGCAGTGCCTCACTAATAGATTCATCATAACTTTTTATAGTCAAATCAGAGTAGCCTCTCAATTCCTCTAGGGACTCAAGAAAATCTGTTTTATATTTATTAATTAACTTTTTCAAGAAGAGCATCTTTGTAGTCACCTGTCTCAAAAT
Source organism: uncultured Sulfurimonas sp. (assembly GCA_964588875.1). Classification (GTDB taxonomy): domain Bacteria; phylum Campylobacterota; class Campylobacteria; order Campylobacterales; family Sulfurimonadaceae; genus Sulfurimonas. The sequence continues at coordinate 3,074 of CAZPRE010000028.1, read as the reverse complement.
AATACTTTGCCTGCAAAGATTTTTGATAAGAAGGGTTAATTAAAAAGTAAAGACCCATAAAGAGTAGCATTGAGAATGCGATAAGCGGAAAAAGTATTTTATTATTCATGAGACAACAACCCCTCTTTAATTAAAGTTCTAGCTTCTTCAAACTCTAACTCAGAAATATCTATTAAATCACTTATGTAGTAATGTATTGTACCAAAAGGTTTGGGAATAACAAACTTATCCCATGAACTAAGCTGCCAAAACGATGTTGGTTTAATTTCAACAAGAGTAATTTTGGCCTTCGCTTTTTGTGCCATAACAATGATGCCATCACTAACATCATGCCTAGGTCCTTTTGGTCCATCAGGTGTAATACCTAAGTCGTAACCATTTTTCAACTCTTTAATTGATGCGATAAGAGCCTTAGCACCACCTCTAGTACTTGAGCCTCGAATGGTTTCAAATCCGAAATTATTTAAAGTTTTAGCGATTAAATTTCCATCAAAATGTTCAGAAATAAGAAGTTTAACTTTAGGATTTTTTTTGTATCTTGTGTATGCATAAGGAGTCAATAAAAGTTCACCATGCCAACAAGCCATGATAAAAGGCTCATCACCCAAGCTTTCAGGTGCATGAAAAACTTTTTTATTAGTTAAGGAAATAAGTCTTATAAGGAGTGAACCAAGGAGAGGAACTATTATTAAAGCTAGGTAACGGCTTATTTTCTTAAGCAATTATCTCACCTGTTAAGATAGTTCTTCCAAAGTCAGTAATTTTTACATTTCGAAACTGACCTAAAAGTTCTTCTGAACCTTTTACTTTGATAAGAATGTTATTATCACTTCTTCCCGCAACAAAGTTGTCTTTATTGAGTGCTTCAAAGTAAACTCGGTAAGTATTTCCTATCTGTTTAGAGTTTTTCTTATCGATTATTTCATTGTTGAGTGATTGCAAATAACTAAGTCTTTGTGAACCCACTTCATCGTCCACTACATTTGTAAAATGTTGAGCTTCAGTCTCTGGACGAGAGGAGTATTTAAATGAAAAAATCTGATCAAATTCAACCTCTTTCATAACATCAATAGTCTGGGAAAAATCTTCATCACTCTCACCTGGAAACGCGACTATGATATCAGTACTGATAGTAGCCTCAGGGCACTCTGCTCTTAACTTCTTCACACGATTAATAAACCACTCTTTTGTGTAGCCGCGTTTCATATCTTTTAAAATTTTACTTGACCCACTTTGAAGTGGCATATGCATAGATTTACAGATTTTTGGGTTTTTCGCAAACTCTTCAATGAACTCATCATCCATGTGAAAAGGGTGCGGAGAGGTAAAACGAATGCGTTCTAACTCCTCTATTTTTGAGAGTTTTTGAAGAAGCCCGGTAAAATTTGTTTTCTCAATGTCTTTTGAAAAACGGCGACCATAATTGTTAACATTTTGACCTAAAAGAAAAATCTCTTTAGCTCCAGTATTTACAATTTTTTGAGCCTCTCGTATTATTAAATCAGCAGGAATAGAGATCTCATCACCACGAGTTTTTGGCACTATGCAAAAAGTACAAGCCTTATCGCAACCGATGGAAATATTAATAAAACCTTTATATGCAGAGGTTCGAAAGTCTTTAAACGCGAACTCACTCTCATCATAGTTAATATCAATTTCAACGGCTTTATCTTTATGCAATACTTCACTTATCTTAGATACATTTCTAGCACCTAAAACAAAATTTACATAGGGAGCACGCTTAATGATTTGGGCACCTAGATGTGAAGCAGTACAGCCACAAACACCAATTTTAGCACCTTTTTTTTTCTTTTTATTAAAACCACCAAGTTCAGAAAAAAGCTTATGAACTGGTTTTTCTCTCACTGAACATGTATTTATTAAAATCAGGTCTGCTTCTTCAAGAGTTTGAGTGGTTTCATATCCCTCTTTCTCTTTTAACTCAGCAATCATATGCTCAGAATCACGAGAGTTCATCGCACAACCTAGTGTCTCAATAAATAACTTTTTGCTCATTTAATACTCTCTAGTTTACAATATGAACTTGATACATATATTCGTTATCTGAAAGACCAAATTTAACTTCACTCATGTAAAAACTTTTTCCCTTAGCTTCAAAATGATCTTGAAGTTCTAATAAATCTTTGTGAGAATTTTCTCTGTCGAAGTAAAATATGATGCTATCATCTTTCTCAACACTAGCTTCAATCTTAGTTAAATCAGCTTTTTTTGGTTTTGCCTCTATTTCTGTTCTTGCAAATAATAAATTCATTCTAACTATCCTTATAGGTTTATAATATTTGTATTATACGTAAATACGACTAAAAAGCTGATTAAAGCTTTTTTTATCATATTTTGTGTATAATTTCACACTTCATAAGAAATCCCAAAATTTTATTACTGTTTTTTTGTGAAATTACCCTAAATAGGACACCTATAACTATGGAAAAAATATTAGATATTGCAGAAGCAATCGCACATGAAAAAGGTTTAGAACCAGAAAAAGTTATTGAAGCTTTAAAAACTGCATTTGTTCAAACTGCAAAAAGAGTAATCAATCGTAATTTCGCATTTGAAGCAAGTGTTAATGATGAGACAAAAGCTATTGAAATTGTTCAAACAATTACTGTTGTAGCTGATGAGGATGAAAACCTTCAAGATGAAGAGATGGCTCCTGCCTATATCTCTCTCACTGATGCTAAAGAGTATGATGATCAAGTTGAAATTGATGACCAACTTCAAATCGATCATAAACTAGAAGACCATGGAAGAACTGGTGCATCTCAACTTCACCGTGAAATTGAGTACCATATCCAAAGACTTGTAGAAGATGAACTTTACAACAAGTTTCAATCTAAAATAGGAACTCTAGTATCTGGTCGTGTAACTCGTGTAGATGCTCAACAGTCAACATATATAGATGTTGATGAGATTCGTGCTGTTCTTCCTATGAAAAGCCGTATTAAAGGTGAGTTTTTTGATGTTGGTGATCATATTAAAGCTGTTGTTCGTCGTGTAAATATGGACAAAGAAAATGGTATCCAAATCGAACTTTCACGTACTACACCAAAGTT
>CAZPRE010000027.1:0-15466 GCA_964588875.1 uncultured Sulfurimonas sp. | reverse complement strand
GAAGAAGGCTCTTTTTAGCTAAATATTCTTCTTTGTCATCCTTTAAAGGAGTCAACTCTTTTCTTAAGAGAGATTGATATGCACTGATAATTTCGTATCTTTTCTCCTCTTTTGTTTGTACTTTGCCAGCAATATCATTTTTCAAAGCGAAGTAAGCAAATATAGTAAAAACAGCAATTCCAGCAAGAGTATAAATTAATTCAGCATCCATAAAAAAACCTTTTGTAATAGTTAGACTTGTTCCATTAGTATATCAAAATTTCTAAAACTAAGATATATTATTAGAGTATTAAATCTAAAAGGTAAGCTGATGTTAGATAACTCACAATTCAAAATATTAATCATTGATGATGAACAATTTAACATAGATGTTGTTATGGGTTTTCTAGAAGATGAAGGATACTCTTTTCGATTATATTAAAAAGCCATTTAATGGTCTTGAACTTATAGCAAGAGTACGTACTCATATACAGATGCGTAAATATATACGTGAACTTAAAGATATACAAGAAAAACTTACACTCCTTGCTTCTACTGACATGTAAACTGGTCTTCCTAACCGCCTGCATTTCACCTCAGTTTATAAAAAAAGTGGCTGATGTGGTTTCAAAAACAAAGTTTGCTGGTATAAATATAAGCTGTTCAATAGGAATGGCAGAGTACATCAAAGATGAGTCACTCGATAGCTTTGACTGAAAGGATTATGGAGAATGTTAAACATCATAGTGGGAACATAATTGCCACTAAGAGACTTTTAGCTGTCTAGCTCCGTATAGCCGCATTGTAGTTGTGCTTTTTTCGAAAGTATCTGTACACTTTGAGTAATATCTTCCCCTGCTATATGATAGTGCTCATGTAGGAGTGCTAAAGACTCATCAATCTTCGTAGTAAGATTTTCACTAAGAGAGTCTATCTGTTTTTTCATCGACTCCAACTTTTCAATATCCGCTGATTTGAATTCACTTGCTATCATAGAGAGTTCAGACTGTGTTTTTACATAATCGACTTTAATTCTCTCGATATCACTCATAAGTTCTTTTATAATCGTATATAAATCTGTAAGCCCACTATTTTGCTCTTGAAGTTCACTCATTTTGTTCGCTGATAGTACCATCTGACTCATAATCATTTCACTTTGAGTTCTGATATTATTTAGACGATTTTCACCTTCATAAAGAGATGTTTTAACTCCCTCTGCATGAGATTTAAGTAAAATTATCTCAGTTTCAAATGATTTTGTAACCTCAGAGAGCTGTTCTAGAGTATGTCTTGTAATTGATTTAGCTATGTCATCAGAGAGTCCTTTCATGCTCATGATGTTTTGCTTTAGCTCATCTACATCTTGAGCTAAATCACCCCTACTCTCAACTGCCTTACTTAATACTTTTTTGAGTTGATTATAGTGATCTTGTTCTGCCACGCGAAGAATATCAATATGCTTGTGAACAATGCCGTCAAGTGCTGGCATCTGAACTAGTGTAAAATTTTCAAACTCTTTAGAAACATCTTTATGCCAAGATTCTAATTCATCAAATTTATCTAAAAATCGCTCTTGGTTTGATTGGATAGTAACGAGTACCTGTATATCTTTTTTAAACTTTTCTCTTACCTCTGTTTGTGCTTCCCTATCTTCTTGTGAGAATGCGGTCATTCTTGATTCAAGGCCCAAAACGAATGTTTTTAACTCTGTGACTTGGTTAATCAACTCTTCTGTAAATCTATCTTGAGTTCTTGCATTATCAGAGACTTGTGTTTGGTGAAGTATGTTCATAACTATATAAAGGAGAAGTGCGACTAAAAGAGGGAAAAATGATTCACGAAGAAGTAAAATAATATTACTTACATCGGGATGAATAATAAAATGTACTACAGAACTAATTGCACCAATACCTATCATTAAAGGTGCATAGTTTAACTTATTTGGTCGCTTTAATATAAATATTTGTCTCACAAAGAGTAGAGCCATAAAAATAAAGGCAAGAATCAAGTCACTCTCAAACATATTGCTTCCTTATTAATTTAAACTCATTTTATCATAAAAATTTATAAAACTATATCTAATATCTCTTTTGGATGCTTTATTGTTATATGGTCTGATCCATCAGGTGAAAAACCCCATGTAGCAAACATTGAATCAATACCTGCATTTTTTGCACTTAACATATCTTTGGAATTATCTCCTACCATCCAAGCACTGTCTCTTAACTCATCATAATTATAATGAGTCAGAATCTTATTTACCATCTCTGGACTTGGCTTGGAGACTTTAACTTCATCTGCACCAATTATGACATCAAACATCTCAAATATACCAAGACTCTTTAGCATTCTAAGAGCAAATGGTGTTGGAGCATTTGTAGCAACTGAAACTTTTACACCGCTTTTAACAAGCTCGTTGAGTGTCGTTTTAACACCATCATAAAGATAAGGGTTTTGAGTACACTGCATAGCATAGTGTATCTCAAATACTTCTCTATCTTTTTCTTCATAATCTACTGTACCGTAAAAGAGTTTTGGTAAGTTTCTAACATCCATATTAATAGCTTCGACTATAAATGATTCACTCAGGGGAGGAAGATTATGATGTAGTTCTCGAATATAGTTTATAGATATAGTTATATCTTTTTGAGAATCAAGTAGAGTCCCATCCATATCGAAAATCACAATCTTCATTATTTCATCTTCTCATATATTTTACAAAGTGCATCTACAAAAAGTTCACTATCATTTGGACATCTACAAACACGGTACTCTTTAAAGCCTAACTCTTGTGCAATCTCTCTATACTCAACTTCAAGTTCAAAGTCAGTCTCAGAGTTATCAATTGTAAACGCGATAGGAAAAACTATAACACCCCTATTTCTAACAGTTTTGAGCTTGTCACCAAGTGATGGTCTTAACCACTCCATAGGACCAACTTTTGACTGGTATGCTAAGTGAATATCATGAAAACACATCTTCTCTTTTTGGAGCATATCTGTTAAAATAGCCACATGTTTCTCAACATGTTTTTGATAAACATCTCCAGCATCTACTATCTTTTGAGGAAGACCATGAGCTGAGAAAATAATGTCAAAATCTTTATAATCATCTGAGCCAACTTTATCTTTGATACTCTCTAGTATAGACTTATTATAAGTGTTATTCTCAAAAAAGTGCTTTATCTCAACTAAGACTGCATTTCCTTCGCTCTTATGGTATGCCTCTTCAAAGTCTTCTAAAGAGGACTTTGTAGTTGTTGTTGATTGTTGAGGATAGAGAGGAATGAGATATATTTTCTCAACCTCTGCCGTGTTTAATCTCTCTATGACTCCATCTACAAAAGGTGGTGTGTAGCGCATAGCAAAATCAACTAATACATCTTCACCAAGTCTCTCTTGAAGTTTTGCAACAAGCTTTTTAGTATGTCCAACAATAGGTGACTTTCCACCAAGCTGTCTGTAAATCTCTTGAGAAGATTCTGTACGATTAAAAACTATCAGACCACCAACAAAGCTTCTTAAGAGACCACTTTTCATTGTAAGAATATTCTTATCAGCAAACATATTTTTTAAAAACATCTCAACTTCATTAAGATTGTTTGGTCCACCCATATTTAGTAATACTATTGCTTCTTTTTGTGCCATTTTAATCCTCTTTCACTCTTAAACTAACTTCATACATATACTTCTGTAAAGGTAGCATATCTGAATATATCTCATAAAGAGTCTCTATAAGTTTCTTACCATTATGTATAAGTTTTGGGTCTAAGACCTTAAATGTTGCCATGCCCTTATAAAGACTTAGGTCCGCGTTTGACATATCAACATTAAAACCTCTGGGATAGCGTTTGTAACCCTTTTCTAAGTGTGTATAACCCTTACCCATATCTTTTATCTTTGAGAGTATATCTTGAAGCTCACCGCGTTTGGTATCATCTTGTATATACTCACGAAAAGCATCTAACATTGGTTTTTCAAACCATCTAACACCAGTTGCTACCATCAACTCCTCTGGAGAAAAGTGTAGGTAAAAAGATGAACTCTGCATCCTTTTGTTATTTCCCTGCCAAAAGATAAAGCCTATTCGATGTTTTATAGGAGTTTTATTTGCTCCCATTCTACGTGTATCTCTATAAATTCTATAGAGTGATTTATTTATTTTTGGAGAGAAGTTAATAGTTGGTTCTAATGCTTGGAGATGTTCTCCAAACTCTTGGACAAAGGCTCGAGAAGGTTCAAGTATATATGTTTCATACTCATGTCTATGAAGCTCAAACCACTCTTTGTTGTTGTTTGTTTTAATGGCACTTAAAAAAGGTAATACCTTTTTAGGAAATCCACTAAACTCCATCACCCTACTCTATGCTAGTTTTCTATTTCTAAATGCAAATACTATAAGTACAAAAATAATTGCATAAGTAATAGGCACAAAATCAGGAATCGGAACAGGATCACCTTTTGCATAAGAGTGTAATCCTGCAAGGTAATAGTTCACTCCAAAGTAAGTCATAATAACTGATGTATATGACATTAAAGAGATTACAGAGAAGTTAAAATCACTGTAGATTGATTTGATAAATCTTAGGTGAAGTACTATTGCATAGACCAAAATAGTCACTAGTGCCCAAGTCTCTTTTGGATCCCAACCCCAATATCTACCCCAAGACTCATTTGCCCAAACACCACCTAAAAAGTTTCCTATCGTAAGCAGTACTAAACCAACCATAATACTCATCTCATTAATTGAGTTTAACTCTTTGATAGAAAGAGAAATATGTTTAGAGTTTTTCTCAGTTTTAAGAATAAACAAGATGATAGTAACAAATCCAAGAAGAGCACCTAGCCCTAAAAATCCGTAACTTGCCGTAATCATAGAAACATGAATACTTAACCAATAAGAGTTAAGAACAGGAACAAGATTTGTAACTTGAGGATTCATCCAGTTAAGGTGTGCTACAAAAAGAATAAGACCTGCTAGTATTCCCGTTGAAGCCATAGTCATTGATGAGCGTTTTGAGAAGATAAAACCAGCTAAAACTGTAGCCCAACCAATATAAATCATTGACTCATATCCATCTGACCATGGAGCATGCCCTGAGATATACCATCTGTTTGCAAGACCAAAAGTGTGAGCGATAAAGAACAGAATTAAAAGTCCTAATGTGACTTTTGTGTATATAGCAATGTTAAAACTTGGTTTCATGATTTTTACAAAACTTAAAATCAAAAGTATAAAACCAACTAAAAGATAAAATGGATAGAGTCTCTCAAATATTTTAGCTTCATTGTAAAAAACTTCCGCTGCAATTCTATTTTCACTTGGATAAACTTCAGCTCCATAAAACTTCTGATATGCAGCAATTTTTTCTAATGCTGTGTTAACAGGAATCCAATCAGCACTACTTAATGCAGTATCAATTGCAGTGAAATACTCAACAGCTATCATTCGTAGTGCTTCTGCATCTTCGGGAGTAAATGTTTGAAGGGCTTCTATAGTTGCAAACCACTTGTTGTTGTTATCATTTTTCTTTGGCCATATCTTAATTAAAGAACCTGTATAAACCATGTATGAAACATTTACTCTCTCATCAACTTTAAGTATCTCTTTATCAAACTTATTTCTATGCTTAGCTTCTTTTCTTACAGCGTCTTCAACTGCCTGAGCTAATTTGTACCCCTTCATAGTTACAGGGTCAGCAAAAAATTGTGCAAATGATGCATATTTAGCATCTTCTCTTGCACCGATTAGTTTATTAACATCTTTATCTTTTGTTTTTATAATTTTTATATTTCTATATGCATCTGGTTTTATCATCATACCAAGCACTATTTGATTAGCATCTAGTGTCTCTTTCCCAACTTTAAGTGAAACACCGCCATGCATCTTTGCAACGATCTCTGTAGCTAGTGTGTTTACAGGTTTCATTCTACCGCCACTATCTTGAATGATTAACTTTGCAAACTGAGCTGAGTGAGCCTTATCAAATGAGAGAATAGTTTTTATACTTGGATCTACCTCTGCCGCATTTAGTGGAGTAAGTGATGCTAAAAGGCCAAGTGCTAAAAGAGCTGAAAGTGCTTTTGCTTCACTTGATTTTTTAGCCTTAGCAGCTAGTTTTGAAAATCTATTTTTTCTTGAGAACAGTGACCAAAACATTCCAAGAGCTAAAAGTGCATAACCTATGTATGATGGTAAAGTACCAGGGTCATTATTTACCGAAAGTACTGTCCCTTTCTCATCTTGGTCATAAGAGGCTTGGAAAAATCTATATCCACGATGTTCTAAGATATTGTTCATAAAGATTCTATATGGTATTTCAACACCTTCTTCTTTGTCTATTAAAACTACTTCACTTGCGTAAGAGGCTGGACTCATTGAGCCAGGATAACGCTCAAGTTCAAAGTCTTTGAGATGTATTTCAAATGGAATAGTTAATATTTTAGCACCATATGAAAGATGTACATCAACGCCATTAATAACATTATGAGAAGCAGTTGGCATACGACCAGCCTTACCAAAAATCATAACTTCTTTACTTTCACCATCTACTGTTACATTAAATCGAAGGGCATCTATACCTGGTTGTTGTGCAGAAGCCTTTGGATCTGAAATAATTTTCACACTCGCATGTGGTAAAAATTCACGAAGAACAAATGAAGCATTTCCTACAGTAAAAAGTGTTCTAGTAGTAAACGCTTGTGCATCGTTGGCTACTAATTCACCCTTAGAACTATCATCCATTTTAAGATATGTTACATTCATATCATGCTTCATAAATAGAGCTTCACCTTTTACATAAATAGATATAACTGGTTTTGAAAACATCTCACGAGAATCAAAGTCTAAGATGTAGTCACCATTGTCTCTATACTCACCGCGCTTAAGTGTGATAGGTTCACCTTTTCCACCACCTGTAACCATCATACTTAGTGTAGCTATACCATTTACTTTGTCTTCAACACTTTTTTCAATAGCATCTGGAATATATGCAGAGAGTTCAACAGTTACATTTTTGCCATCTACCACTAAAGATGAAGAGAGAGAATTTTCTAACCTTTTAGATAAGTAAACTCCCTGCTCGTTGTAAACCTTATCATTTGAAGTACTTGCTTCAACCATAAAGTATGTATCTGCACTTGTCATCGTTGAAGCAGAATCTCCTTCACGAATATGCATAGTACCTTCATAACCAGCATAGCGAGTCATTGCTGCACCAATAAGGATAATGATAAATGCTGAATGAAAAATAAAAATAGGAGCTTTATTAAGGGTGTACATTTTGTATTTTCGCATATTATAGATAAGATTTAGTGCTAGAAGTCCAAGCAAAACCTCAAACCATCTAGCATTGTAAACATCAGCTTTTGATGTAATTGTTCCGTAATCATTTTCTATAAAAGTTGCATAGCCTATGGAAAAAGCAAATATAGCCAATAAGAGTGCCATAGTCTGCATGGAACCAAAAAGTGATAAAAATTTCTTCATTGTAAAATCCCTTAATTAAAAAGGATAGTTTAGTAAAAATAAACTAATGTTAGGTTAATTTTTAAAGTTCACTCTTAGTTGTTCAGAAAATCTTCAATATACTCTGCTATTTCGCCAATAGCATCAGTTGCTTTTTCGTAGTAAACTTTCGTAAAATAGCTATCATCAATAGCATCACTTGGCTCAAGGTTATTTAAAATCGACTTGTCAGTTAGTTGTGCAAAGTAAGTCACATCTAGTACATTTCCACTTGTTCCAATAACAACTAAAAGTTCACAAATATTAAGCTCATATGTTAAGTTCTCATAAAGGGGTGCTGCTTCACCAAAAAAGACTATATTTGGTCTTAGTTCGCCCCCGCATTCTGGACACTGTGCATTAAAGCATTCATTTTGAGGTTTATAACCGATTTCAAAAACTCCCTCACACTCTCTACATCTAAGCTCACGTAAAAAGCCATGTAGATGGATAAGTTCATCTCTAGCCATTCCAGCTTTTTCAAACAGATCATCTACATTTTGTGTAAGCACTGCAATATTTTTTGGGTATTTTTGTTTGAGTTCTACAATAAGTTTATGTGCATAGTTTGGTTTTTTATCTTCTATGTCTAGACGACGAGCATCATAAAAAGCTCGCGTTGCATCACCATTAGAGTCCAAACAACCTGCGGTACATACATCTTCTATACGGTGCTTTTCCCAAAGCCCATCACTATCTCTAAAGGTTGATATACCAGACTCAGCACTTATGCCTGCACCTGTTAGAATCAAGACCTTTGACATAATTTATTTTACCATACTATTATAATTGAGACTATAAGGGGAATGTGTATCTTTTGACTGATCGTTAAATTGTTCATAACTCAAACCTTTTGTTTATCCGAAATAATTATAGCACAACTTCTTTTAGAGAATTAAGAATATGTTAAAAATAAAGAGTGTAAAATATTCTATCAGAGGTTAAAATTATGAATAATTATACAAATAAAGTTTCTATTCTTTATGTTGAGGATGAAGATGACGTCAGAGAAGGTTATGCTAGAGCATTATCAAGAATCTCTTCTCATCTTAGTATAGCCACAAATGGAGAAGAGGGATTAGCTCTCTACAAAGAACACCATCCTGATATCATTGTAAGTGATATTAAAATGCCTAAGATGAATGGAATAGAGATGGTTAAAGAGATTAAAGAGATTAAAGAGTTAAACCCAGATATTAATGTCATATTTACTTCTGCACATAGTGAAAGTGCTTATCTTTTAGAGGCTATTGAGTTACAAGTAGAAGCTTATCTTCTTAAACCTGTAGATAAAAAATCACTTGTAAAGATAGTAGAAAAATTATCGAAAAATATTTTACTTCAAAAAGAGAATGAGACTCAAAGAGAAATTTTGCAGCATATTATGGATTCTGAAAACAATATTTCAGCAATTAGTAATGGAGAGAGAATCTCATATGCCAGTAAGTCATTTATGGCTCTTTTTAACATTGACAAAACTGAAGACTTCCAAGATTCAACTCTTTGTTCTTATGTTAAAACTAAAGATGAGGCTAAGCAGACTATAAATATAAATGATAAATCATTTTTTATTTCTGTCTCTAGTATTAGTGATGAAAATTTTCTTATTAACTTAACAGATATCACAAAAATGGAAAAGACGAGAGTCCAAACAACACAAAAAGCCTATGTTGACTCGCTCACTCAAATACACAACAGAAATAAGTTCGAAGAGGTATTTGAGTACCAATGCAGACAAGCTAAACGCTATGAACAAACCTTTAGTCTCGCTATACTTGATATTGATCACTTCAAACTATTTAATGATACCTATGGCCACCTTGAAGGTGATGAAGTTTTAATACTCTTGGCAAAAACAATATCCAGAGGTATAAGAGAGAGCGATCTCTTTGCTAGATGGGGAGGAGAAGAGTTTGTAATTCTCTTTAACAATGCCAAGCTAGAAGATGCCATAGAACTCTGTGAAAAGTTTAGAACAACAATTAGGGAAATAGAGTATGATAAAGATGAAACCATAACTGCTAGCTTTGGAGTCACTCAGTATCTTGAAAATGATACAGTCAACTCTATGTTCGAACGTGCAGATAAAGCGCTCTACAATGCTAAAAATAATGGAAGAAACCAAGTTCAGAGCCTAACATGATAAAAAAAATTCTACTCCTCTTACTTCTACTATCTACAAATATTTTAGCCTTAGAAAAAGTATCTCTTGCTTTAGAATGGAAGTACCAGTTCCAATTTGCAGGCTATATAGCAGCTAAAGAGAAAGGATTTTACAAGGAAGCCGGCTTTGATGTTGGGCTAATGGAGTATAACGGAAAAGATACTGTTGACATGATACTTAATAAAGAAACAACCTTTGCAACCTCCAAGTCAAAAGTTATTTTAGAAAAAATGCAAGGGAAAAACCTTGTCTTAATTGCAAGTTTTTTCAAAAAATCAGCTCTTGTATTTGTCACACAAGAAGATATTCGAACTCCTGAGCAGTTTATCAACAAGTCTATCATGAGTGCTCAAAGTGAACTAGTTTATTCAAATCTTGCAATCTTGCTTAATAAATTCAATATTACATTTAATGATTTTGAGCATAAACAACAGACATATAATATTGATGATTTTATCAATAAAAAAGTTGATATCATGAGTGCCTTTGTATCAAATGAACTCTATCACTTAGACAAAATGCAATACAAATACAATATAATCGATCCTGCAAACTATGGAATCTACACCTATAATGAAAATTTAATAACCTCACTTGAGTATGCAAGACTAAATCCAAAAAAGACCAGAGCCTTTAAAGAAGCTACCATCAAAGGTTGGAAATATGCACTTGAGCATAAAAGAGAGCTCATTGATATAATATATGAAAAATATTCACAAGCAAAAAGTAAAAAAGCTCTTCTTTATGAAGCATATAAAACCGAACAGTTGATTATGCCTCATATATTTGATGTTGGCTATATAGATGAGATTATGATTGATAATACAGCTCATAGCTTTGTGGAAATGGGTCTTCATGGTAAATACTACGATTTAGATAATTTTATATTTGATAAAAAAAATAATAAAGTTAAAAACTCCACACTTAAACTTACCAAAGAAGAGAAGAACTATCTTCAAAACAAAACTATTAAAATGTGTATAGATCCAGATTGGATGCCATTTGAAAGCTTCAATGACAAAAAACATATTGGGATGAGTGCTGATTATTTTAAACTTCTTAAAGATATACTCAATACAGAGATTTCTGTTGTACAAAGTGCAACATGGCAAGAGTCTCTCCAACTAGGAAAAGATAGAAAATGTGATATTTTCTCATTAGTAGCTGCTACCAATAGTCGTCGAGAATTTTTAAACTTTACAAAACCCTATTTTAAATTTCCATTTGTTGTAGCAACACAAAATGATAAAAGGTTTATAAGTGACCTTGATTCTGTTATGGACAAAAAGTTTACAATTGTTAAGGATTATGCTTTTATTGAAATTTTAAAAAATAAATATAAAAACATCGACTTAATAGAAGTAAATAACATAAATGATGGTCTCTCTTTAGTGCACGAAGGGAAAGCCTTTGGGCATATAGATGTTCTCTACACTGTCGCCTATGCTATAGAAAAAACCTACTACTCTTCTCTAAAAATAAATGGACACTTTAACGAAAAATGGGATTTAGCTATTGGTGTAAGAAATGATGAACCACTTTTATTATCCATTTTAAATAAGGCTAGTTCACTTATCACTGAACAACAAAAACAACACATATTAAATAGCTGGTTGTCTGTAAAGTATGAAAAATCTTTTGATTACACCATGTTTTATCAAGTAATATTTGTTTTCTCAATACTGCTACTCTTTATAGTGTTTCGCTACATGATTATCTCAAAAGAGCATAAAAAGCTCAAGGCTTTACAAGATGAGCTAAGTCACTTAAACTCATCCCTACAAATAAAAATAGATGAAGAGATACTCAAAAGTCTACGTAAAGATAAATACCTTCAAGAGCAGACTAAACTTGCTGCGATGGGCGAAATGGTTGGTGCCATTGCACATCAGTGGAGACAACCACTCAATTCTCTAAATATTAACATACAAAATCTAGATGATGACTACGAAGATGGTCTTGTAAATAAGAAGTTTATAGATAAGTTTATAGATCATCAAACAACAACTATCAGGTTTATGAGTAAGACTATTGATGATTTTAGAAACTTCTTTAGAATCGATAAAATAAAAAATGACTTTAGTATAAAAGATGCCATACAAAGTACTATAAATATTCAATCTTCTCAGTTAAGCACACATAACATCTATATTTACATCACAGGTGATGACTTTATTTTTAATGGCCTTAAAAGTGAGTTTCAACAAGTGATACTAAATCTTATTACAAATGCTAAAGATGAGTTAATAAAAAAAGATATTAAAAACCCAATTATTAAAATATCTGTTAGCCAAAAGATGATTAAAGTGCTTGACAATGCAGGTGGAATTCCAGATGAAATAATCAATCGTATATTTGAACCTTACTTTACAACAAAAGAGCAAGGACAAGGTACGGGAATGGGTCTTTATATGTCAAAAATGATTATTGAGACAAATATGGATGGAGAGTTTAGTGCTCAAAACACAGATGAAGGAGCAGAGTTTGTAATCAAACTAAAGTAGTTTGAAAACTATTCTGAAATCTCCACTATCTAGTTCAGTTGCTTCGTGAGAAACTTGAGATGCTATTTTATCATAAAGAGGAGATGGTTCATGAAAGAAGAATCCAACAAGTCTATCATTCTCATCATTTAAAAGATTTAGGCCATACATAGCATTTACCATAGGTTCTGGTGGCGAACACTCAGTTGCATCAAACTCATAGTATGTTAAACCATCTTCTTCGTACTTGTAAAAACCTAATGTTGCCATAGGCACTGCAATTAACTCTTTTGACATTTGACACCTTTAATTGTAAATATATTTTTCTTCTTCATAGTTCCATTAAAATGACAGGTGATGTATAATTGGCATAAAAACCTTTCATTAGCACCTAATTTAATTTAACTAAAAGCAATTGTTATTCCAATTATTTAAGTAATTTCACCTCAAAACACTTTCTACTATCATCTAAAAGGTCAACTGAACCACCATGAGCTTCTGCAATTTGACGAGATAACACAAGCCCTAAACCATTTCCTTTAAGTTTTGAACTTTTAAAAGCTTCAAAGAGCTCTTTTTTATTCTCTATATCCACACCAGTATCATAGATATAAAATTTATGATATATCTCATCTAGTTTATAAAGTATCTCAACTTTTCCTTCTTCTTCATCATCTAACTCAATAGCATCTATAGCATTTATTATAAAGTTTGAAAAAAGCATTTCAAGTAGATCTTTATCAGCATTAAGAATAAAGTCTTCTTCTGGCAACAGAAAATCTATCTTTTTAGAATAAGCATAATAACCAATTGCCATGTCAATAGACTCTCTTAATTCACTCCATAAAAAGCTCTCTTTTTGAGCATCAACACCCTTTGAAAACATTAGAGTTGCTTTGATAATTCTATCTATTCGTGCAACTGATTTTTGAATCTCTTCAACTATAGGAATATTCTCTGCAATTACTCGTTTTTTAAGAGTCGAACTCAAAAGTGAGATAGAACCTATCGGGTTACGTATTTCATGAGAGAGGTGCGCTGCCATCTGCCCCATAGTTGCAAGATTTTCTTTTCGTTTTTGATCTGTGATGTCAGTAACACTAAGCATTATTTTATCTTTGTAAGATGCACTTTTTACAAGGTATGAACGAGTATCAAACTTAATTTCGTAATCATCTTTGTTATACTCTAAAAGTTTCAGAAGTTCCCACAAGTCTCTAGCATGAGAGTTTTGTAAAAAGATAGTATTGTCACTATTTACAATCCATATCGCGTTTGGCAAAAACTCCACAACCTTTTCAATAGTATCTTGAAGGTGAGCATAAGAGGATTTAAGCTCATTAAAATCATTTTCAACCTTATAGGTCTGTTCTATTAGGAGGTTAAGTTCTTGGGGGGTTATAGTGGACATTTACTATTTAAATGCCACTAAAATTTTGTAAAGAGAGTTTTGAATTTCATCAATTATCATATTAATAAAGCTAGTCCATTTATATATCTAAAATCCTTTAAATTCAATGTCAATAATTTAAAATCATTTTCTATTGCTGAAGATGCTATTAAACTATCTGGTATTGAAAGGTTATGACTCTTTGCATAGGTAAAAATAAGTTCTGTTGATATTTTCGATACTTCTTCATTTAATTCTAATATATTAAATAGTTTAACAAATTTCTGTAATTTTAACAACTCTTTTTTATTATAAGCTCCGTAATATAACTCCATAACAGTTACAGAACTAATATAAAATATAAAATCTGACTCTTCAAGTCTTTCTATAATTGTTGAGTTTCCTTTTAATATCTCAATTAAAATATTTGTATCTAATACTACTTTTTCCAAGCTACTTCTCTTAATGTATCAATAGTGATATCTTTATCTTTCCACATTCCAGAAAATTCAGAAAATGATTTTGTTGTATCTTTTGTAGTTTTAACTTCTATTTCCTCTTGTGTAAATGATGATAAAAAGTTCAACACCTTTTTAGATATTGAGTCATTTTTTATATCTAATGAAATTTGCATAAGTCACTCCTTCTATTAAGTTATTATATTGAAATATAATATATAAAACAAGTTTAGTTCTGAAACGCCACTAATATTTTATAAAGTGAGTGTGCATCATCACTTCCGCATAACTCCCTTATGGAGTGCATTGCAAAGGTTGGTAGACCAACATCAAGTGTATCTATACCTAGTCTTGTTGCTGTTATTGGGCCTATTGTAGAGCCACAGCCCATATCGCTTCTTGTCACAAAATTTTGTAATGGTTCACCTACACTTGATGCCGTATTCATAAAACGAGAAATCGTCTTGGAGTTTGAAGCATATCTCTGATTTGCATTTACTTTGATCACTACACCCGCGTTTATCTTAGGTGCATGCTCTTTATCATGTTTTGATGGATAGTTTGGATGCACGGCATGTGCGTTATCTGCAGAGATAAGTGTAGAAGTTCGTATCATATTCATATACTCATCATAATCACTAAACATACGACGAAGAGTGTTTTCTAAGAAACTCCCCCCTGCTCCAGATGTTGATTCACTTCCAACCTCTTCATGATCAGACGCAATAAAAAGCATCGGTTTTTCATTTCCTACACTACAAATACTAAGCATTCCAACATAACAGGAGAGAAGGTTATCAAGTCTAGCTGAAGCTATAAAATCGTCATGTAGGCCTACAAACGCGGCATGCTGAGTATCATAAAAACTAAGTTCATTTGCATATAACTCTTTTACATCTAAAATCTCTTGTTTTGATAACTGCCACTTTAAAAACTCTTCCATCTCAAAATCATCATTTGTTGTAAGTATGGGAGAGATGTCCGTCTGCTTGTTTACAGTTCTCTCTTTATTTGCCTTATCATCTAAGTGAATTGCTAAAGATGGAATAATAGCTATAGCTTTTTTAACATCTACAAGCACATCTTTGATTTCATTAGCTGCGTTAAGATATGAAATGCGACCAGCCAAAGATAGGTCTCTATCAAACCATGGGTTAAGAAGAAGTCCACCATAAGGTTCAACTCCAAACTTTACAACGCCATGCTCTTTTATCACCGCATTTGGTTTGAGTTTTAAGTTTGGAGAATCAGTATGAGCACCAACCATCGTATAGTTTTTTGTAGTTTTGGGATAGGTAAACGCGATAACAGAAGAGTCGTTACGAGTTACGTAATATTTAGCACCCTGCTCTAAGTCCCATTTTTGAGTCTCATCAAGCTTGATAAAACCTGCATTTTCAAACATCATACTCATATTTTGAGTAGCATGAAATGGTGTTGGAGATGCATCCAAAAAGCCTAAAAGTCCATCATTAAAATCTTGTTT
>CAZPRE010000026.1:0-15509 GCA_964588875.1 uncultured Sulfurimonas sp. | reverse complement strand
AGAATTTAATAAAATACAAAAAATTGAATCTGACTTTGATAAAGAGATGAAGAAGTTACTTGCTTAGATGAACGTCAAAACCCATAAAGACATCTAAAATAAAGAATTTTTTATGAAATGAGCAGTAAACATACAACACTAAACCTAGATATTAAATCCTCCACATCAAAGAAAATGCTTTTTTAAGCCATTTTCGATAAAATAACACAATTATTTTACGGAGTGCCTCAAACTTGTCTTTAAACTTACAAACACATACGGAACACTTTACTAACCCTCTCTATTTAGAGAGTGGCCGTATTTTAGAGCCTTATGATATCACTTATGAGACCTATGGCGAGATAAACGATGATAAAAGTAATGTCGTTGTTATCTGTCATGCACTCACCGGTTCACACCACTGTGCTGGTACTTATGAGGGTGAGAATAAAGCTGGTTGGTGGGATGGACTTATCGGTTCTGGTAAGGCAATTGACACTGATAAGTACTTTGTAATTTGCACAAATGTAATTGGTTCATGTTTTGGTTCAACTGGTCCAATGAGTCTACAACACCCACACCATGAACAATACCGTTATAAATTTCCAGTAGTTACTGTAAAAGATATGGTAAAAGCACAACGTATTCTTTTTGATAGATTAGATATTCACCGCGTTTATGCCATAGTTGGTGGTTCTATGGGTGGCATGCAAGCACTTCAATTTGCTATTCACTACCCTAACTTTGCAGATAAGATTATCTCGCTTGCAGCAACTCATGCAACGCAACCTTGGGCTATCGCATTTAACAAGGTCGCTCAAGAATCAATATTAAAAGACCCAGATTTTAAACAAGGCTACTATGACCCTGAAGTAATTGCTGAACAGGGATTATCAGGTATGGCTGTTGGAAGAATGGCTGGACATATTAGCTTCTTATCACACGAATCTATGCGACGAAAATTTGGTAGAGATTATAAACGTACCGATGGACTCTATGAACTTTTTGGTAAGTTTCAAGTTGAGTCTTACTTAGAGTATAATGGTTATAATTTTTCGAAGTGGTTTGATCCATTAGCATATCTCTATATCATCAAGGCTATTAATATTTTTGACCTCTCTCGTGGTTTTGACTCACTGCAAGAGGCGACAAAAAAAATAAAGGCAGAGCTTCACCTTATCAGTTTTAGAAATGATGTTCTTTTTAAAAACTTTGAGATGAAAGAGTTATCGGATGTATTAACTGAAATAGGGTACACTAACCATACATACATAGATGTAGATAGTGATTACGGTCATGATGCATTTCTTGTTGAGTTAGATAAATTTGAAAATGATATAAAAAGGATTTTAAATGGCTAAACAAGACTTCGAAACAAAATTAGAGGGTGCCAAAGGTACTCTTGAAGTTCTTATGAATCCAGAAATCACACTCCAAGATAGTGTAAAAGCTTATGAGAAAGGCATGAAAGAGTTAAATGATGCTCAGAAGATGCTTGAAGATGCTGAGCTCAAAATTCAAGAGATTAAGAGTAAGTAGTGAGAGCTGCCGTTTTACAACTTAATGCCCAAGGCTTGAGTAGTACAAAACTATATAATTACATAAGAGTTGCACATAAGAAGGGTGTCAAAGTTCTCCTTCTTGGCGAATATGTCCTTAATCCATTTTTTAAAGAGCTTGAGTCCATGAGTATCTCTATGATTAAGGAACAAGCTTCAAAACAGATAGAAATTTTAAAAGAGCTCTCCTCTACTTACTCTATGACAATAGTCGCTCCACTTATTATTGTGAAAAAAAAAGATATTTATAAAACAGTGGCTAAATTTTCTCCTAACTCTACCTCATACTACCAGCAACAGATTCTTATTAATTACTCACACTGGAACGAAGAGAAGTTTTTCTCAAATGATATTAAAGAGATTCAAGCGCCTTTAGTCTTTAAGATTGATGGTTTTAAATTTGCAATAATGAGTGGATTTGAACTTCATTTTGATGAACTTTGGAGTAAATTATCTCCAAAAAGTATTGACTGTATTTTAGTTCCAAGTGTCTCTACATTTGACTCATTTCAGAGATGGAAAGCTCTTGTTTTAACTCGTGCATTTACAAATAATGCTTATATTCTACGAGCAAATAGAATAGGTGAATACCAAGATAAAGAGTTTAACTGGAAGTTTTATGGAGACTCTATTTTAGCTACTCCAAATGGAGAGATTCAAGAGCATTTAGGAAATACAGAAGAGTTAATGATTGTTGATATGAGTCACACAGAAGTTGTCCAAGCAAGACGAACTTGGGGTTTTAAAGAACAGATAAGTAAAAGGAGTCAAATATGATGCAATATTTCCACCGTCAGGTTCAGTTATGGGGAGAAGAGACTCAATCTAACCTACAGAGTAAAAAGATAGTTATTATAGGTTCTGGTGGTCTTGGGTCTTCTTTAGCATTTGCTTTAGGTGCTAGCGGTATTGGTGAGATTCATATGGTTGATTTTGATGAAGTAAGTCTTCATAACATTCATAGACAGATCGCTTTTAAAGTTGGTGATGAAGGTAAAAACAAAGCTGTTATTAATGCAGAACTTATTGAAGCTAGATGTCCCTTTGTAAAAGCTATCGCCCATCAGTGTGATTTTAATGAATGGACTCAAAAAAACATAGATGTTGACCTAATTATCGATGCAACAGACAATCTACCAACTCGTGGTGATATTAACACTTATGCAAAAAAGAATAATCTACCTTGGATTTATGGAAGTGTTGAAGCATTTCATGGTCAAGTATGTTTTATAAATGAATCTTCATTTAATGATGCATTTAAAATCATTAAAAAAACTCCAGATGGAATTGCAGCACCTATTGTTATGCATATAGCGTCACTACAAGCGAATTTAGCTCTTAGGTTTTTAGCGGGTCTTAGTGTTAAAAAAGACACACTTTACTATCTCTTTTTTAATGAAGATGGAGAGTTGATTACTCAAAAGTTTGGACTACCTAAGTAGTCTCAAACCGATTTAACTACAGATCTGAAATATATTCAGATACTGCTTTTGTCTCATCTGCACTTAGTCTTGCAGCTTGACCTTTCATAATTGCTTTCATTGAAGAACCATATGATCCATCAACATAACCATTAAGTGCAGCCTCAACTTTTGAAGCTGACCAACCTTTAATTACTTGAGACTCACCAAGAGCTTGTTTTTCAGCATTTTGCCCGTGACAAGAAGCACATGCTTTATATGCTGTCTTACCAGCTTCATTTGTTGAATAGAGCGATTCAGATACCGCTGCAGCCGAAGCTTCAACTTCATCTGCAACATCTTTAGCTACTTCTTTTGTTTTATCAACGGCATCAACAGTTACAACTTTAGCTGATTCTACTATCTCTTTTACACTCTGAGTTACTTCATCAGCTGTGCTAAAAGCACTTTCCATCATTGAATCAACTTTATGAGCAGTAGCAACTGCTGTTGTTGGAGTTTTTACTGGCTCAACAATCGCTTCAGCTGGTTTTGATTTCTCTTCACTACACCCAACAAAAAGAAGTGCCGCTAAGGCTACAGATATAACTATTTTCATTTAAATTCCCTTTATATTCATTTGATTTAATTATACACTAATTTTTTGCTATCTATTTCAACTCTAAATAACCATTTGACACTTAATGCAAAAAACCATACAAAAAGTAGCGGCATAATGAGACTTTGAAGAAGAAATATAGAGATAAGGTTAATTATATTTCTTGCACTTTTTTCACCCAAAGGTCCCAATAAAAACAGGATAATAATTGTTAGAATATCTTCATTAATTCACCTCTAATAAGTTTTAGATACAATTGCATTAATTAAACAAAGTGATAAAAACATGAATTTTGAACCATATCCATTTGAAAAGCTAAATAATTTACTTAAAAACATTACACCTAACAAAAATTATGATGCTTCCGTTTTAACTATTGGTGAACCTCAATTTGAGACACCAGAGTTTATATGCAAAGCACTCAGTGACAATGTTTCACTACTAAAAAAATATCCTAAAACTTCAGGTGAACCTACTCTTAGAAAAGCTATGAGAACATTTGTAGAAAATAGATTTTCAACTGTGTTAAGTGATGCTCAAATCATTCCAACTTTTGGAACACGAGAAGTACTATTTAACTTCCCTCAATTTTTACTTTTTGACAAGAAAAATCCTACAATGGCGTTTACAAATCCTTTTTATCAAATTTATGAGGGTGCAGCAATTGCTACAAAATCTAAGACTATTCATCTTAACCTTACAGAGCATAATAACTTCAAACCTGAGATTAATGAAGAGGAATTAGCTGAGTGTAATTTAGTGATTTTAAACTTTCCTAATAATCCCACTTCATCACAACTTACACTTGATGAACTAGGCCAATGGGTATTTTTAGCACTTAAACACGATTTTGTACTTCTTAATGATGAGTGCTATAGTGAAATCTATACAGATTTACCAGTACCTTCGTTACTTGAAGCATCAACACATGTAGGCAATATAACTTTTAAAAATATTTTAGTTATCAACTCTATCTCTAAACGCTCATCTGCACCAGGTCTGCGTTCAGGCTTCATTGCAGGTGATGCAGGGATACTTAAAGAGTATATGAAGTACAGAACTTATGTTGGTTGTGCATCCCCTCTTCCACTTCAAAGTGCTGCAGCAGCAGCTTGGCTTGATGAAGAACATGTTGGAGTGTCACGTGCAATTTATAAAAACAATTTTATTCTTGCAAAAGAGATACTAGGGACTGCAGTTCCAGAGGCAACTTTTTACATCTGGTTAAAGGTAGAAAATGCACTAGAATTTACACTTAAACTTTATGAGAAGTACAATGTAAAAGTACTTCCTGGTGAGTATTTAGCAAGAGAAGATGCAAAGGGTGAAAATCCTGGTATTGGCTATGTAAGAATAGCATTAGTAGAAAATGAAACAAAAACTAAAGAAGCATTAAAAAGAATCAAGGAGTGTTTAAGTGAATAAGGTAGAAGATTTAAAAGCAAAGATATTAGAGGCACAACATACCTCAGATATAGCAGCACTATATGTATTAGAAGCTCAAGCGCAGGAGCATTTTGATGAAGATACA
Source organism: uncultured Sulfurimonas sp. (assembly GCA_964588875.1). Taxonomy (GTDB): domain Bacteria; phylum Campylobacterota; class Campylobacteria; order Campylobacterales; family Sulfurimonadaceae; genus Sulfurimonas. The sequence goes on along the minus strand of CAZPRE010000026.1, from coordinate 10,421 downwards.
CTTCAAGCATTTTATGCGAACATATTAGATATGGCATTAGAGAACCTAACTAACACCTTAGAGTCTCATAGAAAAATGGATCTAAATGAAGTTCAAGATTTTGCTACTACAAGAGCACTCTATGAGTATGCGATGGAACACTATAGTGCAGGAGCAATAAAAGATGCTTCGGCCCTCTTTGAAGTTCTCAGTGGAATGACTAATGACGATAAGTTTTCATGGTCTCTTAAACTCCATTGGTTAGCCTCTTCAGAGAATATCACACTTGATGATTTCATGACAAACATGGCAGATATCATAGTGACTCAAGCTAATGGTACTTTTTATATTTCTGGTTTTACAAAAGCGGCACAAAAATTGCTAGATAATGCCCAGAAAGCGGAATCAAAAGGATAGTCTAATGAAAATTCATTTTATTGGAATCGGTGGTATTGGTATTTCTGGACTAGCGCAGTATATGCACTTTAACGGTCATGAAGTTAGTGGTTCTGATATGGCTGAGAGCCTTATAACAAAAAAACTTGCAGATATGGGTATCAAAGTAAGTGTTCCACAACAAGCTTCCTCTATAACAGACCAAGACTTAGTTGTTCACTCTGCTATTATACGTCCTGATAATCCAGAAATCATTGCTGCAAAAGCCAAGGGTATAGAAGTTCTCGCTCGTAGAGAAGCTCTTCTTCATATTTTAAATGACAGAAAAGTCTATGCTGTAGCTGGTGCTCATGGTAAAAGTACGACAACTGCGATTCTTACATCTATTATGTGTGGTTCTGCAATTATTGGTGCTGAATCAAAAGCATTTGGCTCAAATGTTAGATATACAAAAACTACAGACGTCATGCTTTTTGAAGCTGATGAGAGCGATGGAAGCTTTTTAAACTCTAATCCTCACTGTGCAATAGTTATCAATGCTGAACCAGAGCATATGGAGTATTACGACTATAACTATGATCTCTTTTTTGACTCGTACAAAAAGTTTATTAAAAGTGCAAAGTGTCGTGTTTTAAACGCAGAGGATAGTTTCCTCTCAACGCTTATAAATGAAATAGATGCAGATTGGTTATACCCAAGTAAAGATATCTCAAATATTGAATATGTACTTATAGAGAATGAACCACACACTAGATTTACTCTTAAGGACCTTGGTAGCTTTGATGTTTGGGGATTTGGAGAGCATATAGCACTCGATGCCTCTTTAGCAATTATGGCTGCAAATGAATCTATGGATATAGAAGAGATTAGAGAAAACCTCTTAGGCTTCAAAGGCATTAAGAAGCGCTTTGACATTGTTGGGCTTGAGAGTAACCGAGTTATTATTGATGATTATGCTCATCACCCTACGGAGATTAAAGCAACTTTTCAATCACTTAAAGAGTATGCTCATTTAAAAGGTTTTGATAAAATTACAGCTATTTGGCAACCACACAAATACTCTCGAACTATTGATAACCTTGAAGAATTCATCAAATGTTTTGATGGGGCACAGGAGCTTATAATTCTTCCTGTTTGGGAAGCTGGTGAGGCTAAACGCGATATAGACTTTCAAGAGAAGTTTAAACGATATAATCTTATAATGGCTGATAAAATCACAAGAGCAAACAATACAATTACAGTAGTAAAAGACAAAAAAAATTTAAAAACTTTAGACAGAGGTCTTATCGTAGGCTTTGGTGCTGGTGACATTACATACCAAATAAGAGGAACTGCATAGTGGCATACATACTTGGACTAGTTGTAGTTGGACTTTTGTTTCTAGCTATAAAATATTTTACACAACTTACAAAAAAACAAGAAATTATTGTTACTATTATAGTACTAACAGTTATATTTGGAGCTATCGCGTTTAACTCATACTCCTCTTCTCAAAGAGATCAGATGATGAATGTTGTCCTAAAATTCAATCAAAACAAAACAGTAAAATGTAATGGTCTTGATGTAAATAATTCCAACTACACACTAAGTGTAGGGACATATACTTTTATTGGTCGTAAAGATTCTCCAAATTATGCTCAAATGATTAGTGTTTCAAGTTGCGAGTAGAGAGTTCTAAAAAATCTAAGATCGAGCTGTTAATAACACAACTCGATTTAGAACAGCACATACAAGAGTTTAAAAACTTCTTCTCTCGTGAGCATGAACTCTATATTGAGGGTGACCAAGAGCTTCACTTTCGTTATATAAAAGCATTAGATAAGATAGAGTTTAACTCCCCTCCAAAAATTTCTGATTTTTTCCATATTAAAGGGCATCTCAAAAAACGCGGTGTCTTAAATTTTGAACAGATTTTTGAAATAGTAAAAATCGTTCGCTACTTCCGTTACTTCAAAAATCGTGAACTTGATGGCTTACTTGGCGAATGGATGAGTAAGTTTATCATCGATGAAAAGTTTACTCAGGTTGAGAAGTATTTTACAAAAGATGGCAAGTTTGAAGAGAACCTAGATGAGACTCTTTTTGGTCTAAGCGCAAGAATCAAAGAGCATAAAAACAATATGTCTGGCTCTCTTAAAAGAATGATGGGCAGTTCAAAACTGGCAGGTTATCTAGTAGATACTCAGGTTCACTTTTTAAACAACGAAGAGTGTCTTTTAGTTCGTGGTGGATTTAACCATGTACTCAAAGGAGCTGTTGTAGGAAGAAGTACTGGTGGATTTTTTTATGTATCTCCAGACTCCATACTCAAATCTAAAGAGCAGATAAGATTTATAGAACAAGAGAGAGAGGCTATCTTTTACACTTATGCAAAAGAGTTCTCCGCTACTCTAGCTGAGCTTCAACCTTTTATCGCGTTTATAGATAAAGAGTTTACAAAGTTTGACAACTATCAAGCACGTGTTCTCTTTGCAAAGAGTAAAAACCTTCAACTTCTTAAATCAAAATCCGATTCAAGAATAGTTTTGAATGGTTTTGTTCACCCTGCTCTTCATAATGCCAAGCCTGTTGATGTAGATTTTTCAAAAAATATACTTATGATTACTGGTGTAAACGCGGGTGGTAAAACTATGCTTTTAAAAAGCATCCTTGCCTCCGCGTTTATGGCTAAATACATCATCCCTATGAAGCTAAATGAAGCTAAGTCTCATATAGGTTCTTTCAAATCAGTTTTAGCCATAATAGATGACCCTCAGAATGTTAAGAATGATATTTCTACCTTTGCTGGTCGCATGCAAGAGTTCTCTCGTATATTTGAGCATAAGTCAGCTCTAGTTGGTGTTGATGAGATAGAACTAGGAACTGACTCTGATGAAGCAGCAGCCCTTTTTAAAGTAATCCTAGACGACCTTATTAAACGCGGTCAAAAAGTAGTTGTAACAACTCACCATAAACGCCTAGCTGCACTAATGGCTGATCGTGATGACGTTGAACTTATGGCTGCAATTTACGATGAAGATGCAAGAAAACCAACCTACGAGTTTATGCAAGGAATTATCGGTAAGAGTTATGCTTTTGAGACTGCAAGTCGTTACGGTATTTCAAACACTATCGTCAAAGAAGCTAAGGCTGTTTATGGGGATAACTCTGAAAAGCTAAGTATGCTTATTGAGCGCGGTTCTCAGCTTGAACGCGAGTTGAAACAAAAGCATAAAAAAGTTGATGACAAACTAGACGATCTGCGTTTAAAAGAGATTGGAATTAAAGAGCAGAGAGAAAAACTTTTTAAAGAGTTAGACGAACAAAGAGCCGCACTAAAACGCTCTTATGAAGTAGCCATTGGTGAAGCAAAATCAGCGGCTAAGGCTGGAGATTCACAATCTATTCACAGAGCTATGAATAAGGCTAATAAAACTCTTCCAAAAGAAAAAGCAGAAGAAGAGCTTAAGAGAAATGTTCCTTTCCATGTTGGAGAGAGCGTAAAATACCACTCTCAAAAAGGTATTATCATCTCTATGAAAGGGCAAAATGAAGCTACTATTGAGGTTGATGGCATGAGGGTTAGGGTTAAAACTAAACATCTCAAACATACTCAAATTATTAAACAAAAAGCACAAACAAATATAAAACTAAATGTAGAAAAAAGATCTGGTCTTAAATGTGATTTACACGGTATGAGAGCTGATGAAGCCTGCGAAGTACTTGATAAGTTTTTATCAGATGCACTTATTAATGGTTGGGATGAAATTATTATCTATCACGGTATTGGAACTGGAAAACTCTCCTATGCGGTTAAAAACTTTCTTATTGCACATCCAAGAGTCAAAAAGTTTGATGATGCACCACAACACTTAGGTGGCTTTGGTGCAAAGATAGTGACTCTTTAAATGATAAAAAATGTAGCGATTATAGGTGCTGGTGCATCCGGTCTCTTGTCTGCAATTTTTATCGCACAAGCCGGTAACAAAGTTGACATATATGAGCAAAACTCCAAACCTGCTAAAAAAATTTTAGTTTCAGGTAACGGTAGATGTAACATTACAAACACCAACATTGACAAAAATGACTTTTTCTCAGACAATAGCGAATTTGTCGAGTATGCCTTAGAAGAGTTTGGTTTTAACGAGTTTCTTAAATTCAACACTTCTATTGGTCTTCTGCTCGATATTAAAGAAGATGGCCGTGTTTACCCTCTTAGTAATGAAGCAAAATCTGTAGCAAAAATATATGAAGATTATGCAAAAAGTCTTGGAGTTATTTTTCACACTGATAAAAAAATAGCAGATATAAAAGAGCTTCTAAAGAAATATCATAGTGTTATTGTCGCAACAGGTTCAGAGGCGGCAAGCCACTTAGGTGGTAACAATGATGGGCAGAACTTTGCAAAAGAGTTTGGACATACAATAGTTCCAACATATCCATCTTTAGTTCAATTTCATCTAGACTCAGCTATTGCACATAAGATGAGTGGTGCTAAGATTAATGGTGAAGTTACACTTCTTATTAACAATAAAAAAGAGCACTCTTGTAGTGGAGATATACTCTTTACTAACTATGGTGTTTCTGGTTTTGCAATACTTGATATTTCTCAAAGTGCTAGTCTGGCTCTGTTAAACTACAATGCGGTAGATATTTCAATAAATTTGCTCCCTTCTTTTACTATGCAAAAACTCTCAATGCATATCTCTAAACTTGCACAGAGTAGACCCGCGTTTACCCTATTAGATATTTTACTTGGACTTGTTCCTACTAAAATTGCTCTTGGGGTTATAGAAGTTTTAAAACTATCTCCCGAGCTCATAGCCAAAGAAGTTCATACAAAAATGACTAAACAGATTGCGAATACTCTTCTAAATTGGCGTTTTGAGGTGAGTGATACTCACGGTTTTCGTCATGCAGAAGTGAGTGGTGGTGGAATTGATACAATAGAGATAAACCCAAAAACTATGGAATCTTTAAAATGTCATAATCTTTTCTTTTGTGGTGAAGTTTTAGATGTTCTTGGTAAACGCGGTGGATACAATTTTGCTTGGGCCTGGGCAAGTGCCTATGTAGCAGCAAAGAGCATTAACAAGTCATAATGTCATAATTGCTATATACATTCTTTCACACTCACTCATGGAGAGATTACTGATTTTTTCTAAAAAGTCAGAGCACCCCCTATATATCTCTTTTATAGGTAATTCAATTCATATGGCTATAGAGTATAATAAAGATCTATTTGAACCATCTATCTTTCGTTCACTATTAGAGTATAAAATAGCGATGGAATATGTAAAAACACTTCATTTAGCCATCGGGATAATAGAAGAGTTAAAACTAAATCAAAAATTATGGAGCAATAAATGAAATTAAAAGTAATAGTAACATCAATACTAATTACACTTAGTCTATCAGCACTAAGTGTTGGTGAAGTACCTAAAAGTGTATCTATTGAAGGAGAAAATGGGGGAATGGTTATAGATGGTAGTGAGTGGAAATCATCTACAATTAAAGATAAAGTGTTTGTAATGTTTTATGTTGACCCAGATGAGAAAGATATAAATGAGCACTATTCTCAAGCTCTTAAAGCCGAAAAAGATGCTAAAAGATTAAGTTTTCAGAGTATTGCAATCATTAACCTTGCAGCTACTTGGAAACCAAACTTTGTAATTGAGTCTATTTTAAAAGATAAACAAGAAGAATTTCCAAATACTATTTATGTCAAAGACAAAGCAAGTGTTTTAGTAAATGAGTGGGAAATAGCTGATGACTCTTCAAATATTTTAATATTTTCTCAAGATGGTAAACTACTTTTTTATAAAGCTGGTGCAATGAGTGAAGAGGATATTACCAATTCATTTAAAATCATAAAAGATAATTCGTAGATGAATAGCGAGAACAGTGTTTTACTACTCAGTATAAAAGATCTTTTTACATCAAAAATGCTCAAATATTCTATCCTTCCTTTTCTTGGAACGATTGTACTTATTTACCTTCTCTTTTTCGTTGTGGCTGGAGCTGGATTAGATTCTCTTGGAAGTATGGATGTTCAGACTACTGAAACATCTATTCAAAATGGCATACCTCATACAGATAGTTTTTCAGCACAACTTGAGGGAACTGCTATCATTAAATTTTTAATGAGCCATGCTATAACTTCTTGGATAGCTACCTTTTTAGTTTATACTCTTGGTAGTTTTTTAGTGCTTTACATGTCTATATTTGTAGCTATCATAGTTATAGGTTTTATGACTCCTTTGGTGCTTCGTGAACTACAACGCCGTCACTATGAAGATGTGGAGATGATAGGTTATTCAAATATTATCACAGGTCTATTAGCTGTTATAAAATGGGCTATGATAATGTTATTACTCTTTATAGTCCTCTTTCCCTTGTACTTTATACCTCTTGTGAACATAGTCGCATTTAACCTTCCTTTGTATTACTTTTTTCATAAAATGATGACCTTTGATGTAGCATCAAATATATGCACAAAAGTCGAAGATAAAAAGATAAAGTATTTTCATGCAAATACAATAAGATTAAAGACTCTAGGTCTCTACCTTATTTCACTTATACCATTTGCTATATTTTTTACAGCAATATTTTATGTGATTTATTTAGGACATTCCTACTTTATGGAAGTAAGGAAGATGAGAGCAGAGGGAGTAGCTTAGGCTATTCTTCGTCCTTATCCATTTCTTTTAAGACTAAGGCTCTATATGCTTCATCTTTTGGCACAAGACCAGCTTCATAAAGAAACTGTGAAGCCATAAAGTTAGCCTTTTTAATCTTGTCATACTTAGCATAACTGAGGTAGAGAATATCTTTAGCCCGTGTGACCGCTACATAAAAGAGACGTCGCTCTTCATCTAAACTTCCACCGCGTTGCATAAGTTTTCTATTTGGAAAACGCCCATCCATCAAATCAACTACATAAACCTCTTTATACTCAAGTCCCTTTGAAGCATGAACACTTAGAAGATTTACACCCTCACCTTGTGTTAAGTCAGAAGAGCCCAGTATCATCGCGTTTAAGAATCTCTCGTGCTGAGAGTACGGTTTAGACAGCTCTTCTAAAAGAAGCATTTTTCGCTCTATTCTTGTTAAAGACTCTGTTTTTTGTTTCTCATCTATGCTACCATCTTTAAGCATTGCCCTTTTTGTTGAGAGAGTATCAGAGATGTATTTAAAAAATGCAGATGAGGCAATTTTACGAACAATAGTACGAGGCTGTTTTATCCCCTTTAACTCTTTATATAAAAGATAAAAATTATGTAAAAAAGTAGCCGAATCTTTTGTAAGTCTTGGATGTTTAAGTACAGGGTTCTTCATAAACTTTGCTTCAAACCCAAGTTTTGCATACTTTCCAACTGCACCTAGTTCTAAAAAGTCATCAAAGAGACCAAGTTGATGATTTAGTTTTCTCTTCTCGAATGGATTTTTAACAGACTCATCAGGTGCATAGAGACCATAAAAGATACTTCCCTGCCCTAAGCCCTTAAGTGCTATATACATCTCTTTTGCCATCGCAGAACCTATGCCACGTGCAAACTCAAAAAGATGTATAAATGCCATCATGTCTGACTCGTTTATTAATAGTGTATAGAGATCTAGAATAGCTTTGACCTCACGTGAGTCAAAGAATGAAGTTCCACCCTTGCGTTTACATGGAATGTCTAACTCACGAAGACCTACCTCAATACCATCAGCCGAAGAGTTATTACGAAAGATAACTGCTATCTCCTCTCTTGGTGTTTGAGAGTCACGGATTTGAGCTGCCATTGCATGGTATTGATCAAAAAGCTCATCATAAACTAAAAGTTTTGGAGAGTGAGTATTTTGTGTTCTTGTCACCTCTAACTTTTTAGGATAAATTCTCTCATTATGCTCTATAACTTTTGTAGCAAGAGAGAGTATAGGAGCAGCGGAGCGATAATTTTTAGTTAAAGTATGTACCTTAGCATCAGGAAACTTTGTATTAAACGAACCAATAATAGAAATATCTGCTCCATTAAATGCATAAATACTCTGATCATAATCTCCAACACAAAAAAGCGATGGCGGATGCATTGCATCTATAAGTGTACCTTGGAGAGCATTTGTATCTTGGTACTCATCAACAAGTACTTCTTTGTAGCCTAAGTTCTTTGTTTTACACATCTCTCTAAAATTTAGTAAAAGGTCATTAAAGTTTACAAAACCATACTCTTTTTTTAGATTTTCAAACTCATCTACAATATCTGCATAAATAAGGGCAAAACCCTCATGGTCTGGATATTTCTCTTTTACCCAATCTTCAAAGTTGTTATTCATTTCGGTGTTTTGATAAAAAGAGTACATATCATAAAGGTGATTTCCACCATAAGGAGTTACCTCCGCGTTTATCTGCATAAATGAACGTTTTTCAAAGACCGAACGAAAAAGAGTTTTAAGCTCGCGTTGCTGTTTTAAAACAACTTTATGATCCTGTTTTTTGAGCCATCTATAAGATACAGCATGAAAGGTTCCTGCATCAATATTTGTTGCTATATCACTTCCAAAATACTCAGCCACACGAGCTACCATCTCAGCTGCAGCCTTATTCGTAAAGGTTAGCAGTAAAATTTCCCCAGGTTTTATCCCATTATTTAGAAGATGGCCTATTCGTCCAACAATCGTAGAAGTCTTACCTGTTCCAGCTGAGGCTATAATAAGGTTTTGTAAATCTTTGGAAGTTGCAGCAGCATACTGTTCTTCATTCAAACGTGATAATGGCAAACTGCACTCCTTTATATTTAAGAGCGCGATTATACCTATATTTATTTAAATTTCTATGCAAATAAATGTCTGTAATTCAACTAGGGTGAGACAGATAAGTCAATATGAAGATAAAATAGAGATTAAAAAAAGAATCACCTGAATCGAAGTATAAGCAAAACCTCACCTCTCTTTAGATATAATCGCGCAATTTAAATCAGATATTTTAAGGCGATTATATGGCATCAGAAGCTTACGAACCACAAATAATAGAAAAACAATTTTACAAAATATGGGAAGATAGAAAGTATTTCGAGGTTGATGGCAACAAAGCTATTGCCCAAGAGGGAAAAAACTTCTCAATTATGATGCCTCCACCAAATGTTACTGGTCGTCTTCATATTGGTCATGCACTTACTTTTACACTCCAAGATATTATTACTCGTTATAAACGTATGGATGGGTACAAAACTCTCTGGCAACCAGGGACTGACCATGCAGGTATTGCTACTCAAAATGTTGTAGAAAAACAACTACTTGCTGAGGGCACAACAAAAGAAGAGATAGGTCGTGAGAAATTTTTAGAGCGTGCTTGGGCTTGGAAAGAAGAATCTGCTGGAATTATGACAGAACAACTACGTGTTATGGGTGTATCTCCTGCTTGGGAAAGAGAACGCTTCACAATGGATGCTGGTCTTAAAAAATCTGTAAAAGAGGCTTTTGTTAAGCTTTACAACGATGGTTTAATTGTACGTGGAAATTATATGGTTAACTGGTGTACTCACGATGGTGCACTTAGTGACATCGAAGTTGAACATGAAGATCATGATGGTAAGTTTTACTATATGACCTACCCTTTTGCTGATGGAAGCGGCTCTGTTGAAGTAGCAACTACAAGACCTGAAACATATTTTGGTGATACAGCAGTTATGGTTCATCCAGATGATGAGCGCTTTAAAGATTTAATTGGAAAAGAGATAAAACTTCCACTTTTAGATAGAACGGTAAAAATTATCGCTGACACTCATGTTGATATGGATTTTGGAACTGGCGTTGTAAAAGTAACTCCTGCACATGACCAGAATGACTACGAAGTTGGTAAACGCCATAACTTAGAATTCATTACTGTTTTTGATGAAAAAGGAATTTTAAACGACTATGCTGGTGAGTTTAGAGGTTTAGAGCGCATGGAAGCTCGTGACATCATTGTTAAACGCCTTGATGAAGAGGGATTTATTACTAAGATAGAAGACCATAAACATCAAGTAGGTCACTGTTACAGATGTAAAAACATCGTTGAGCCTTACATCTCAAGACAATGGTTT
>CAZPRE010000025.1:0-15693 GCA_964588875.1 uncultured Sulfurimonas sp. | reverse complement strand
GCTTATGCAGCTATTTTCGTGATACGAACACGAGTAAAGTCTCTTCTGAAACCTCTTTTAACTTTACTATCTTTACGACGACGTTTTTTGAAAATTACAACTTTTCTGTCACGTCCTTCGTTGATAACTTCAGCAGTTACAACAGCGCCTTCAACAAAAGGAGCTCCCATTTTAAGTTCACCAGCATTAACTGCTAAAACTTCTGTAATTTCGATTGTAGCTTTTGGCTCAAGAGACATTTTGTCTAATAATAGAACATCACCCTCTTCAACTTTATATTGCTTACCACCATTTTTAATTATTGCGTACATATACGGTCCTTAAATCTTTATAATTCTACTAAAAAGTGCGGAATTATACCCACTTTAGCTTTAAGTTTTATTTAATTACTTAAGTAATGCTACTGCATCTATCTCAACTAGAGCATTTTTGGGTAAAGTTTTAACAGCTACGGTTGCACGAGCTGGTTTGTGAGAACCAAAAGCGGCTTCATATATTTCGTTGATTATTACAAACGAGTCCATTGAATCTATAAAAATTGTCGTCTTAAGTACTAAATCCATTGAACTACCAGCCTCTTCTAAAACTGCTTGTAAATTTTTTAACACCTGTTTTGTTTGAATAACAACATCATTTTCTAACATAACACCCTCTGGTGTTAATGCAATTTGACCTGAAGTATAAACCATACCATTTGCGACTACTGCTTGAGAGTATGGACCTATTGCTGATGGTGCTCTATCTGTTTGTACGAATTTCATCTAATATATTTTCCTTAATTTTATCGTTTATCGTCTACATCTTTTAAAAATGAGAAAAAATCATCTTTTTCCCAAAAACCTAAAAATGAGTAAATTATTTCACCCTTACTCGTAATAAAATAGTGTCTTGGAACACGTTTACTTTTAAACTTTGATGGAAAATAGTTCTTATCTCTATCTATATGTAAAAGAACATACTGTTCTTCTAATCTCTTAATAACACTCTTATCTTGAAGAGTTTGTGACTCAAATTTTCTACACCATCTACAATTTGAAGATGTTATCAACATATATACATCTTTATTTTGAGATTTTGCCTCTGTTAAAGCCTTTTTATAGTCACTACTCCAGTCAAGGTTTGCACTTAAAAGCATAGTAGTAAAAGCCATTATTATTAATATGTGTTTTATCATCTTATTCCCATATATCTATTAAGTTTTTGAAAACTTTATACAAGTCTTCTACTTCTTTTTTAGTTGTTCTCTCATTTACAGAGTGAATAGTGTCATTTTTTACGCCAAACTCTATTACTTTGATACCCATTGGTGCCATAAACCTTGCATCACTTGTTCCACCTGCTGTAGAGTGCTTAGGCTTTATACCTGTAATAGTTTCTATAGACTTATCTATAGTTTTAACTACCTTAGTATCTGTATCTGTTTGAAATGGATAAGAGCCCTGTGTAAGACGAAGATTATATTCTAGCCCATCTAAATGTTTTGCAACAAATGTAGTAACTTCTTTTTGAGTTGTAAGAGTTGTATTTCTTACATTAAACATCATCTTTAATTCATTTGGTGTTACATTTGTAACTTCCATACCCGAACGAATATCTGTTATGACAAAAATACTAGGAGAAAAGAACTCATCACCATTGTCTAGGTGTATTCCAGCCATAGCTTCTAAACGCGGTGCAAGTAGGTGTATAGGGTTAATGGCTTTTTCAGGATATGCAGCGTGTCCCTGCTTCCCTTTTATTGTAATGTAACCGTTTATAGAACCACGTCGCCCAACTTTGATAGCATCACCAAAGTTATCTTCACATGTAGGTTCGGCTACTACTGCATAATCAGGTAAGTTCCCCTCTTTTTCTAAATACTTTAAAACTTCAATCGTTCCATAGTGAGCATCGCCCTCTTCATCAGAAGTAAGAAGAAGAGAAAGTGTTCCATTAAAACTCGTTGTCTCTTTAACAGCCTGTGTAAACGCGGCTACTCCACTCTTCATGTCTTGTGTTCCACGACCATATAAATAGCCATCTTTTTCTACTAATTTATATGGATCCGTATCCCAAGACTTTCCAGCAGGAACTACATCTACATGCCCAGCAAATGAGAGATGATCTCCCTCTCCAAACTTTTTATATATAAAAAGATTTTTTACGTCTTCCACATCTATACGAATTGCTGTAAAATCAGAGAGATATTCTTCTATAAAATCAAGCAATCCTCCATCGTCTGGTGTTTCACTTTTTGATTCTATTAAGAATTTAAATAGTTCTATAGTATTCATTTTTTGCTTTATTGTCCCGGATTATCGTAAAAAATATAAGGTGTAGCATAATCACTTATCTCAAAGTAAAGTTTCTTCTCACCGTTGTCAACTATATAGTTCTGATTTTCATCAAAATAACCGTAACCGTAACGGTAAGTTCTTGCAGATGTTCCATTTGTACTTTCTGCAGTTGAGAGCTTATCGATTTTAATAAATCTTTTTACTAGTTTTTCGCCCATATAAATATCTAAAACACCATCCGTTCCCGTCCAGTTTTGGATAGATCGACCTAGTTTATTTTGAGTCTCTTGAGTACAGGCTGTAAATAGTAGTGCAACTGCTATGCCTAGAACTAAAGTTAATTTCTTCATATTAATTTCCTCGTATTTTAAAGTGAATTATACACTTTTAATATAAATTCCATATTTGGCTTTTGTATTATTATCAATTGCCCAGATTTGCTCACCATATGAAAAATGCCACCACTCTGTTGGGAGTTGTGTAAAAGATGCAAAACTCATTACCTCTTTAAGCAGGTCTCTATTCTTTTCATATAGATTATTTGAATCTTTATAAAAATCTGACGCAGAAGCCTCTGTAAGTTCATCTACTTGTGTACCCATATCAAGAGCTATGCCATCAGCATCAACTATAGTTAAATCCAATGCCCCACCTGTTGAGTGTGGAGGTGGATTTAAAGCAGCATCCTTACTTATTGGACTCCAAAAACTTAAAACTATACTCACAACCTCATCTTGTTTCTCTTTTGTCAGTTTATCAAATGCTGTATCAAACATCTCCAAGCTCAATCTATTTTTATCATGCTCAATCATAAAAGACTGTACTTCTAATGGTCTATAAGCATCAAATATTTTAAGCTTATAACCGCGTTTAAGTAGCAAAAGCTTCTCTTGAGCAAGTTTTAGACGTCTTAATACATCTTCTCTAAGAAAAAATGGAGACTTATCTCCATAGGGTGCATTTAACAACTGATAGGGATGCGGATCAAATCTTAAAAAAGTAGATGGTATTTCAAGCATCTCTTCTTTTGATTCGACAATAATGATATTTTTTTTTAGTTTTCTGTAGGTCTCTTTATAAATCATTCGTTTATTTAATCTAAATTCTCTTTAAAAAGCGATTTATTTTTTTATATTTAGTACCTTAAAACTATAGATGTTTCTTTGGATACTCAAAAGATATCAATTTAGCATTATCAGATGTTATCTCACCCCACTATGTTTATTATCCAACTCTTTTAATATCTCGTGTAACTTCTCGCAACTAGCCTCATAAATATCCTCGATGTATCTTTCCAGCTCGATTTTGCATGTCTTATAATATAGAGTTTTTCATAGACCTACCAATCATCCAAAACAAAAGGCTTTGGTTTTTCCTCTTGTTTTCTCACTTCAACTTTTTCATTTATTATAGGTACTTCTACTTTAGCTACTTTTGGTTTATTCATCTGCTCTTCGAACTGTAACTCTAAGCCATTTGAAGTCATCATAAAACCATCTACTCTTAGTTTACCATCATGGATTTGATTATGGTGTTCTTTACAGAGTGGTACTAGGTTATGTTTGTGGTTCTCATGGAAATGTCCAATAAAACCTGCCTTATCTGCAAGTGAACGCTGTGATATATGATGTACATCCTCAGCTACTGCCCCACAGATTACACACTTAGTTACATAGAGGTCTTTGTTGTATTTTGATTTCTTTTTCTTCACAAGAAGTTCAAGTTCATCAAAATCATTCGCTAAACGCTTACGAATTGTATTTGCCGTATTTAAAAACTCTTCATCCATATGCAGTGACTTTGCAAATTCTAAACCATAAATGCTACTTCCACTTCCAGCTTGTAAAACGCGGTTAAAAAGAAGTGTGTCTTTTGTTTCATCATACTCAACACTTAAATGTAAATCTACTACATTATCTAAAGATGTAATCTCTTTCATTGTTGAGAGTTGGTGCAGGTGCGTTGCAAACAAAAAGAGTGAACGCAGCTTAGCTAGTTTTATAATAGCACTTGCAACTATGGCGACACCAGAGAGTGTTTCAGTTCCATGACTAATCTCATCACCTAAAACAAGTGAACGAACTGTTGCACGATTGAAAATATTTTTCATCTCTAACATCTCTACTGCAAAAGTTGAGAGGCCTTTGGCAAGATTATCTTTTGAGACTATACGAGTAAAAAGTGAATCATACAGAGAAAATTTCATTGCAGCTGCTGAGACAAAAAAGCCAGACTGTGCCATTAAAACGGCTATTCCTATACTCTTCATAAGAGATGATTTACCACTAGAGTTAATTCCATAGAGTAAAACACCATTAATATCATGTCCATCATGAACATTAACATCAAGCATAACCGTCTTGGGATGTGGAAGGTCCATATAGTCACGAGTACCCATAACGATATCATTAGGAATATAAATCCCACCTCTCTCTTGCGTTTCAATAAGTGGATGACGAAGTTGCATTACCTGCATAAAGTTTTCATCATCTTTTACTTCAACTATCATAGGACGGGAGTGTTTATACTCTTGAGATACTTTTGAAGAGCTAACTCCAACATCTAAATCCGCTACATAGGCTATAACTCTATCAAAAAGTAGAGAGTATCGTCTCTCGTATAGTGCTTGAAGTTGAATATATCTATCTTTTACAAGACTTATTATTTTACGACGATTCTTCATAATCTTGTCAGAGAGGTTGTCGGTAAACTCTGAAGTTATTTTTACATTATTTGTAAGTTTTTTAACACTAAACTTTGCAAAATCTTCATCAGCCTTAAACGCGGCCTCTATCATTGAGTATCTGTTTTTACTCAAAGAGATATAGTAACCCTCTTTTTCTAAAAGGCCAAGAGTGACATGGCGATTTGAACTGCCCGCGTTTACCTCACAGAGCATAAGCTCAATCTTTTTTATGATATCTTTAAACACGATAAGCATAGTAGAGTTTTCATGAACAAGTGTATCAACTGCCTCATCGACACCACTCATCAAAAAGTTCTCATCTACTGTGTTGTTTGTAAAACGCCGTGATACGTCAAGGTCTATGCTTTTGTTAATGTCGCGTATAAACTCATCTAACTCACTCTCTTGAAAAGGAGTACGTTGAATCTTATACTTTTTCACATAAGCCATTAGCTCTTTAATATTCAAAAGAGAGTCATAAACATGATTCATTTCAAAAGGGTGTAGCCGCCCTAAGTCTAAACGTCGTGAGAGTCTCTCAAGGTCATAAATACCGCGCATGTTCTCATCAAGATAGCGAACATGAGAAGATACTCTTTCAATAAGGTTATAACGGCGTTCAAGTTCATCTTTTTCAAGGATTGGGTTAAGTAGACGCTCTTTAAGTAAACGCCGTCCTATTGCTGTAGCACTCTTATCCATCATACGAAGAAGTGTAAACTCTTTTTTATCCTTAGAAATAATTCCGAGCTGTTCTAATGCAGAGTTTCCAAGGTACATAAAACGACGATTATCTATAAGTCTTGGAAGAGATAGTTTTTGAACTATATGCAAATCATGTTCTATTACAAAATGAATTAAAATTGCCAGTGCTTCTGTTATCATTGGAGAGCGTTCTAGGTCTAAATGCTCTATTGGTGATAGAAGAGATTGTATCTGATAAACCTCACGAAAAAGGTCATTTTGAAAGTCTATTTTAGGTCTCTGGTTATTTATACTATAGTGATAGTGATCTGGTATTTCTAAGTAACTCATTACATGGCGTTGATCTTGGATGCCGTCTAAAAATGTTACTACAACCTCACTAGTTCTATAAATATTTAAAAGATTAAAGACTTCATCAAGGGCATAAGCTGGATCTTCACTCGTTCCATGAGTCTCATAGAGAAAGGTTTTTCCTGTTGTTACATCTATAGCTGAATATCCAACATTGTAAATACCTCTATGTTTATCTACAAGGAGTGAGACTATGTAATTGTCGTCATTATCTACTATATGCTCAAAATTTGTCCCGGGTGAGACAATTTGTGAAATATAACGACTAATTTTTGGAGGATTACCTTTTTGTTTGACAACTATAACCGTATATTTTTGCTCATTAATAACTCTACTTAGATAGCGTTCAAACGATACTGCAGGTACTCCTGCTAATAGTGGATTTTTATCGGAGTTTTCTATGATGGATTTATTTTTTTTTGTAAGTTGAATGTTAAGTAGTTCAGCTATCTCTTTAGCCTTACCAATCTGTTCATCATCGTTGTTTACTTCATAGACTTCGTAAAAAGTTCCTATTTCCATAAATACAACAGTATCATGACCATACTTGTCTTCAAAAAACCTCTGCAAATCAAAATAGGTTTGAGTTAAAAGTCTATCTTTGTTATTTAAAATACCGCTTACATCTGATGATTGCATATACCAACTTTTGGGATGATTTTTAGTATTGAGATTATATCATATTATATAGAGCCACTTGCAAATTCAATCATACGAAGTAACTAGTTTTTCTTCAGAGTCATTTTTAGGATCTGCAAATTTCATTTTAGTTTTTGCACTTTGAAGCTGTTAAGTTAGCTCTATTTTTTTCTAAAGTTTTTTGAGCGATACCTTTTACTTTGACTATCTCATCAATACTCTTAAAACAGTCTGTTTTTCGATAAGCGACAATAGCCTCTGCTTTTTTAACACCAACACCTTTAAGTACTGTCAACTCTTTTACTCCAGCACTATTTAAGTCTATACTTCCAAATAAAAAACTAAGTCCCAATACTAATAAAATTATAATTTTCACTTTTATATCCTTTGACTAAATCTACTGTATTTTAACATAAAAGAGAAATAGATTCAATATTATTGCAATTTGCCAAGTTTTTTGATATCAAGGCGCACCTCAGAGTGGAGCATGCCATTGGTTAGTGTGGCTTTCAGTGCTAAAGCACAACTTAGAAAAAAACTAAATTTTTTTCTGTAGCCTCACCAATAACCTCGTATGGCATCGGAAGTGTTGCTTTAGCCTCACCTAGACAACATCATTTGCTGACCTATCAAAGTCAGCTGTGCTTTTGCATAATCTTTCAATGAATCCCGTACAGTTTTTTCTATCTTATCTAAAGTTATTAGGACTTGAATCTATGAAGACACTCTTGTTTTGCGAAGTATTTTGCTATATCACCTGCTCGTCTTTGTACTATTTTATAAGCTACTCTTTTTAGAGACTCTTTTGAAGAGTTACAAAGATTGTCATAGACGACAAATCATAGCCTGCTTTATCAAGTGCGATGAGAGTATGTGAACCAATGTAGCCTGCTCCACCCGTTGCAAGTATTTTTTTTGAATTTTCAATCATTTAATTTACCCCCATTTTTTGGTATCGAGTTCTAGTTCTTTTTGAAGTTCTTCGTATTCTGCTTTTTTTATAATGATGAACTTTTCGCTTAGGCTCATTTTCTCTTTTATACCTTTATCTGTAAGGAGATAGGAATACTTCATTCTGTTGTTTGAAGTCATAAACTTTTCTGTTTTAATAAGACCTTTTTTTATAAGGGCTTGAAGTATAAAGTTAACCTTACCTACACTAAAACCTATCTCTTTGGCAATAGAAGGTTGGGAAACATTTTCTTTGATAGATCTAAGGATCTGTAAATCGTTGTAATCGTTTGTCAAGCTTTGATACCTTTTGTTATTTGTAGAGTGATTTCATTTTTTGAAAATATAGTCTTATGTCACTTTTTATCTGCTGAAACAGTTTAAGTTTAGTGAAGTGAAATCAAGGTTGAAATATATGTTTGTGAATCTCTTGGAAGTCAGTTGTAGTAGTAGGTCTTCAAGTGGTGGAAAAGGAGAGATTCGAACTCTCGGTACAGTTACCCGTACGCATCCTTAGCAGGGATGTGGTTTCAGCCGCTCACCCACTTTTCCGTTTGAAGACCGTGATTATAATGGTTAGTTTATAATAATCTGCTTAAAATCATATATTTATAGTAATTTATACTGTTTAAAGTTATAATACTGTTAAAAAGAGGAGTTTACTATAAAATTCTTATTTATTTTGCTTCTTGGCTCTCTTCTTTTTGCCGACTCATATCCTAGTTTTTCAAAAGCAGAATTGCAAAATATTAAAGGTAAAAATGGTCGTATTGCTAAAAACAGAATTATTGACTATAAAAAAACTCTAGTAAAAATGCAAAGTTACTCTAAAAAGAAACAACTTACAAGCATAAACTTTTATTTTAATCAACTCCTGCCTCAGTATGATGACATTATAAATAAACAAGAAGACCACTGGGCTACACCTAAAGAGTTTCTTATTGCTGGGTATGGAGATTGTGAGGATTATGTAATTATAAAATATTTTTCACTTATAAAACTCGGGTTTGATGAAAAAAAGCTTTTTATTACGGTTGTGAAAGAGAGATATTACGGTGGTTATCATATGGTTCTGAGTTATTTTAAAGAAGAGGGAAAATCGCCACTTATTTTAGATAATCTCAGTTTTAGAATTTTAAATCTAAAGATAAGAGATGATATCAAAGCGGATACTTTTATAAACTCTACCGGAGTTTATAGATTAAAAGGAAATAAGCTAGTCAAGTTTGCACATCACTCAAAAGAGTATCTTGAGCTCTTAGAAAGTATTAAAAAAGAGAACTAAATCTTTTCTAATATTCTTTTGACTACATCTGATGGATTATCAGCCTGATAAATAGGACGACCAACTACGATGAAATCAACAAGTGCTTCTTTAGCAAATGCAACATCTGCGACTCTCTTTTGATCTCCAGCATCTTCACCAAAAGGACGAATCCCTGGAGTTAAAGTCATAAACTCTTTACTAGTCACATTTTTAATCGAAGCTGACTCAAACGCGGAGCATACAACACCATCAAGTCCACTGTCCATAGCATCTTTTGCAAACTGGTCGGCTTTAATAGCGATATCTTTTTCATACACGGCAGCAAACTCATCTTCACTAAACGATGTAAGAGCTGTTACGGCTAAAACTATAGGACGAGACTCATACTTTTCTAAACGCTCCATTACTGTCTTCATGGCTCTTTGACCAGCGCTTGCATGTATATTAAACATATCAACGCCAAGTCCCATAATAGATTCTGCAGAATCAGCCATAGTATTTGGAATATCATAAAGTTTTAAATCTAAAAATATTTTAAAGTCAGGATTGATTTGTTTGATAGCTTTTAAAAACTCTTCGCCATCACGGATGTAGGTACGAAGTCCGACTTTAAGCCAGACATCGTGATCTTTAATTTTTTGGACAAGAGCTAAATTCTCTTCTTTTGTAGATAGGTCTAGGGCAACACATAATTCCATAATATCTCTCTAAAAGTTAATTATGAAATTATAGCATTTAAATAGTACAAGATTTAACAATACTTTCAATCTTAGCAACAACAGAAGGATCTTCTAGTGTTGAGATATCTTGTGTTACTTCTTCGCCTTTAGCAATAGCTCTTAGGATTCTTCTCATTATTTTCCCTGAACGTGTTTTTGGTAAACCTGGTGCAAATACCATATCATCACATAGAGCAATATTACCAATCTCTTTTTTGATGATTTTATTTATCTCTTTAATAATCTCTACTTCTTCACCTAAGTTGTCTTCACCTTTTAATATAATATATGCAAAGATTCCCTCACCTTTAAGTTCATGTGGCTTACCGACAACTGCAACTTCTGCTACATTATCATGTTTCATGATTGCTGCTTCAACTTCTGCAGTTCCCATACGGTGACCAGATACATTAATAACATCATCAGTACGACCTGTAATAGTTATATAACCATCTTCATCGTATCTTGCGCCATCACCCGTGAAGTATACTGCTTTGCCATCTTTAACTACATCACCAAAGTATGATTTAACATAACGCTCTTCATCACCCCAAACACCACGAATTTGTGCAGGCCATGGTTTAGTGATACACATATAGCCTGTCTCACCAGGTTCTGTTACTTCACCTGTAGCAGGATCTAAGATTTCAGCCATAATTCCTGGAAGTGGAAGTGTTGCACAACCTGGTTTAATTGGAGTAGCACCTGGAAGTGGAGATACAACATGACCACCTGTTTCAGTTTGCCAATAAGTATCAACGATAGCACATTTACTTTGACCAACTTCTTCGTAGTACCATTTCCATGCTGGAGGATCGATTGGCTCACCAACTGTTCCAAGAACTTTTAATGAACTCATATCATATTTAGCCGGTTCATTTTCACCCATTTTATGTAAAACACGGATCGCAGTAGGAGCTGTATAAAATTGATTAATTCTATGGTTTTCAACCATTGCCCAAGGACGACCAGCATCAGGGTGAGTAATAACACCTTCAAACATTACGGTAGTAGCACCCATTGCAAGTGGACCATAAACTATGTAAGTATGACCTGTAATCCAACCAACATCTGCTGTACACCAGTAAGTGTCATTCTCTTTAACATCAAATACCCATTCCATAGTCATTTGAGCCCAAAGAATATAACCAGCAGAGTTATGCTGAACACCTTTTGGTTTACCAGTAGAACCTGATGTATAAAGTAAGAAAAGTGGATCTTCTGCATCCATTACTTCTGCTTCACATTTAGCTGATTTATTTTTGATTAGTTCATTGTAAGAGTAGTCACGTCCTGCTTTCCAAGTTACATCTTCGTGATTTCTCTCAACAACAAGAACTTTCTTAACTGGAGTATCACCTTCAAGTGCAGCATCTACAACTGGTTTTAGCATATAAGGCTTTTCTTTTCTAAATGCACCATCAGCTGTAATAACTACTTTGGCTTGGGCATCTGCAATTCTATCTTTTAGTGCTTCAGAAGAGAATCCACCAAATACGATTGAGTGAATTGCACCGATTCTTGCACAAGCTAACATTGCATATGCAGCTTCTGGAATCATTGGCATATAGATAACAACGCGGTCACCTTTTTTTACATCAAAATCTTCTTTAAGAAGGTTTGCAAATCTATTAACATGTTTGTAAAGGTCAAGGTATGTAATAGTTTGAACATCACCTCTATCACCTTCAAAGATAATAGCCGCTTTATTTTTACGAGTATCTAAGTGACGGTCTACACATTGTGCAGCAACATTTAGTTTACCACCATCAAACCATTTTACAAATGGAGCCTTAGACTCATCTAATACATTTGTGAATGGCTCAATCCAATCTATCTTCTCTTTAGCCATATCTCCCCAAAAACCTTCATAGTCTTCAGTAGCATAGTCCTGTAAATCTTTATACTCACACATGTTCTTGATTCTTGCACTCTTTGCAAACTCTTTGTTTGGGTTGAAAATTTGTTTTACTGACATAGGCTTGCCTTTTTGTTGAATTAAATTAGGAAAATTATATCTCAGGTAAATTTATATTTCCTTGAAGATTTTCTCATATCTATTTTTAATGCATATTTTAGAATATTTGAAACATATTAAAAGAAATTTAACAAATTATTTTCTAATTTCGTTTTTTTTGCATAGAGTATTTTTTTCGTTTTTCCCAAATACTTTTTCGTGAGATACCCAATCTTCTAGATAATTCAGTATCTGTCAACTTATCTTCACAAGTCCTAATCACATGTTTTACATAATTCTCAATTGTTAATATTTCCAATTCTTCAAAGATATTATCCTTACATCCAATCTCAATACAAGTATAACCATTAGTATCATACTGCCTACTATTAGAGACAATAACTTTTTTATCTTTAATATATCCAAAAAAAAGTTCTTTATCAGTGTTTTTTAAACTATGAAATCCTGTGATATATGTTAAAGTATCAGAATCAAGATTCTCTAGTTTTTTCATTGCATATTTTTGTTTAAGCGATAAAAAGTCAATTGACCTATCCCTCTTTATAGAATATTTATATGCAAAGGCATCAGTATCTTTTTGGAAGCTTGCCGATACAAAAATCGGTAATTGCACGTTGTCCTCATTAAACTCACTTTGGCTGTCTGCAAAAATGTGTGACAAGTATTGCTCATATCCTTGCAGTTTTTTCTTTGCTAGCTCATAATCTTTATAATGACATATCTTCTTAATAAGTTCGTCAACCACAAATGGCTTTAAGATATAATCTTTTGCTCCAAGACTAAGTGGTACGGATACAGTATCATTACTCACATACGAGACCAGTAAAATAATTATTGACTGCTTAAATCTTTGTATTACAGATTGAACATCGTGAGTGATTATATTTGAAGACAGAAGTACAGTATCATAATTTATATCTTGTGCAGTATCATCTATAGCTACACAGATATCACATGTGTGATTGAGTTCTCTTAATCTACTAGCAATACTATGTGCTAGATAAATTTCATTTTCTACTATTAATATATTCAAATTTCAACTCATTATGATTGTTATTTTGTTTAGGTTTGTTCCATAAATTTTCACTTATGGAACAAATATCTTATTTCGAATTAAGCATCAGCGAGATAATGTGTTAATCCATTCTTGTAATCTTCATATACTTTTTGAGGGGTTTTATGATTTTTATATAACTTCAAAATTTCTGTGATAAAATTAATTGGATACTCAACTGAGCATCCTCTATCGAGTTTTTGATACTCCTTAAGAGTCTCATACATCATCTCGTAAACTTTATTGTCCTCTTTTTTCAGTCTTTGTAAGTTTTCCTCAGCTCGTATTAATAGCTGATCATTAAACTCACCACGTTGATTAATACTCTTTCTTATCTCAACATAGTCTGCTAAACTTTTTCTATTAAATACATGATCTGAAAATAGCTCTATTAATAACATATAATTCTCCTTTTAAATAGTACAAGATTTAACAATACTTTCAATCTTAGCAACAACAGAAGGATCTTCTAGTGTTGAGATATCTTGTGTTACTTCTTCGCCTTTAGCAATAGCTCTTAGGATTCTTCTCATTATTTTCCCTGAACGTGTTTTTGGTAAACCTGGTGCAAATACCATATCATCACATAGAGCAATATTACCAATCTCTTTTTTGATGATTTTATTTATCTCTTTAATAATCTCTACTTCTTCACCTAAGTTGTCTTCACCTTTTAATATAATATATGCAAAGATTCCCTCACCTTTAAGTTCATGTGGCTTACCGACAACTGCAACTTCTGCTACATTATCATGTTTCATGATTGCTGCTTCAACTTCTGCAGTTCCCATACGGTGACCAGATACATTAATAACATCATCAGTACGACCTGTAATAGTTATATAACCATCTTCATCGTATCTTGCGCCATCACCCGTGAAGTATACTGCTTTGCCATCTTTAACTACATCACCAAAGTATGATTTAACATAACGCTCTTCATCACCCCAAACACCACGAATTTGTGCAGGCCATGGTTTAGTGATACACATATAGCCTGTCTCACCAGGTTCTGTTACTTCACCTGTAGCAGGATCTAAGATTTCAGCCATAATTCCTGGAAGTGGAAGTGTTGCACAACCTGGTTTAATTGGAGTAGCACCTGGAAGTGGAGATACAACATGACCACCTGTTTCAGTTTGCCAATAAGTATCAACGATAGCACATTTACTTTGACCAACTTCTTCGTAGTACCATTTCCATGCTGGAGGATCGATTGGCTCACCAACTGTTCCAAGAACTTTTAATGAACTCATATCATATTTAGCCGGTTCATTTTCACCCATTTTATGTAAAACACGGATCGCAGTAGGAGCTGTATAAAATTGATTAATTCTATGGTTTTCAACCATTGCCCAAGGACGACCAGCATCAGGGTGAGTAATAACACCTTCAAACATTACGGTAGTAGCACCCATTGCAAGTGGACCATAAACTATGTAAGTATGACCTGTAATCCAACCAACATCTGCTGTACACCAGTAAGTGTCATTCTCTTTAACATCAAATACCCATTCCATAGTCATTTGAGCCCAAAGAATATAACCAGCAGAGTTATGCTGAACACCTTTTGGTTTACCAGTAGAACCTGATGTATAAAGTAAGAAAAGTGGATCTTCTGCATCCATTACTTCTGCTTCACATTTAGCTGATTTATTTTTGATTAGTTCATTGTAAGAGTAGTCACGTCCTGCTTTCCAAGTTACATCTTCGTGATTTCTCTCAACAACAAGAACTTTCTTAACTGGAGTATCACCTTCAAGTGCAGCATCTACAACTGGTTTTAGCATATAAGGCTTTTCTTTTCTAAATGCACCATCAGCTGTAATAACTACTTTGGCTTGGGCATCTGCAATTCTATCTTTTAGTGCTTCAGAAGAGAATCCACCAAATACGATTGAGTGAATTGCACCGATTCTTGCACAAGCTAACATTGCATATGCAGCTTCTGGAATCATTGGCATATAGATAACAACGCGGTCACCTTTTTTTACATCAAAATCTTCTTTAAGAAGGTTTGCAAATCTATTAACATGTTTGTAAAGGTCAAGGTATGTAATAGTTTGAACATCACCTCTATCACCTTCAAAGATAATAGCCGCTTTATTTTTACGAGTATCTAAGTGACGGTCTACACATTGTGCAGCAACATTTAGTTTACCACCATCAAACCATTTTACAAATGGAGCCTTAGACTCATCTAATACATTTGTGAATGGCTCAATCCAATCTATCTTCTCTTTAGCCATATCTCCCCAAAAACCTTCATAGTCTTCAGTAGCATAGTCCTGTAAATCTTTATACTCACACATGTTCTTGATTCTTGCACTCTTTGCAAACTCTTTGTTTGGGTTGAAAATTTGTTTTACTTTCTCTTTACTCATTTTACTTCTCCTGTAATTTTAAAAATATCATTGCTGTCATTACAGCATCGTTTACTGCATTATGTACACCCATATTTGGGATGTTATACTTTTTCAATATAGTATCAAAACGCAGATCTATATGTCCCTGTGGAATAAGCTCTATCTGTTGGTCATAATATATTTCTGAAACCTCAATAGCCTTATTTGGTAATTTAATTCCGAGCATTGGTACTGTATATTTATTTATCATATTTATATCAAACTCTAAGTAGTACCCAACTAATGGACGAGATCCAATAAATTCTAAAAACTGATGAATTGCTTCATCAGATGTAATTGCATCTTTTAAATCACATGGGCGAATACCATGTATTTCAATACTTTTACTACTTATCTCTTTAAGATTTTTTACATATACTTCAAATGTTTGAGATGTTAAGATTTTATTATCTTTAATCTTAACAGCTCCAATTGAAAGTATTTCATCTTGTTTAGGATTTAAACCTGTTGTTTCGCAATCATAAACGACATATTCTCCACTAGTATTCTCTTCAAACAAAAATTTATACTTTTCATCTTTTAATCTCGAAAGATTTCGATTTCTCTTCCAGTCTGAAAAAAAAGAAAACACTTAACTTACCATCTGCAAGTGAAAATGAAAACGCATAAATTTTTTAAACTTATTAATAATTTTGAAGCTA
>CAZPRE010000024.1:0-15939 GCA_964588875.1 uncultured Sulfurimonas sp. | reverse complement strand
CATCCATAGATGTAAATCCACCACCAACGCAAGCAACTGTTTTACCAGTTAAATCTACATAATCAGATGGTAACATCTGCTGCTTTTGAACCGATTTAGGGGTTTTTATATCAAACTTCTCATAGAGATTTACCCAATCAAGAAAATCAATAGCACCCCAATAACCTTGTACCTCTGGTCGCTCATTATCACATCTGACAGCCTTAGATATACGAGTACCAGATGCAATCATTGTTGCATCATAAGAAGTCTCAAACTCTCTCATCTCATCAGCTGTAACTTTATGATTTAAAATAAAGTTAACACCTAAATCTTTAACAGCTTCGATATCTTCTTGATATTTACCCCATGGCATACGATACTCTGGAACACCAACAGTTACTTCACCACCAAGAACTGGAAGTTCTTCATAAACATCAACTTCGATACCATCTAATGCTAAATAATATGCAGTAGTTAAGCCAGCAGGACCAGCTCCAACAACAGCAACTTTTTTACCTATAGATGCTTTTTTCTTACCCTTACCAGGATGGAAAAAACCTAAATCATGATCAGTTTCATAATCAGCACCAAGACGTTTGAGTTCCATAATCGCGATTGGCTCATCAAGATTTGAACGACGACACGCATCTTCACATGGGTGTGGACAAACGCGACCACAAACATGAGCAAGTGGCATTGTCTGACGAGTTGCACGAAGTGACTCATCAAGTTTTAAATCTCTAACACCCTCAATATATCCAGGAATATCAACATGTGCAGGACAAGCATCTGTACAAGGCGCTGTTATTTTTGCAATGTACGATACATCTGAATCGTAGTGTATAGATTTTTTTTGATTATCGATACAATCCATAAACACATCTTCAAAGTGTGTCATTAAATCAAGTATAGGATTTGGAACTGTTTTTCCAATCTCACACTTTGAAGTAATTTGCATACTTTTTCCGATTTCTTTTAAGTGGTCCAAATCAGCTACTGCACCTTCACCACGAGCAATCTTGTCAAGTTGATCATATAAAATACGACCACCCCAACGTCCAGGTGCACATCTTCCACATGCCTCTGAATACTCTTGATACTGTGCAGCATACTCCATAGCTAAACGGATTACATCTACCTCTGCATTAAATAGAGCCACACCATCCCAACCTATAAAGGCTTTAGAATCACGGTGATCGTCATATTGTGCAGGTAAATTATAAGCTGATTCTTCCCACTCTTCTTCAGGTTTGCCAGCATTATTGATTAGCTCACCATTCCAAGTAGAAAAATAGACTTTACTCATAAATAAATCCCTATTGCTTTTTGCACACGATAGTCCAGTCGACTTCGTTAAACTTTAAAGAGTTTAGCAGTTCATAACCACACTCTTTTGCTAAATCTGCTGATGCTTGAATTGGTGAAAAATCACCAATTTCAAACAAAAATATTGCTACTTCACCCGCTTTATGCTCACCTAAAACCTCTTTCATACGAGGTTCAAACTCTGCTTTTAAATGTCTTAAGTCATATCTTTTCATTACTTAACATCCTTACTATCAACTTGGCTTCGCAGTCCAAGTTCTAAGTCAAAATTTGCTTCGTTTAAAAAAACAAAGCTATTTGTTTTTCTTAAACTAATCATCTGTCAACCTCACCAAATACGATGTTTGTTGTACCAATAATAGAAACAACATCCGGAATATAGTGACCCGGTAAAAGATCAGTTAAAATTCCTGTGTGCCAGAATGATGGAGCACGAAGTTTTAGTCTATATGGATATGGCCCACCCTGAGAGTTTATAAAGAAACCAAGCTCACCTTTTGGTGACTCAGTAGCTATGTAAACTTCACCTACTGGTGGTCTCATACCTTGTGTCACTAAAACAAAGTGTTGCATTAACGAGTAGTTTTGAGTCATGATATCTAGCTTTGGAGCAGAGATATATTTAGGAGCATGAGCCATTAACTCAGTCTCATTGTTTTTAACACACTGCTGATACATATCGATTGTTTGATAAAGAATCTTCGCAGACTCTCTCATCTCTTCCATGTAAACGCGGTATCTTGCAAAGTTATCGCCCTTATCTGAAAAAGGAACATTAAACTCTACTTCATCATATAGTTCATACGGCTCTTCTTTACGAATATCCCAAGCTACACCTGATGCTCTAAGCATTGGACCTGTACAACCCCATGAAAGTGCCATCTCTGTAGAAATTGTTCCAACCTCTTCCATTCTCATTAACCAGATACGGTTAGTGTCAAGGAGATCTTCATAATCTTTAATATTTTGAGGAAGTTTATTTAAGAAAGTTCTTAATTGGTGTAAAAAATCATCTTGAATATCTAAAGGAACACCACCAATACGAATAGCCGCATGAGTAAGTCTAGCTCCACAATATCCTTCAATAATATCCATTAAATACTCTCTCTCACGGAAAGCGAAAAGGAATACTGTCATAGCACCAATATCTAGAGCTGTTGTAGCTAACCAGAAAAGGTGAGACATTAAACGATTAATCTCTAAAAGCATCATACGAATTACTTTCGCACGACGAGGAACTTCTAAGCCAATCAACTTCTCAACTGCAAGTGCAAAACCATAGTTGTTTGAAGATGAAGCAATATAATCCATACGGTCTGTTGTAGGCATGAATTCATTATAAATCATGTTTTCTGCCATTTTTTCCATACCACGGTGAAGATATCCAACATCTGGATGAGCTTTTACTATCTGCTCTTGTTGAAGATGAAGCATCAAACGTAACTGCCCGTGAGCAGAAGGATGTTGAGGACCGAAGTTTAATATAAGTTCATTATCATCTCTATCAAAAGTGATATTTTCAAAAAACGGTGTTAACCTATTTGTTACCTGTGCCATAGTCTATACCACCTTATCTTTGAGGGTCATCAATAATAACTGATGAATCTTTATCGAATTTTTTAATTAAGAAAACGCCGCCTTCTTCTTGGTAGTTCTCTACATTTCTCTCTTCATTACCAGTGATCTTAGTTCCCTTAGGCACTTCATATCCTAGACGAGCAAAACGCTCAGAATCATAACGATCTACTCTTGCAGTATCGCGAATTTCTGGACCAATTACATCACGAGCTTCTTTTCCATAAATCTTATCTACTTCATACCATGCAGCAAACTCATCACCCTCTAGTGGATAAGTTTTAAGAAGTGGATTACCCTGCCAGTCGTAAGGCATAAGGATTCTTTTCATAAATGGGTGACCATTTGCTTCAATACCAAACATGTCAAACATCTCACGCTCTGACCAATCAGCTGAGCGGAAAAGTTTTTCAACTGAATCTACAGCCTGACCATTTTGAATGAAATATTTGATACGGATACGTTTGCGTTTAGTCATACTTAGTGTCTGGTAGAAAATTTCAAAAGTATCATCTTTAGCTAACCAGTCAATAGCAGACATTTCACTAAGCTGTGTATATGCAAGTTCATCTCGCATCATCTCTAAAACACCGTAAATATCGCTAGCATTAATATAAACAACCATCTGTCCAACTTGAATAAATGCCTCTTTTACTTCAAACTTAGCACTTATAGCTGCTAAATCTGCTGCAAAAACTTCATCACTCTCAACATCTTGCTTAGGTACTTGTGGTGATACATAGTATCTGTCTGTATAGTACGATTTCGCTTGTACATCATCTTTGGGTGTATATGCTCTCATTACATTAGCCTTTTAGCTTTTTGTGCTTTTGAAGCATGATTAGCACGAATTTTCTTCTGTAGTAACATAACACCATACTGAAGTGTTTCAGGACGAGGTGCACAACCAGGAAGATATAAATCAACCGGAATAATTCTATCAACACCTTGAACTGTTGCATATGTATTAAACATACCACCAGTATTTGCACATGAACCCATAGAAATAACCCATCTAGGCTCTGTCATTTGGTCATATAAACGCTTGATAAACTCTGCATGTTTTTTTGTAAGTGTTCCTGCAACTATCATCACATCTGATTGACGCGGAGATGCACGAAAGATTGTACCAAAACGGTCAAAATCGTAACGTGAAGCACCAGCTGCCATCATCTCAATACCACAACAAGCAAGACCGTAAGTCATTGCCCATAGTGAGTTTGAACGACCCCAGTTTACAATCTTGTCTATGCTTGTTAGAGCAACTGGTAAACCACCATCTTGTGTATAATTTACTTTATGTTGTGCCATTCTAGAGCTCCTTTTTTCCACGCATATACAAAACCGATTGTTAATAATAAAATAAACATTAACATTTCAGCAAAACCAAACCATCCAAGAAGTTTAAAATCTACTGCCCATGGGAACATAAAGATAATTTCAACATCAAATAGTAAAAATAGAAGTGCAAACAGGTAAAACTGCGGTGAAATTCTATTTGGTTGTCTTGTAATCTCTGGTCCACATTCGTAGACTGAGAGCTTAATTTTTTCGCTATCTTTTGCAGCTAATGCACGACTCGCTAAACGAGCGATTAAAGTTGTTGCATAAAATGCACCAAATGTAATCACGAAGAGTACAAATACCCCAAAATACGGATTTGCTGTAGCAATATGTTCCATATAACCTACCTTTGAATTTAAAACTTATATCCCTTAAAAATATAACTTTTTAATATTTGTTTTCTAACATTCAAAAACAGACCCCGTTAAACAGGATGCACCAAATGAATAGTAGAAAAAACAGTTGAGTAACTATAACAAAAAGAGTATTAAATGAAGTAATGAAAAGGTTTAAGAAGTAGGCAATGTCACAAATCGCAACACTACTTTTATATAACTAAAGGTAAGTGTGTAGATTTGTAATACATAGGTCTATTTATGCTATTTGTTTAAAAATCCCATAGATTTTTCGCCATCAAAGTTAGCATCTTTTTCTCTGTTTATCTCATCTATGAAATCTTTAAGAGTAAATATTGGCTTTTCTCTTACAGCTACCTTGTATGCTGTGTTTTTTATTATTAAGTTTATCTGTCCGCCAGTTAAAGTGTAGTCACAGAGCTCTTCTATGTCAAAATCTTTTTCATAAGGTGCTTCAAGAGGTAACATTAAATCCCAAAGCTGTTTTCTCTGCTCTTTATTTGGTTTTTTAAACTCTATCTTGTAATTAAACCTACGTGAAAAAGCTTTATCTATATTTTCTAGTAGGTTTGTAGTTGCTATGAGCATACCTCTAAAGTTTTCAATCTGCTCTAAAAATATATTTTGCATCTGATTATGCATCTGATCTGAACCGGTGATAGTCCCACTACTTCTAGAACCTAGAAATTGGTCAGCCTCATTTAGTAACAAAATAGGTTCAGATTTTGTTTTTTCACTCAAATCATAAAAGGTGTCAAAAATTTTACGAACATTTTTCTCACTCTCACCTACATACATGGAAAGGATTTTAGAACAATCAAATGCAAGAACCTGTCGCTTAAGCGACTTTGCCAGTGAATAAGCTGTCATAGTCTTACCAGTTCCAGCCGCTCCATAAAAAATAATTCTTGCATCTATTCCACTTTTTTTATCTTTTATTCCCCACTCTACTAAACGCGATACAACTTCTTTATCAACTTGACGCATTAAGTTATGAAGAGTCTCCTCTGTTTTTTCATTAAGAACTACCTCATCAAGCGATGTTGCAGGTTCAACTAACTCGAAAATATCTTGTTCATCTATAAGTGCGTTGAGTTTGAGTCTGCGTACTTTTTTGTTCTTTTGAGGATGAATAATACTTTGAAGTACCTCATCAACTATATAAAAAGAGCGACTTATCCCACCAAAAGGATTAAGCATCTCTTCATAATCAATAACACCTGCACTTAAAAGGTTTGAACCATCCTCTAATAGTGAACGGTTTTTAATTCTCTCATACTCATCGAGTGAAATCAAATCTATGAGAGTATTCATTTCACGAAGAGAGGCATCAGTTGCACTATACTCTTCACGGAGTAGTGCTATGAAGATAACCTGTTCGTAAGTTTGCATCTTTTTTTGTCTAAAAAACTTATCTAAAACTAGATTCTCTGAGGTTTGTTCAACCCTCTCTTCTATACGTTTTTCAAGAAGCTTGAGTTTTGTCTGAATACGGTCTATACCAAGAGAGTGTTCATGAACATTTTGACGAATGTTACTCATTTTTTGATACAGTTCTATACGAAAAAATTGGTCTTGAAGATACTCCAGATGGTCACCATAAGGTTTAATATCTGGTAGTTCGGATTCTAGTGTTCCCTCTTGAAGTAGTCTTAAAAAAGATGGTGTTAAACCTACCGCTGTATTTAAAAGTTCTAAAGGTGTCACTTCTGAGATTTTCATAGGAGTAAAGCTTTGTTGATGTAGCCAACCAAGTTCTAAAAGATTTTTGAGCTCTTTTAGATGCTCTAAGTGTTTATAATCATCAGAGTTGAAAAGTTCTTGTAGTAGCGTTAAGACTAATACATCGTCTTCGCCTTGCATGTATCTAGAAGATAAATACTGAAGCATTAAAGCCTCAATAGAGCTGCATTTAAGATGTGGAAAAATTTCTGATTTGTCTACATCTTTTGTTTGTAAAAAATTAACTAATGTTTTCAAATATGTCCTTAGAATTTATAACCAACACCCATTGAAACTATAAGCACATTACCATCTGAAAATTCGCCATCTAAGCTGTCATTTTCAACAGTTCTGCTCTCTCTCATAGAATAGAGTGCTGCTAAAGCAACATCAATTTTCTCTGTTACTTGGTAACGTCCACCTAGAGATACAGCTAAAGAGTTTGAATCTGGAAGTTCAAAACCTATTGTTTCCTCTGGAACTGGAGACTCATCATAAACCATACCAGCCATTAAAGTCATACTATCTAATTCTTGGGTTAGACCTAAACGAAAAGTGTTTGTATCTTTCCAGTTTTTTGGTTTTACAGTACCAAAAATGCTTCCAAGAACGGACCCTTCTGTTCCATCATAACTAAAAGCTAACTCTTTATATGATGACCAATATGTTTTTTCGTATACAAACTCTATAGTTGTTTCAGTTGGTAGAGTATATGCAACTGCAGCAGCAAAAGTAGCTGGTAGCGGTACGGATACATAAGCATCACCATCATATGTATTAGGATCAGCTAATGGATGAGTTGTCTCTAATTTAGCACTACCCTCTTGACCTAAAGAGACATCAGAACGATATGTCATACCAAATTCTAACTCAGGCATAGGCTTATATGCTAATGCTAAGTTATAACCATAATCTAATGAATTCCCTTCCATATCTCGAGATGC
Organism: uncultured Sulfurimonas sp.; assembly: GCA_964588875.1. Taxonomy (GTDB): domain Bacteria; phylum Campylobacterota; class Campylobacteria; order Campylobacterales; family Sulfurimonadaceae; genus Sulfurimonas. The sequence continues at coordinate 8,690 of CAZPRE010000024.1, read as the reverse complement.
CGTTACTCCAGAAGCAATAGTTCCATTACTTTTTACAATACCCGAAGAGTAAATAATTCTAAAACCAAAAGCCACAGCCAACTTGTCATTAACTGGAATAGCTACTGTTGGATTTATCTCTACAACCTGAAGAGTAAATTCTTCTGCCGTTGTTTTTGCAGGTTCCTCGTTCCATCTTTTAGATAATCCACCAGGAGCTGTTATACTAAGACCTATACGAGTCTCACCAGCTTTACCTGAAACATAATGGATAGACGGTATGATAAATGATTCAGACTCGGACTCCAAACCAGAAGTTGATGTTCCAGAAACACTTCCTTTATATTTAATAGAATCAAGCCCAATATAAGTCAAATCAACTTCTATATGGTTTGTATCTTCCATAAAAACCATGTTTGCAGGATTATAATAAGCTGCATCTGCACTTTTGTTGTGTGCAATGTTTGCAGCACTTAGTGCTACCGCATTAGTTGAAGTCTCTGGAATTTTATATCCACCTGCCATTAAAACTGAACTTACCACTATTGTACTTAGTATGATTTTTTTCATATATTTATTCCCCCGAATTTTTTCTGCAGCAATTCTACACAATTAAACTTAATTTACAAAAGAATAAAGCAGTTCTATCTCTTCTTTCCAAATAGTGTCGTCTATTGTTTCAAGTACAAGAGGAATATCATCCATTCTCTCATCATTCATTATAAACTTGAAGGCATCAAGGCCAATTTCGCCCTCACCTAAAGAGTGATGTCTATCTACATGAGAACCTAAAGGTGGTTTAGAATCATTAATATGCATACCCATAAGGTATTTAAATCCTACAATTTTTTCAAACTCATCCCAAGTTTTATTGTAAGCTTCTCTTGTTCTAATATCATAGCCAGCTGTGAACATATGACACGTATCTATACAGATACCTATACGAGATTTGTCTTCTACCTTGTCAATAATATGAGCTAAGTGATCAAAACGCCACCCTAGGTTACTTCCTTGTCCAGCTGTATTTTCTATAACTGCACTTACACCCTGTGTTTTGTCTAATGCAATGTTAATTGACTCAGCAATTACATCTAAACATACATCCTCTATAGGTTTAATGATCTCTGGATTAAGCTTATCTTTTTTTGAAATTTTCGCCAAGTGGCTACCTGGATGAAAGTTCAATCTATCAAGTCCCAAAAGTTCACAACGCTCTAACTCATCTATAAACGCAGCTCTACTTTTTTCTAACTTCTCAACTTCAGGATGACCAAGGTTTATAAGATAAGAATCATGAGGAAGAACATGCTTAGGAAGTATGCCACTTTTTTCTAGTGCCGCTTTAAATTTATCTATTGTATCTGCGTCTAAATCTTTACCAACCCATTGGCGTTGATTCTTAGTAAAGAGTGCAAATGCTTTTGCACCTATAGCCTCCGCGTTTGCTACCGCATTAAATACTCCACCACTCGCTGAACAGTGTGCTCCTACAAACTTGTTAGATTTCTTATTCATTATTTTGTATCCTTGATTTTAAATATTATTGAATTTTTTCTATCTTTAAAAAAAATCTGATTTGTGCTTACTCTATATATGATATTTACTTTTTCTCTTTTAATACTCTGCTCAAAACCATCTTCTGTTTTAATCTTATTTAGACCGTCGTAAATTTCAGTTCCTAGTAGAATATTTTGCATTATTTCATCTGGATAGGCCGCGTTTAAATACTCTTCATTAAAGCCACTTTTACTCATGCAGCCCTCGGAAGTACAGATAAGATGATTAATGCTGATTTTTTCTATTGCCTGACCTGCAAGGAAGAGTTCTAACTCTATGGCCTTATCTGAATTACGGATATAACCTATATCTGCAAACTTAATTTTGGGTGATTTTATGATGATGATTTTTGTTTGAGTATGCTCATAGTTTGTGATACTACAGGCACTAAAAAGAAGTATAAATATTAAGAGTATGTATTTCATAAATAGAATTATATCAATAATTCTATTTAATCAAACATTGGATTATTTTTGTATAAATTTTCCACATTTTTTAGTAGCTGAACCACCAAATTCTTGAATCTCACGAGCTGTGCCATCTTTTGCTATAACTTGACGATTACAATCATCTTTTGCTATACACTCTTTATTTACACATCCTATATCTGCTGGTACTTGTGCCATAAACTATCCTTATCTTTTGTATTATATAAACGGAATTATAGTTAAATTTTGGCAATTTGTCATATATTCGACTAAAAACTATAAAAAAGAATATACTTCAAATATGAAAATACATATTGACATAGACTGTTTTTTTGTAAGTGCTACAAGAATCCTACATCCAGAACTAGAACATAAAGCTGTAGCCATTGGTGGACGTAGTGATACTAAAATCTTTAATAAAGAGGCGAAACAACAGACTGTAAACTTTGAAAATTCAGGTTCATTTGTACCTACATTTTATAAAGCTTATGACAAGAGTGATGATGACATAGCCGCATTTAAAGATGCAGATGGAAAGATTCGTGGTATTTTAACAACATCTTCGTACGAAGCAAGAGGCTTTGGTATAAAAACAGCTATGACTATAAGAGAAGCCCTACAACTCTGTCCTCACCTCATTATTAGAGCTCCAAATATGACACACTATCAAAAGCTCTCTCATCAGCTTCATAAGTATCTTCAAAAAAGAATACCACTTATTGAACAAGCAAGTATTGATGAATTTTATGGGGATGTAAATGGTTGGGTAGAAGATGAAGACATTGAGCAGTTTATTGATACTCTTCGTTATGATATTCAACGCGATATAAAACTCCCTGTATCTATCGGTGCGGCCAAGACTCGTTACATTGCAAAACTTGCAACTACGGCGGCTAAACCTTTTGGATGTAAAACAATATATGAAAAAGATTTTAACAACTTTATAAACCCTATTAAAGTTGGTGATTTTGCAGGTATTGGTAAAAGTATGAAAATGAGATTAAACGCGGTACAAATTCATACACTTGGAGAACTAAGAGACAGACGGGGAACAGTCGAGTCTTGGGGTCCTTATGCAAAAGATTTATATGCTAGAGTGAGTGGACTAAGTGATAGCCCAATAGTTACAAGTAGAGAAAGAAAATCCATAGGGATTTCACGAACATTCGATAGACTCCATGATAGAGTCGAACTTAAACGCCGAGTCCATGTCTTAGCAAGGCACCTCTCCTTTGCTATACAAAAACTTGATGTAATTCCGACGGTTTTTCATCTGAGTATCTCTTATGAGATGAACCAAAAATCTCATAAGAATATCTCTCTAGCAGAACTCTTTACTGAGAAAAAATTTGACTCGCTATGTATACAACTCTTTAATGAGGCCGATTCACAACAACGACTGCATGTTATTAGACTCTCTATAAACTGTTCGAGTTTTACTAGAGACTCTAAAAAAGAGCTTTCACTTATTGGCTTTCATGAAGATCAAAAAATGAAACAATTAACCATAGAGACTCAAAAGCTAAGAGAAAAGTATGGAATAGATGCTCTTAAATGGGGAAGTGAACTCTAAAGTGTTACTCTCTTTATGCTAAAATGTATTTAATGAAACACAATAAACTCTTAAACCAATTTAGATCTTTTTATTTTAGAAACTATCCTGATGATATGGAGATTCAAATTGAATATTTTTCTATCTTTGGTGGCCTTGGATGGGAAGTTGATACAACAAAACCTATAGAGTACTTAATCCATGAAATTATTTTAGAAAACTTTGAGAGCTTAAATGCAAAAATAGAGGAGTTAACCCTTAATGAGCAAAACTACAAAAGATTACTACATGCACTTGCTGTTGGTGATAGAAGAATATTCTCCGCGTTTAACAAAGCAGGCCTCAATAACGGAAACGGTGGAGCTGCGCTTAATTACCTACAAGAAAAAGGTTTAATAAGTTTAGAGTACTCAAGAGAAAAACCTGCAAGAAGCCTTAATCCCAAAGGAAAACTAAAACGAGAAGTGTCACGTCATAGAATTTCGCATAAGGTTCTCTTTTCTCAACCATTTATACGATTTTGGTTCTATTTCATAAATCCTTATATAAAAGATATAAAAGCCAAAGAATACTATAGTTTTTTTAAAAATTTTAATGAAAAGCGAAATAGTTATACAAGCTTAGTTTTTGAAGAGTTAAGTGAAGTACTCCTCAACTATCACATAAGAGATGCTCAAATTTTAAGCTCAGGTAGCTACTGGGATGCAAAAATCGAGATAGATATACTCACTATAACTGATACAGAAGAGACCTATGTTGCAGAGTGTAAATGGACAAATCACAAGGTCACGAAAAAAGAGTTTCATAAGCTCCAAGAGAAGTGTGAGAAACTAGACATTCAACCAACACAGATAGCTTTCTTCTCTAAACGCGGCTTCTCAAAAGAACTAAGTTCCATGCAATCAAGAGAGTTAGCTCTTTATAGCTCCCAAGACTTTGAAGCTCTTGTAAAAAATAGTTCTAAAGATGAACTAATAGAAAACTTTTTTAACTAATAACCCTTAATACTGTATATGCTTCTTGAAGTAGTTGAAACTTCTGAGTATAGTGAGCAATCATATTTGGGTTATCTAAAGATATGAGCACGGTATTTAAGCATAGACCGAAGAAAAACTGATGTGAAAACTCATTTCTTGCAAATTTAGTTCTAGTTTATTTATTAAATATATATATTAACTTTCATCCACTTCATTTTATTTATAGGTAGTTTCAGTATAATTGCGATAATTATTTACTATAGATTTACAAGGATTTTAGTCTTGAAAGAAAACATGAACGAAAAATGTGCCGTTGTTGGAATATTTGGTCACGAGGAAGCTTCACGGCTAGCTTATTTCTCTCTTCACTCACTCCAACACCGTGGTCAAGAAGCAGCTGGAATAAGCTCATCTGATGGTAAAAATCTTCGCACTATTAAAGATCGTGGTCTGGTAATGAGAGTTTTCAATGAAGATAAACTGACTACTTTAAGTGGTTCATCTGCAATCGGTCACACTCGCTACTCAACTGCTGGTAATGACTCCATTCTTGATGCACAACCCGTATTTGCTAGATATGACTTGGGTGAATTGGCAATTGCTCATAACGGTAATTTTACAAATGCAGAAGAAGTAAGAGCTGGACTCATTGAAAAAGGTGCAATTTTTCAAACTTTTATGGATACAGAGAACCTGATTCATCTTATAGCTAAAAGTGAAGAAACACAACTTACTCCTAGAATTATTGATGCAGTTAAAAAAATTGAGGGAGCTTTCTCTTTAGTATTTCTAAGTAGAACTAAAATGTTTGCAATGCGCGACCGTTTTGGATTTCGTCCACTAAGTTTAGGACTTCTTCCAAATGGTGGATATATCGTAGCAAGTGAGACATGTGCATTTGACCTTGTAGGAGCTACTTTTGTTCGTGATATAGAACCAGGAGAACTTCTTATTTTCAAAGAGGGTCGTGAACCAAAATCAATAAAAGTTTTTGAACCAACACCTAAGCACTGTATATTTGAATATGTATATTTTGCTCGTCCAGATTCTCAAGTATTTGGTCAGTCGGTATATCAAACAAGAAAAAATATGGGTAAAGAGTTAGCTCACATAGAGCCAATCGAAGCAGATGTAGTCATTCCTGTTCCAGATGGCGGTGTACCATCAGCTATCGGTTATGCTCAAGAGAGTGGAATTCCTTATGAAATGGGAATTATGAGAAATCACTATATTGGTCGTACATTCATTGAACCTACTCAAGAGATGCGTGATCTAAAAGTAAAGATGAAACTCTCTCCGATGACTGACATTATAAAAGGCAAACGTGTAATCGTTATAGATGATTCTATTGTACGTGGAACTACATCTCGTCGTATCATCAGAATGTTAAAACAGGCGGGAGCCACTGAAGTTCATATGCGTGTCTCTTCTCCTCCAACAACTGACCCATGTTTTTATGGTGTTGATACTCCAAGCAAAGATAAACTAATCGCTGCAAATATGACAACACAAGAAATTTGTGATTATATTGAAGCTGATTCTTTAGCTTATCTAGATGAAGCATCACTTCTAAAAAGTGTAAATGCTAATGGCGAAGATAAGTATTGTACAGCTTGCTTTACAGGTAAATATATCGTTTAATGAAACAAATATATACTTATGGCAACTACCTAAAAGATAAATTTGGGTGTAAAGTCTACAAGGTCGGAATCAACATTTCTGGATTTACTTGTCCAAATATAGATGGTACAGTTGCAAAAGGTGGTTGCACATTTTGTGAGAACGACTCTTTTTCTGCAAGTACAAATGAGATTAAAGATTTAAAAGGGTTTCATCTAAATTTGGATTCTACTGAGAACCCTTATTTAGAAAAACAACTTCTCCAGTTAGAACAACAATTTGATTCAATAAGCAAACGCCAAGCTAAAGAGTATGGTGCTGAGAAGTTTTTAGTTTATTTTCAATCTTTTACAAATACTTATGCTCCCTTTGAGACACTCAAGGCTCTTTATGACAAGGCACTCTCATTTGATAATGTAGTTGGTCTTAGCATAGGAACTCGCTCAGATAGCATCACAGATGAGACATTAGATTATCTAGCAGAACTTAATAAAGACAAAGAGATTTGGATAGAGTTTGGAATTCAATCTGTTTATGATGAAACATTAAAAAAGATTAATCGTGGTCACGATAGTGACAATGTTAAAGAGTGGATTTTAAAGTCAAAAGCAGCTGGTCTTTATGTTTGTGGACATCTTATTTTTGGTCTTCCAGGCGAGAGTAAAGAAATGATGCTAGAGACTTCTAAGCAAGCATATACTTGGGGAATTGACTCTGTTAAATATCATCCTCTTTATGTGGTAAAGAGAACAGCACTAGCAAATGAATTTAATCGTGGAGAGTTTACTCCTATCAATGAAAAAGAATATTTAGAAGTTTTAGTAGAATCTATAAAAATGAAACCAGCAAATGTAAATGTTCAGAGAGTTACAGCGGGGATTGATGATGATTCACTTCTTGCACCTGATTGGTGCAGAAATAAAAACATTCAGATTAAGAATATAAATGCGGTTCTAAAGACAATAGGACTTAAATACTAAGTCTTAATGTCCTGAAACTTCTGTAAAGTCAGATACACTTCGCTCCTAAAGTAATGTTGTAATCCTTTGAGTATGTAAAAGGTTCAACAATGATTTTAAAATTAATAGTCTGATTCTTTCTAATATCTTCTTCTATAATCGACATTTTCTTTAAAGTTTTAAATTTATAAATATAATTTTTTAAGGAATTCTTACTTAGCTTATGAACATTAGCCGTAATTTTACATGATGAAAAATTAGACTCCGATTCATTCGTTAAAGTTCCTTTAACTACAATTGCATTTGTAAATTCAAGTCTTTTTTGAGATGTTAGTTGTGTAGAGTTTTTAAAGAGGTACTCATGCATTTGGAAATATCCAAGAGTTGGTCCCAAGATAAGAGTAAAGAAAGCTAAAAGGCCAAACAGAGTGGCTAAAAATACTTTTTTTCTTAAAATAATAGTAAGTATTATAAATAGAAGAAAAAGCCCAAATGAAGCACCAAAGAGAATATAGTCGTACATAATTAAAGTGTCTATAAACGCAGTGATTTTAGCTTTCATTTAGTTCCTAATCTTCTCTAGAGTTTTTCTCTGCGATACCACTCATGTCAAATCTACTAGCTAACTCTTGTTTGATTCTATCTGGAGAGATATTCTTCACAGCTAATGCGACTAACATATGATATGTTAAATCAGCTGCTTCATAAATTATCTCGTTCTCATCATTATCTTTGTAAGCAAAACAAAACTCGCCAGACTCCTCAACAACTTTTTTCAAAATTGTATTGTCACCTTTACTCATAAGTTTTGCTGTCCATGAAGATGATGGGTCAGCATTTTTGCGTTCTTGTATAGTATGGTAAAGAGTATCTATAACTCCATAAGCAGCCGTGGTATCTACTTCAATCTCTGAGGAGGTCTCACCAGATTCTAACTCTCTAAAGAAGCATGAGCGACGACCAGTATGACATGCTACACCTTCTTGTGTTACTTTTATAAGAAGAGTGTCATTGTCACAATCAAGGCTAAGCGAGTGAATAGCTTGAGTGTGTCCACTAGATTCACCTTTTTTCCAGATACGTTGTTTGGAACGAGAAAAATAGTGTGCAATTTTTGTAGAGAGTGAAAGTTCTAAGGCTTCTTTATTCATATAAGCCATCATTAAAACTTCATTGTTAGCTACATCTTGAACAATTACTGGAAGAAGTTCACACTTCTCCCAATCGACTCTATTTAAGGCTTCAGTCATAATCTACTGAGCCGTAGTTCTTTTTTTAGTATCTTTAGTATCAACCCAAATATTTGGAGTTGAACCGCCAGGAGTTAAGAATATTTTTGCATCTTTGTTGACACGAAGAGCTTCATTAAACTTGCCCTGAACTTTAATCTGCTCTAGTTGTAAAAGTTGATTACTTAAAGACTTAGCAATCAAAAGGTTTGCTTTTGATTGAGCATTTGCATTAATAGTAATTGCATCTGCCTTACCTTTGGCTTCAATTCTTGCTTGATTTGCTACACCTTCTGCTTCAGCAGCACGTTTGAATGCTTCTTGTTTTACACGTTGAACATCTTGTTCTGCTTTTTGAACTTCTTGTTTAGCTATCTGAACACGTTCTA
>CAZPRE010000023.1:4429-15976 GCA_964588875.1 uncultured Sulfurimonas sp. | reverse complement strand
CCACGGTATGATTTGTACTGACGACCTTGGAACATGATGGTGTCTCCTGGAGCCTCTTCAGTACCTGCAAGAAGTGAACCAGCCATAACACACGATGCACCAACTGCAAGAGCCTTAGAGATATCTCCAGAGTACTTAATTCCACCATCAGCAATAACTGGAACACCATGTTTACGAGCAGCTGCAGCACACTCATCAATAGCAGAAATTTGTGGAACACCAACACCAGCAACTATGCGAGTAGTACAAATACTACCAGGTCCGATACCAACTTTAACAGCATCAGCTCCAGCTTCAATTAGTGCTTCAACTGCTTCAGCAGTTGCAATATTTCCAGCAATAATATCTACTTCCATTGTCTCTTTAATTTTACGAACAGTGTCTAAAATACCTTTTGAATGACCGTGTGCAGAGTCAAGAACTAAAACATCAACACCTGCATCAACAAGAGCTTTTGCACGATCATATTGACCAACACCAATAGCTGCACCAACAACTAAACGACCAAAAGAATCTTTATTAGAGTTTGGATACTCAATACGTTTTCTAATATCTTTAATAGTTACAAGACCTTTTAAAAACCCCTCTTCATCAATAATAGGTAGTTTTTCAATCTTGTTTTTATGCATAATATCACCTGCATCATCAAGAGAAATACCTCTACTAGCTGTAATAAGTGGCATTTTAGTCATAGCATCAACTGCTAGTTTTTTCATATTTTTTTCAAAACGCATATCACGATTTGTTAAAATACCAAGAAGTTTATTATGAGTATCAATAACAGGTACACCTGAAATTTTGTATTCGCTCATAAGAACTTCTGCATCTGCTAAAGTAGCATCAGGATGAACAAAAATAGGATCGATAATGATTCCACTTTCACTCTTTTTCACTTTTGTAACTTGCTTACATTGTGTCTCAATGTCCATATTTTTATGGATGATACCGATACCACCAAGTCTTGCCATTGCAATAGCTGCACGATGCTCTGTTACTGTGTCCATAGCGGCTGAAACCATTGGGATTTTAAGTTTAATGTTGCGAGTAAGTTTACTCTCTAGTGAGACCTCTTTTGGTAATACTTCAGAATATTGTGGTACTAATAAAACGTCTTCAAACGTTAATGCGCGTTTGCGGATTCTCATGGGGTGCCTTTAAAAGAGATATTGAATATATATATTTTTTGGATTATATCTTTTTTGTTTTTAAAAAGAGGTAAAGTTTATTTTTTAGGAAATAAATTACTCATATAGTCATTATGTAATGTATAATATGCTATTATAGTCTATATAAAAATTAAGCGAGATTTATGAACGATTCCCTTCTTTTAGCCTCTTTTATGATAGCTGCTTTGGTGATAATATTGCCATTACTTTTTCATCTAACAAAATACCTCGGTGCTTCTAGTGATAATGTACGAAAAAATGAGCCTGTTGAGGGCGGAATTAGAAATACACACAGAGATGCCTTCGATGGTTTTAATGTTAAGTTTTTCCTTGTCGGAATAATCTTCCTCATCTTTGATGTGGAAGTCTTATTTATGTTTCCTTGGGCTTTAAATCTTCGTGATTTAGGTCTTTTTGCACTTATGGAAATGTTTGTTTTTATAGGTCTGCTTGTTGGCGGCCTTATCTATGTATATAAATCAGGAGTTCTAAAATGGACGTAAGTAATACTCACCTTTTAGATGAAGCCGTCGTCACAACTAAAATAGATGCTGTAATAAACTGGGGACGAGAAGCTTCTTTGTGGCCTTTTGTTTTTGGAACAGCTTGTTGTGCTATTGAGTTTATGTCAACTGCCGCATCGCGTTATGATATCTCGCGTTTTGGAGCAGAAGTACTGCGTTTTTCTCCTCGTCATGCAGACTTACTTGTAGTTGCTGGAACTGTTAGTTATAAACAAGCCCCTATTTTAAAACAAATTTGGGATCAAATGCCAGAGCCTAAGTGGTGTGTGGCAGTTGGTGCATGTGCCTCAACTGGTGGATTTTACGATAACTACACAACTCTCCAAGGAATAGATGAAATTATTCCTGTTGATGTTTATGTGGCTGGTTGCCCACCTCGACCTGAAGCTATCATCGATGCAGTTTTAGATATTCAGCGTCAACTTAAACGCGAACCAAAGTTTGAAGTTAGAAACACGGACTTTAAAGGTAAGCTTGATGATGTCTAATATTGAAATAGTTAAAAGCTCAGAACTCTTTGAAACTATAAAAAAAGCTAAAGAAGAACTAGGCTTTACTCTTCTTCTTGATATTACAGCCATAGATAATCTTCACAAATCACATCCAAGCTCTTCGCGTTTTGAACTTGTTTATATTTTAAGACATGAAAAATTTGAAGAGACTCTACTTTATAAGGTAGCCCTAAGTGATCCAGATGAGGGTGTTGAGACTATATCCTCACTCTTTTCTTGTGCGGATTGGGCTGAACGCGAAGTATATGATCAGTACGGTATAAACTTTATAGGTCATAAAACACTCAAGCGTCTACTCAACCATAATGAATTTGAAGGGCATCCTCTAAGAAAAGACTATGAGATTACAAAAGGTCAGTACTGTACAACTTCACAAGACTTGATGGACGAAATGAGACCACTTTTAGATGAGAGAGATTTAGACATGAATCGTGATGATTTGATGGTTGTAAACCTTGGTCCATCACATCCTGCATCTCACGGAACTATCAGAACATTAGCAGCTCTTGATGGTGAAACTATTGTGGCTGCTGCTTGTGAGATAGGTTATCTACATCGTGGATTTGAAAAGAGTGCAGAAAATCATAACTACAATCAAATCATTCCTTATACGGATCGTCTTAATTACTGCTCAGCAATCATGAACAATGTCGCGTTTGCAAAAACAGTAGAAGATATGATGGGAATCACACTACCTGATCGCGGAATATTTATACGAGTTATAGTTTCTGAACTCTCTCGTGTAATTGATCACCTAGTATGTTTAGCCGCTGGACTTCTTGATATGGGTGGACAGACAAATTACTGGTATCTATATAATCCACGTGACAATGCTTATGACTTTCTTTCAAAACTTACAGGTGCGAGACTTACAAACTCTTACATGCGTATCGGTGGTATGACTCATGATTTATATGAGGGTTGGGAAGCTGACTTAAAAGATGTCTTAGAAAAAATCGACTCTGGTATTACAGACTCGCTTAAAATGATAACACATAACCGTATATACAACGAGCGTATAGCCGATGTTTCACCGGTAAGTGCAGCTCAGGCAATAGACTATGGTTTTACAGGTCCAAACCTTAGAGCTTCAGGTGTTCCTTATGATCTGCGTTTCGCTTCGCCTTACTACTATTATGACACTTTTGATTTTGACATGGTTGTGGGAAGTGTTGGAGATACCTACGACAGAATGATGCTCAGGTTCGATGAGATGAATGAGAGTATGAAAATTATTACTCAAGCAATGAAACAAATTCCTGGTGGAGACTTTAATGTAGATGATAGAAGTATCATCATGCCAAGTAAATCTTGTGTACATGGTTCAATTGAAGGAATGATGAATCAATTTAAACTCGTTATCGATGGAGTTAAAGTTCCAGAGGGTGAGTATTACGGTGCGATAGAAGCGGCAAATGGTGAACTTGGATTTTTTATCGTAAGTGATGGAAGCGGAACACCATATAAAGTAAAAGTAAGACCACCATCTTTTTACCATATGGCAGCCTATCCAAAGATAATAGAAAAGTACCAAGTAGCAGATGCAATTATGACTCTTGGTAGTTTAAACATAATAGCAGGAGAAATGGATAGATAATGTTTACCTTTAATGAAAAGAATCTTCAAAAAATAGAAGAGCTAAAAAAAAGATATCCAAGCCCAAAAGCTTTATGTCTACCTTGTCTATGGATGGTTCAGTATCAAGAGGGTTTTATCTCTCTTGACGCTATAGATGCTATAAGTGAGAAAACTACAATACCGCCAATGGAGATTTACAGAGTTGTAACTTTTTACACTATGTTTCATCTAGAGCCTAAAGAGAAACTCCAAGTTGATGTTTGTAAAACACTCTCTTGTAAACTTTGTGGAAGTGATGAGATTTTAAAACACTTAGAATCTAAAGATGTAAAAATAAATCATGTTGAGTGTTTAGGTTCATGTGGGACAGCACCAGTTATGCAGATAAAAGATAAAAACTATGAAAACCTAACAACTGAGAAAGTCGATGAAGTTTTAAAGGGGCTCAAATGAGAGATTGTAAAATAGTATCTCGTAAATTTGAGATTCTTAATAGTCATACATTAGAAGTTGCAAAAGCTCATAATGCTTATAGGGCATTAGATAAGATGAATGAGTACTCGCCCCTTGAAATCATCCAAATTATCAAAGATGCAAATCTAAGAGGAAAAGGTGGCGGTGGAGCTGATGCTGGTGACAAATGGGAACTTATGCCACAAGATTCCGATAAACCTAGCTTTTTAGCAGTTAACTGTGATGAGAGTGAACCAGGAACCTTTAAAGATAGACAGATAATAAGTAAAGACCCCCATCTACTTATAGAGGGAATCATCCTTACTTGTTACGCTATCAAAGCAAAACACGCTTACATATATATACGTGGAGAGTATAAGCAGTACCAAGATATCTTACAAAATGCAGTCAATGAAGCTTATGAAGCTGGACTATTAAAAGATTGTGACATCACCATTCACCGTGGAGCTGGTGCTTACATCTGTGGAGAAAAGTCTGCTCTACTAGAGTCTATGGAGGGTAAACGCGGACATCCTCGCCTCAAACCAAAGCAAAAAGAACCAGAGTGGTACTTCGGTAATCCTACCCTTGTAAATAATGTAGAAACAATAGCCTCTGTACCTTTCATAGTACAAAATGGAGCTTCTGCTTATAGAGAATTTGGTACTGAAAAAAGTCCCGGAACTCTACTTTTTGCAATGAGCGGTCATGTACAAAACCCTGGTGTTTATGAAGCTGAGTTTGGTACTTCTATGATGGACTACATTAACCATTATGGTGGTGGCGTCAAAAATGGTAAAAAACTTAAAGCTCTTATTCCTGGTGGTGTTTCGTGTGGTGTTTTAACTGCAGCAGAGTGTGAAAACCTTACACTTGATTATGAAGCACTAAGAGCCGCTGGAAGTTCATTAGGAACTGGTGGAATGATTCTTATGGATGAAGATACAAATATGGTCGAAGCTCTTAAAAACATACTAGAGTTTTACCATGAAGAGTCTTGCGGACAGTGTACTCCATGTCGAGATGGAAGTGGTTGGAGTGATAAGATAGTAGGAAAGATTTTAGATGGTAGAGGAACCAAAGCAGACTTAGATAAACTCTTTGCACTTGCCGATGTAATGAATGGAAAAACCATCTGTGTTTTTGCACCATCTATCTCTATAGTTTTAGTCTCTTTTATTACGAAGTTTAGAGATGAGTTCGAGGCGGTGGTATCGTGAATAAAATGGTAAAAATAATTGTAGATTCTAAAGACTACGAAGCTAAAGAGGGTGGACTTCTTATAGACCTGCTTATAGAAAAAAAAGTAAAAGTTCCATACTTCTGTTATCACGAGTCTTTAGGGACTGATGGAAACTGTCGTATGTGTATGGTTGGAATTGAGGGGCAGAAGCGTCCTCAAATTGCTTGTGATACTCTTATAAAAGAGGGAATGGTTGTAAACACTCAAACAGATACCATCAAACAAGTTCGTACTGATATACTTGAACTTGAACTTATAAACCATCCTGTGGATTGTCCTACTTGTGACCAAGCAGGTGAGTGTTCACTTCAAGATTTTTATATGGATTATGGTCTTCATACTTCAAAAATAACTATACCTGAAAAAGTGAAACACAATAAGGCCGTTGATCTTGGAGCAAATGTTATGCTTGACCAAGAACGCTGTGTCTTATGTGCGAGATGTACTCGTTTTACAGATCAAATAACAGGCACACATGAGTTGGGAATAGTCGGTCGTGGTGATGATGCCAAAGTAACTACTATGCCAGGTCGTCCACTTAGTAACCCTTATGCTATGAATGTAGTAGACCTTTGTCCGGTTGGTGCTTTGACATCAAAGGACTTTAGATTTTCCCAACGTGTATGGTTCTTACAAACTGTAAATTCAATTTGTCACGGTTGTGCTAAAGGGTGTAATATTTACATCGATCATAATAAAATAAAATATCAAGATGACGTGATTTATAGATTTCGTCCAAGAAGAAATGATGAGGTAAATGGCTTTTTTATTTGTGACGAGGGACGTCTAAGTTACAAAGAGCTTCAGCAAAACCGTCAAGAAGTAGCACTTCTAAATGGTTTAGAAATAGCCGAAGATGAAGCTATATCAAAGATAAAAGAGTTAATAGAACTTCATCAAGATTCTATAGCAATTGTGCTAGATGCAAATCTATACACACTTGAGATAGAGACTATCTTAGAGTTTGCAAAAGAGTTAAACGCGGAGCTTTACTCACCACTTGGCATTTATATGGATGAAGAGTTTGGTGATGATATGCTTAAAAGCTCTAACAGAGCGGCAAACTCTAAAACAATAGAACTACTTGGCATCAAGACTGAGGAGCCTAAAAAAGCCTCTCTAATTATAAACTTTAATCATCCACAAGATTTTACTGCCAAGTCGCAGATAAACTTTTTAACGCATAAACGAGACAGTGCGGCACTGAACTTACCAATAGCCGCATTTAGTGAAAATGCAGGAACTCTTAGAAATGAAGATGGGGTTGAGCAAGTGTGTGAAAAAGCGATACATAAAAATAGTCCGATGCCAACTATAGTAGAGTATATTGGGAGAATAAAAGCATGAGTACTTCAGCTATTGTAGTTGCACTTGTCTCTTTTGTTTTAGGGGCTCTTTTAGCACTTCTTACTATTCCTGTTTTAGTTTGGCTTGAACGCCGTGTTGCTGGACTTGTACAAGATAGACTAGGCCCAAATCGTACAAATGTCTTTGGCTTTCGTCTTGGTGGTGTTGTGCAATCTTTCGCCGATGTTGTTAAACTTCTACTTAAAGAAGAGTATTATCCATCACATATAAAAAATGGAAGATGGCTTTTTATGCTCGCTCCAGTTATCACTTTTGTAGCGGCACTGCTTGCGTTTATGGCAATTCCTTTTGCAGATACATTACTTATAGATGGGGAGAGCTTAAGAGTTCAGGCTCTGCCTATAGATTTTGGGGTATTTTGGTATTTAGGTATTAGTGCTATTGGTGTTTTAGGAGTTATCTTTGGTGGTTGGTTGTCTCATAATAAGTATGCAACTTTAGGCGCTGCAAGAGCAGGGTCTATGGTTATCTCTTATGAACTTCCTCTTGGGCTAAGTATCATCGCATTTATCATTACCTATGATACTATTGATTTCAATGCAATGGTTCAGTATCAGAGCGGAACATTTTTTGGATTTATACCATCATGGGGAATTTTAATACAACCATTAGCGGCTATTATTCTTATAGTCTCTCTTTTTGCTGAAACAAACCGTAATCCTTTTACGGTAGCAGAGGGAGAGAGTGAAATTGTTGCAGGATTTATGACAGAGTATACGGCTATGAAATTTGCCATGTACTTTATGGGTGAATATGTAGCTATGAATACTGCGTCTGCTGTTATCATTACTATGATATTTGGTGGTTATAACCTTCCTTGGGTATCAACAAGTATGATGCTTGAAAACTTTTCTCTTTTTGCGCTAGGACTGATGATAAGTGTTCCTATTGTTGTTACAATTTTAATCCGCTGGATGAGAAAGAATAACAGAGTTCGACCAACAGTTTCAACAGATGCTGGACGGGACTTTGAGACAAAAGTCTTAACAATAGCAATGATAGGGATGACTGTTCTAGTAGAACTAATTTTGATATACCTTGCATTTATGAGTGAGTATGCATTAGCCCAAAATATTGCGGTTACACTTTTTCAAATAGTTGTGTTTGTAGTTAAGCTTATGATGTTTAATATCTTTTTTATCATCATTCGCTGGACTGTTCCAAGATTTCGTTATGACCAAATACAGAAACTAGGTTGGTATTATCTTCTACCTCTAGCACTTCTAAATCTTTTCATAACTGCCATTGTAGCTGTAGGAGTCTCTTTATGAGTAAAAATACGTGTGAGAGTGGCATAATAAGCCACTCTATTAAAGTCACAGCTCGTCCAAGTCTGCGCTTTCGTGATAAGCTCTATCTTCCAGCAATTGCAGATGGGCTTAAAGTAACAGCAAAACATCTCTTTAGTAATGTAACTGATATAAACGCAGTAGATACATTAAGATATCCAGAAGAGCAGCCTACTGATATCACTTCACGCTATCGTGGACTTCACCGCTTGACTCATAGACCAGATGGAAGTGAGGCTTGTGTAGCTTGTTTTATGTGTTCAACTGCCTGTCCCTCTAACTGTATCTTTATAGAAGCCCAAGAGAGAGATGATGGTCATGATGAGAAAAAACCAAAAAGTTTTTTTATAGATACACTAGAGTGTATCTTTTGTGGATACTGTGTTGAAGCTTGTCCTTGTGACGCAATACGTATGGATACTGGTATTTTCTCACTTACGGGAAACAGTCGCGAAGACTTTGTGATGGATAAAGAGAAACTTTTATCTCACAAAGGTGCATTTGGAGAGGAGTTAAGCTGTGCCAGAGACTAATATAATAGAAATCGCTATATTTACAATACTCGCTATGTTTATGCTTGGTGGAAGTATTGCTATGATTAGTAATAAACAGACTGTTTTTAGTGCATTTGGATTTTTAGTTACCATGATAGGACTAGCTGGAATGTTTGCACTTCTTGATAATAGATTTTTAGCTATTGCTCAGATTATGGTCTCCGTTGGAGCTGTTGTGGTACTGAGTATGTTAACAATTCTAACGATAAATATTCAACCGAAAAACTTACCCTTCGAGCATAATAAATATAAATGGATAATACTGAGTAGTGTTTTAGTAGCACCTTTTACATTTTTACTATACAAAGTACTAAGTGCTTCATATACTAAGTTTGCAGATTTAGAAGTAATCAGCTCTAAAGTTGTAGGAACAACTCTCTTTAGTGACTGGGTATTGCCTTTTGAAATCGTTTCTATACTGCTTTTAACAGCAATGCTAGGCGCTATTGTAATAGCTCGAAAAGAGCTACCTAAGGAGAAGTCATGAGTCCAGATATGTTTTTTCTTTTAGCCTCAGTACTCTTTAGTATAGGTATTGTTGGAATTGTAAGCAGAAAAAATCTTTTTGTTGTGTATATGTCTATAGAGTTGATGTTAAGTTCTATAAACCTTATATTAGCAACTTTCTCAAAAGTTTTAAATAATGCAAGTGGTTCAGTCATAGCTCTTCTTATCATCGCAGTCATAGCGGCAGAAGCTGCTCTGTTTTTAGCAATGATAATCCATATTTACCGTGAAAATAGAACTGTTGATAGTGACAAATTTAACAAACTTAGGGAGGGAAACTAAATGCTTAGTCTTATAGTAATACTGCCTTTTTTCTCTGCTCTATTGATAGGTATTGTATATCTCTCAAATACTCATAAAAAAAGGTACTTTTTTTATACACTTGTTGGGGTTGGAGTACCTACAGTAATTACAATTTTATCTTTTGTTGCATTGTTTGAACTAATAAATGGTGCAGATACACTTCATAGCACTCTCTTTACTTGGATAGATATCAAGGACTTTAACATAGCTATCGCTTTTATGGCAGATAGACTCAGTGTTGTTATGATCTCTTTTATCACTCTTATTGGAACACTTATACATATCTATGCAGCTGGATATATGAAAGATGATGAAGGATATGGTAAGTTTTTTGCCTACTTTAATCTATTTATGGGAAGTATGCTTCTTTTAGTTTTAGCAGATAATCCTATTATGATGTTTATTGGTTGGGAGTTAGTTGGTTTATCATCTTATCTACTCATAGGTTTTTATCATAAAGAATCAAGTAATATCACTGCGGCAAATAAGGCATTTATACTTAACCGCGTTGGAGACTTTGGTTTTATTATGGGAATTAGTCTTCTTTTTGTAGCTTTAGAGGGAACAGGTTTTACCTTTGATGCTATCAAAGCGAATATCACTACTATAAATCCAGAGATGCTTGCACTTATTGGAACACTTCTTTTTGTAGGAGCGATGGGTAAATCTGCTCAAATACCTCTCTATGTTTGGCTCCCTGATGCAATGGCAGGTCCTACTCCTGTATCTGCACTTATTCATGCTGCAACAATGGTTACAGCAGGTGTTTATATGGTAGCTCGTTATAGCTTTTTATATGAGCAGATTCCTCATATTGGACTATTTATCGCTAGTATTGGTGCAGCTTCTGCACTTTTTGCAGCTGTTATTGCTTCGTATCAGAGTGATATTAAAAAGATTCTTGCGTACTCAACTATGAGTCAGTTAGGTTATATGTTTATAGCTGTCGGCCTTGGTGCTTATAGTGCGGGTATTTTTCATGTATTTGCACATGCCTTTTTTAAGGCACTTCTATTTATGGGAGCGGGTGCTGTTATCATAGCCTTGCATCATGAGCAAAACATATTTAAAATGGGAGGACTAAAAAAAGATTTAAAACTTGTTTATATTACAATGTTTATAGCTACACTTGCTATTAGTGGAATTCCACCTTTTGCAGGCTTTTTCTCCAAAGATGCTATTTTAGTGACCGCGTTTGCTAGTGGGCATTATGTTATATGGGGTGTGGCTTCACTAACGGCTATGCTTACTGCATTTTATATGTTTAGACTTCTTTTTACTGTTTTTCACTCACAAGCAAAAGAAGTACATGTGCTGCACAAAGTTGGAAAATCTATGACTCTACCTCTTGTCGTTTTAGCATTTGGAAGTACTACAGTTGGATTTTTAGGAGTAAATGAAGCTTATGGTGGAAACTCTTTAATAAATAACTTCTTATCATTACCAGATATATCATTACATATTTCACACTCAACTGAGTATATGTTAGGTGCACTTAATGTACTTCTTGGACTTATGGGGATGGGCTTAGCATATAAAATCTATGCTTTTAATGCCAAAGAGACAGAAGATAATTCAATCTTTAAACACCTTGCAATAAATAAATTTTATATAGACGAAGTTTATGAGATATTTATAGTAAAACCACTTCTTTTACTGAGTCATTTAATAGCTAAAGTGATAGATCCTAAGATATTTGATGGTTTTATAGACCTCAATGTTTGGGCTTACACAAAATCAGCTGTCATTTTTTCCAAACTTCAAAATGGTAAAGTAAGATACTATGCCTTATATATATTAACAGGTGTTTCAGCCATTTCACTCTATTTAATACTTAAATTAGGAGTTGCCTTATGATGGATAATATCCTAACAAACATTATATTCTTACCACTATTTATGGCAGTAATTCTTGGTGTTTTTAAAGCATCAACAAGAGTCTTGAAAATAGGGGCAATGTTTTCATCTGTTGCGACACTCTTTCTTGTTGCAATGGTGGTTTATTATTATAATCCGCAAGAGGGAATGCAATTTACACAACATCTTCCTTG
>CAZPRE010000023.1:0-4419 GCA_964588875.1 uncultured Sulfurimonas sp. | reverse complement strand
ACTTTTTTGTTGGTGTTGATTATCTCTCTTTGGTTCTTTTAGTTCTTATAACTATTTTAATGCCACCTCTGTATATCTATATGTATCATGAAAATAGAAAAGGGTACTGGTACAACATGATGATTCTTCAAACTGGTGTAACTGGAGCTGTCTTGTCTCTTGACTTGATTCTCTTTTACCTCTTTTGGGAAACCATGCTTCTACCTATATTTGTTATGATTGGCAAATACGGAAATGGGATGCGTCAGTATAATTCTATGAAAATAGTACTTATGACGATTTTAGGTTCTATGAGTATGTTGTTTTCAATCCTTTATATTGGATATATTCACTTTGAGACACATGAATTTTGGAGTTTTGCTCTTAATGATTTAGCAACTTTAAGTCTTAATGTCAAAACTTCTATCTATCTTACAGCTGGATTTTTACTCGCCTTTGCTATTAAAATTCCTTTAGTTGGTTTTCATACATGGATGGCACCAGCTTATGGATCAGCTCCAACACCAGCAGTTGTTATCATGTCTGCAATTATGGCTAAACTTGGTATTTATGGTATCTGGAGATTTGGATTTGGTCTGTTTGAGAGTACACTAGTCTATTATGCAAATATTATAATTGTCTTCGCTCTTGTAGGACTTTTGTATTATGCTATTCGTGCAATAACTGAAGATAACTTACGTAAAATGTTTGCTTACTCTTCAGGTTCTCACCTATCGCTTATCGCATTAGGACTCTTTTTAGTCAATGATTATGCTTGGAGTGGAAGCTTATATTTTATAGGGACTCATGCTCTTGCATCTGCGGGAATTTTTCTTATGATTGGTCTAACATATAAGCGTTTTAAAACGGTCAATATAAGTGAACTCGGTGGTATAGCCTCAAAGGCTCCAAAGTTTACATTTTTCTTTGCTTTTTTTGCTTTGAGTATAGCGGGACTACCAGGAACCGGCGGTTTTGTAGCAGAACTTCTCATCATAATAGGTGCATTTAAAAACAATATGCTAATAGGTGTTGTAACCGCTACAACTATGCTCTCAGCTATGCTTTATATTTTTTGGATGCTCCAACGTACTCTATTTGGAGAGGCTAACAACTCGGTAGAGTTTAATGACTTAAATATACGCGAGATGGTTATGTTATTACCTTTAGTTTTATTACTACTTCTTACGGGAATTGCACCGTCTTTATTTACACCGTTCTTTGAACCACAACTAAGCAGTAGTTTACAAGAAGTTTTAGCAATCATAGGAGGATCACAATGATAGAAGAATTTATATCAGCCTTACCTATGGCTATAGTAGTTATAGGTGCCTTTATCTTAATGCTTTTGAGTCACTCTAAGAGTTTTAATCTTGACCGATTAAATATAGTAGCTGTATTTTTTCTTAGTATCTCTTTTGTTATAGAGTACATACATTTTGGGAACCATAGTAATGTTTATCTTTTTGAGACTATTTTTTCAAATAGCTTTATCTTAGATGATTTTGCAGCAATCTTTGACCTTATGTTTTTAGCAGGTGCTATTTTAACACTACTTATAAACAATGACTATTTTAAAAGTCGTAAATACTTCAATGGAGAGTATTTCGCTCTTATTTTGTTTAGTGTTTTTGGAATGATGATGCTTTCTCATGCACATGAACTAGTAACTGCATTTATAGCTCTTGAGATAGCTTCACTGAGTGTTTATACTCTTGTTGGTTACCATAAAGATAACAAAGTTAGCTCAGAAGCTATGATGAAGTATATGGTCTTAGGTTCAATGACTGGAGCATTTTTTATGCTTGGTGTAGCACTAATTTATGGAGCAGTTGGATCGACTTCACTTACAGATATTTCTCTTTACGTGGGGCAAAATGATATAAAAGATATGCCACTTTTACTCCTTGGCGCATCTTTTATAATGATTACAATACTGTTTAAAATAGGTGCTGTACCTTTTCACTCTTGGACTATAGATGTTTATCATGGTGCACCTTATCCAATCACAATGTTTATGGCTTCAACATTTAAGATAGCTGTTTTTGCGATAGCCTTGCGTCTCTTTGTTGTTGATTTTTCTACTATAAATTCTTTTTGGATAGAGATACTCCAAGTTGTAACGGTATTAACTCTTCTTGGTGGTTCTTGGCTTGCAATAAGCCAAAATATTGTTAAGAGGATGTTGGCTGGTTCTTCTATTGTACATAGTGGGTACTTACTTATTGCTCTGTCTTCGGTTGGCTTAGGCTCTGAAATGGCAGCTCCTGCTATTATGTTTTATCTTATCGCTTATTTTTTATCTGCTGTTGGCTCTTTTGGAATTTTGAGTTTCATCGCCTCGC
Organism: uncultured Sulfurimonas sp.; assembly: GCA_964588875.1. Lineage (GTDB taxonomy): Bacteria > Campylobacterota > Campylobacteria > Campylobacterales > Sulfurimonadaceae > Sulfurimonas. Next base: position 2,095 of record CAZPRE010000023.1, on the reverse strand, counting down.
AGAGTAAAAAACAGATGAGTTATGATGACTTTAAGGGTTTTGCTACAAGACGACCATATATGGCACTAACAATGAGTATTTTTATGCTTTCTCTTGCAGGGTTTCCTTCAACTATAGGTTTTTTAGGAAAGTTTTATATTTTTACAAGTGCAATAGAATCTGGACAGCTATTATTAGCAGGACTTGGAATACTTACCGCGTTTATATCGGTTTACTACTACTTTAAACTTATAGCGGTGATGTACTTTTATCCATCTGAGACAGCACAAAAAAAACTTCCTATCGATATAAGTACGATACTTATTTTTATGATGGGACTCTTAGTAATTTGGGGAGGAATTGGAACGTCACTTATTCCTTTTATTCCTGGTGCCGATGGCTTTATAGATATAGCTACTCAGGCTATCAACTCATTAGAATAATGGCATTATTGAAATAGTAGTGTTATAGATAGCTATGACTACACATTATGCATCTTTATTGTCTAATTGACAATAAAGATGCAGTATTGTCAAAGTCATTATGCCATACTTCCATTATATAAACAATTTGGATTTTTTATTTTGAAAAAGCATCTTACCGAACAGACAGTAATTTTTTTGAGTGTAAGTAAGTGGCTATTGCTATCATCTCTTATTGGTATTATTATCGGTGCGGTTGTCACTGGATTTTTAAATATTCTAGCTTACTCTGAAGAGTCTCGTTCACTACTTGGATTCCCTCATTATTATCTTTTACCATTTGCTCTTGTTTTGACAGTTTGGCTTGTGAAAACTTTTGCACCATCTGCTAATGGCCATGGAACAGAAAAAGTTATTTCAGCTGTTCACAAAAAAGATGGGAAAATCGATATCAAAGTTATACCTATAAAACTTTTAACAACAGTTTTAACTATATTTACCGGTGGTTCAGTTGGTAAAGAGGGTCCAGGCGCACAAATAGGAGCGGGGGTCGCTTCATCACTTTCAACACTTTTCAAGTTTCGTAAAGAAGATCGTAAAAAACTTGTTATATGCGGAATAAGTGCTGGTTTTGCAACCGTATTTGGAACTCCTATCGCGGGTGCAATTTTTGGTGTTGAAGCTTTAATTGTGGGTGTAATTATGTATGATGTTTTATTGCCATCATTCATAGCGGGTTTTGCTGCCTTTACCACAGCACAATTCTTAGGAATAGAATACACATACTACGATCTTCATTTTGTTCAAGACATAGCCTTAGACTTTGTGCTTATCGCAAAAGTTGTATTTGCCGGACTATTTTTTGGATTTGTTTCATATATAATTATTGAGACTGTATCAAAAATGGAAAAAAAGATGGCTTCAATTAAGCTAAATATATATATTAAGGCTTTTTTGGGTGGTTTGACTATCGTAATCTTAACACTAATTATTGGAGAACAATATCTTGGTTTGGGTCTTGATACAATTGCTCAAGCACTCAGTCAAACTCCAACGCAAGATATACCTTGGTACACTTTTTTACTCAAAACTTTATTTACCTCAATCACTCTTGCATCCGGTGGCAGTGGTGGTGTTATTACTCCAATCTTTTATATTGGAGCTACAAGTGGGCATACATTAGGAACAATAATAGCACCAGAGTACATTACACTTTTTGCAGCTCTTGGTTTTGTTAGTGTGCTCTCAGCTACAACAAATGCACCTATAGCTTCTACTATAATGGCAGTTGAGCTTTTTGGAATAGATATAGCCCACTATGCAGCTATCAGTGCAGTAATTAGTTTTCTTATTTCTGGACATAGAAGTATATTCCCATCACAAATTTTAGCCATGAAGAAATCTGGTTCATTATCCATTAAGATGGGAGAGATGATAGAAAACATCGATATATCCTTAGATGAAAAAGAGCAAAATAAAATAGATATTTTAAAAAATAGACTAAAAGAAAAAAGAGAGCAACTTTACAAAAGAAAAAATAAAAATAAATAATTTTCTTAGGAATAACAATCTCAAAAATGTTGTTTAGTTTTATTGGGGCAGTATAGAATTCTACAATTACAGAAGATTTCATGAGACACTCAAGTATAAGAAACCGATGAATGTTTACTTTGATAGTTTACAAATTAATGATG
>CAZPRE010000022.1:0-16047 GCA_964588875.1 uncultured Sulfurimonas sp. | reverse complement strand
TGTTTCCGAAAAATTAAATCCAATTATAGATAAACTATTAAGTGGTCATGTTGCATCAACAAAAGAAAAAACTAAAGAGAAACCAAATACATCTTCAAACAAAGATATGAACATTGAAGAAAAATTAGTAAAAATCAAGAAACTGCATGATAAAGGCTTAATTACAAGTGATGAATATACTGATAAGAAAAAATTATTACTTGAGCAACTTTAGATTAATAAATGGAACTACTGTTCTCAAATTTGAATGCAAAAAAAACTCAAAACTACACCCCTGCGCATGAATCTCCACTTTTAAGGGATATCCTTTGCAACCAATAAATGCCCTAGCAGTCATTTATTGGCTACAGTTAAACATTATACATCTACAAAAATTGGGGTCAGTCGCCACCTTAAAAACCTCTTAAAATATTAAGAATTTCTAAATTTACAGTTTGTTTAAGGTGGCAACTGTCCCCGGATTTGCAATATCATCATTTATTGAAAAAAATCTATTTTACTATTCTCAGATAAATAGTATTTTGGATAGAATAAACAAAAATTTACTATAAAGATTATTATTATGAATATTCCTGACAACTTATTACAAAATAAAAAAATACTTCTAGGTGTAACTGGTTCGATTGCAGTCTATAAATCTCTTGAACTTACTCGTCTTTTTGTAAAAGCTGGAGCTGATGTAAGAGTCGTTATGAGCGAGTCTGCTAAAAAATTTGTCACTCCTTTAACATTTGAAACACTCACTTCAAATCAAGTTCTTGATGATACTAACGAGTCATGGGTAAATGATCATAATCATATTAAATCAACGCAGTGGGCTGACCTTTTTGTTATAGCACCAGCTACAGCGAATACTATTGCTAAACTTGCAAACGCCATTGCGGACACTATGCTGCTTCAGTGTGCTCTTGCTTACCCTGCTAAAAAAATTATCGCTCCCTCTGCAAACACAAATATGCTTGATCATCCCATAACAAAAGCAAATTTAAAAATGCTAGGCATTGCAAACTATGAAATTTTAGACACTCAAACAAAAGAATTAGCTTGTAAAACAATAGGAGATGGTGCAATGGCTGAACCTCTAGATGTATTTTTTGCCTCAGCGAGAACTCTTTTAGAAGATGATTTTTGGAAAGATAGAATGGTTATGGTTACAGGAGGGGGAACTATTGAAAAGATTGATGAAGTAAGATATCTTTCAAACTTTTCAAGTGGTAAAATGGCCTCTTCAATTGCTACTGCACTCTACTGCAGAGGTGCTGATGTTAATTTAATAGCTACAAAATTTGAGCCAGGTCTTCCAAATGATATGCATACAATTGAAGTTCAAGATAGTGCTGAAATGTTAGAGTATCTTGGTGATTCTATCCGTATTGCTAAAAAAGGAAAACTCTCTAAGGCTACACTTGTAAGAGATGAGAATATTCACTTAATTCAGAAAAAACCATACCTCTTTATGGCGGCAGCTGTAAGTGACTATATTCCAGAGTTTGTGCAAAACTCAAAACTCAAAAAAGATATGCTTGGTGAATCTTGGGAACTAAAACTAAAACAAAATGTTGATATCTTAGATACGGTAAATAAAGATGGGATTGTTACTATCGGCTTTAAGGCTGAAATGGATGAGGCTAATGCTGTAGCAAATGCTTCAAAAATGATAGATTCCAAAAACATTGATGCAGTCTGCCTCAATATTCTCAAAGACTCTTCAAGTTTTGGTTCACAAACAAACAAGGTAGAGTTTATTACTCCTGATCAGATAGAGTCAATTTTAGAAGCTGACAAATTAAGTGTTTCTTTTGATATTTTAGAGCATGCAAAAAGCCTATAAGTAACTAAGAGGTATAATTACACTATGAATAGAGCAAAACATATAGCAATTATAATGGATGGAAATGGGCGTTGGGCTGAGCTTCAAGGTATGAAGCGAGTCAAGGGTCATGAGATTGGTGCAAAGGTCGTTAAGAACATTACAACATACTGCTCAAATTCCAAAGACATAGAGAGATTAACTCTTTATGCTTTTTCTACTGAAAACTGGAAAAGACCGCGTTTAGAGGTTGAGTTTCTTATGAAATTACTTGAAAAATACCTTAAAAATGAGCTTAGTGTTTATTTAGAAAATAATGTTCGTTTTGAACCGATAGGTGATATTCGAGCCTTTTCAAAATCACTTCAAAAAACTATAAAAATGGTAGAAGAAAAAACTGCTCACTGTGATGGTCTTGTACAATCTCTCGCACTTAATTATGGCTCTCAAAATGAAATAATCCGAGCTATCAACTCCATAAAAAATTGTGAGGATAATATAACTGAAACTATGCTCTCGAATGCACTTGATTGTAAACATGATGTTGATTTACTCATTCGTACAGGTGGAGATCACAGACTTTCTAACTATCTACTCTGGCAAGCAGCCTATGCTGAGCTTTTCTTTACAGATACACTCTGGCCGGACTTTGATCCAGAGGACTTAGAAAAAATCATTAAAAAATTTAATAAAGTTGAACGCCGTTTTGGAGGCTTAAAGTAGATGGAACTTCTTATCGCCTTTATTTTTGGTCTACTACTTGGCTCATTTTTAAATGTTGTTATTTTACGTATTCCAAAAGATGAGTCTGTTGTTTTTGGAGGATCACACTGCTACACTTGCCAAACTCCGCTCAAAGCTTGGCACAATGTACCTCTTTTTTCATGGATGTTTCTTAGAGGTAAATGCTCTTTTTGCAAGACACCAATCTCTGCTCAATACCCTATAATAGAGTTAATATCTGGACTTCTATTTTTAGTTTTAGCAAATAAGTATGGTATCTCTTTTCCTATTTTTATGATTGGACTTAGTTTTTTAATGCTTTTAGCACTCTCTATGATAGATTTTAAATACAAAATGGTACCAGATTCTCTTAATCTTTTAGCAATGACTTTTGCAATACTTGGAGCATGGAATATTCCATCTCTTTTAGAAAATTTCCAAAATGCTCTACTCTTTGCAGGTGGATTTACACTCCTGCGTTTTGCTCTCTCTTACTATTTAACTTCATCTATTTTTAGAGCAGGTCTTAAAACAAAAACTTCATGGAATAAGCACTATGACAGAACACCATTTATTGAAGCTATGGGTGAAGGTGACATTATGGTGGCAGCTACAATGGGAGCACTTCTTGGAATAGAGCTTACTCTTGTCGCTATCTTTCTTTCAGCACTTTTAGCTCTACCTATTATGTTGGCTGTAATAAAAGGTTCTCAAGAAGAAAAAAGAGTTCCATTTGTACCGTTTTTAGCGATGGCTACTTTCATTGTATTTCTTTATGATACACCTATCATGGCGTATATAAATGCGAATTATTAGGAAAGAAACTTTAAATGAACAGACTTAAAAAATATATAATAGCTAATCTTTCCGCACTATTTATATCTATATTCATACCTCTTTTTTCCATCGCTTCTGTGATATTTCTAGTAAAATTAGCTGCATATACTGCGGTAATTAAATTAGATATTTTAGAGATGGGAAAACTTTACCTTTTTGTTCTTCCAGAGATTCTCTTTTTTACACTGCCTATCTCTTTTTTCATAGCGGCAACACTCTCTATTTTTAAACTCTCTAACGATAATGAGATAGTAGTTGTTTTTGCACTAGGAATAAAACCAATTTTTATAGTTAAAACACTATTTAAACCAGCTCTATTACTCTCAGCCCTACTCTTTTTTAACTTTTTAATCCTTTTTCCACACACAACCGTTCTCTCTGACAACTTCAAAGACTATAAAAAATCTCAGGCAAAGTTTAATCTCTCTGCTTCAGAGTTTGGTCATAAGTTTGGAGACTGGCTTTTATACATTGGTAAAAAGAATAACGATGGAACTTATGGAGATGTATTCTTATTTAACAAAAACAAAAAAGAAGAAATCCTTATATCAGCGAGAAATGCAGAGGTCATTAACGACTTGGGCATACTGCGTTTAAAACTCTATAATGGTGAGGGATATAGCTACTCAAAAGAGAACTTCTCTCAAATAAATTTTGAGATAATGTTTATCAATGACACTATGGATATTGAGCAAAAAACATATAGATCTCCACTTGAGTATTGGCTCTCAGATGATAGAGCCCAGAGTAAACAAGAGATGATGATTACAGATACTTTACTGAGCCTTTTTCCTCTTATATCTCTATTTTTAGTTGCTAGTATGGGAATTGTACATGCTCGTCATCAAAAAGCAAGAGTTTATCTCTACTTATTTCTGAGTGTTATCGCATATTATGGTGCTACTTTAACTCTTCAAGAGTTACTAGCATACAAAACTATTCCTATCGTGGCAATTACTTGGCTTATAGTAACTTACATCATTTATAGAAAAACAATCGTTGCAAGATTTTAAATGAGATCCGCGTTAACCCTTGCATACAACGGTACTTCTTACCTTGGTTCGCAAACACAGACCCAAACTACAAATACTATACTAGGAAGGCTCCAAAAGGTTCTTCTTAGCCTAGGTATAGATTCTAAGATTATTGCCTCAGGAAGGACTGATAAGGGTGTTCATGCCACTGGGCAAGTTTGTCATATTGACTTACCTGCGTTTTGGAGTGATTTAGAAAAACTACAAAGAGCTTTAAATGAGAAACTTCCCCCTAGTATTAGAGTAAAAAACATGCAAAAAGTTTCTGATAATTTTCATGCTAGATATGGAGCTAAGAAAAGAACTTATCGTTATTTTTTTAAAAAAGGTGACTCAAATCCATTTGAAAATGACTTTATTACTTTTGACAAAAATATTAATTTCCAGAGCATAGAAAAAAATATAAAACTTTTCATCGGTGAACATGATTTTATAAACTTTATGAAAACAGGCAGTGATGTAGGCTCTACAACAAGAGTCATCTATAAGGCCTTTGCCTATAAATACAAAGGTCTTATAGTTCTTAACTTTGAAGCAAACGGATTTTTAAGATCTCAAATAAGATTAATGGTTGGAGCACTTATAAAGCTAAGCGAAATAGAGATAAAAGAACAACTTAGTTCAAAGGCTAAACACAAGGTTAAACCCGCCAAAAGTAACGGACTCTACCTAGCAAAAATTAAATACTAATTACTCGTGCTCTTCTCTCTTGTTAAAGTGAGGGATATACTTACTTGTCTCATAAATTCCATATGTTAAATCTTTCATCTTCTTTACGAGTTCTGGATTCTCTTTTGAGTGATCTTTTAGAGGTGTATCACTATAAATATCGTATAGAGATGCACTTGTCCCATCGGCTCTCGTTCTATAATAGTATTTCTCACCAATAAGTCCTATAGTTGGGTTCGATGAGTGATGAATTGAAAATGCATATCTTGAATCATCAAAGCGACTATCAAACATATCACGCCCAAGTGTAGTAGCCGTATATGGTATATTTGCTAAAGATGCTATGGTTGGCATTGCATCAACTTCTGAAACAACCTTATCGTATATTTTTGGCTCAGTTATAAGCGGTGAGTAAATTACAAAAGGAACTCTTAATGAGCCTAAGTCTAACTTACTTCTCCCCTCACCCGGTGTAACGTGCTGACCAGTACTAGCTGAAATTCCATGATCTCCCCAAAATACAAAAATAGTGTTTTTATAGTAATCACTTTTCTTTGCAAGTTCCATAAAATGTCCTACAGAGTAGTCCATAAATCGAAATGAGTTGTACTCTTTAACAGAACCAAAACCATACTTTTTAACTTCATCTTCACTTATATCAGTTCTTACTTCAAAACCATAACTATCATCTGGAATAGTGTATGGTCTATGATTTCCAGATGTCTGAATAACACTAATAAATGGTTCTGGCCGCGTTTGAAGAGCCGTATTTGCCTCACGAAAAAGGTCTATATCTGAAATACCCCAAACATCAGTTCTTGGAGATTCATAATCAGGCTCTTCATAAAGTTTTAGACCAGGCATAGACTGATTTAACATTCCACGGATATTTCCCCAAGATGCGGAACCACCTATAAAATAGGACTTATCGTAGCCTTTAAAATCTTCTATAATACTATGTTGATTTACAATCAAAGGATTACGAGAAGAAGTTCCTTTTAGCTCAACATCCGGAAGACTTGTCACTGTACAATAAATAGAACGAGCTGTTCCTGTTGCAGGGGTAAAGTAGTTTTTAAAATATATTCCATTTTGAGCCATATAATTCACGTGTGGCGATGGGTCTAATGGGTTGCCTGAAACACTTGACTTATAAGAAGCAAAAGACTCTAAAATAACGATAACAATATTTGGTTTTTCACCTACTTTATGAAGTGGTTTTATCTCGCGTTTAAAGTTTAAAGTAGTCGAGTTTACATCATCAACACCAATATAATCTGCCATAAGTGGATAATACTTTCTTACCGTATCTTCATCGAAAGAGACACGTCCATTTTTCCATGTATCAAAAAAATAATGTATTGGATTATATGTTAATTGTGTCGCAAAGGGATGCTTAGAAAATGCAGCCTCACTCCAACGCAGCGGATACTGAGAGAACTTACTATAGCCTAAAACTAAAAGAGCTAAAAAACCTACAAAACCAAAAAGAAAACCTTTAACATAGCCATACTTTACATTTTCTTGCTTAGATATACTTATAAAAAGCTTGTTAGTAAGATAGATAAAAATCAAGTTTGTAAAAAGAATTGCCATGGTGATAGAAATAACGGGATAACTTTCCCAAACCATTTCAGCTGATATAGCCATATTCTCTACAAAACGCATAGCTGTAAAGTCTAAACGGGTATTTAAGTAAGCATAGTGTCCAAAATCAAAGACATAAAACATTACATAAACACTGAAAATTGCACTTAGGTATGCAAGCCATACATATCGGGCTGACCTATAATTAAATGGGCTAAACCACTTAATACCACCAAGAAAAAAGAGTGGCAGCAGCATCAATACACCCATCCTTATATCAAAGCGCATTCCTAGCCACATTGACTTAAAAAAATCAGCCATTATTAGTGGTGATTCTGGATCGTTAAATACTATGTAAAAGGCAATGCGCATAAGAATAAATAGTGTTGTTAAGCTGAGTAAGAAGATTAATATAAATCTAAAAAGTCTGGGGATAGTTAAAATAAGTTTCATTAATTCTCTTTATTAATAAGATAGTAGTAAAATTTTACACTTATTTTAGTTATTCTTATGTTAATTATTATAATATGTTCGTAAAATTCAACAAAAAGTAAAAATATGTATGAAGATGTGATAATGCCAGAGGGAGTAAATAACGAAACTCTCGAACATTTAATGGACCCAAAAAATTATGGAAAAATAGAAGATGCTAACTGTATTGGAGTTGCACTTGATGAAAAAACTGGAGAGTATGTTATATTTTACTCTAATCTCCAAGACAACATAATCAAAAATGCCTCTTATGCAACTAACGGTTGTCAAGATACAGTAGTCATAGGCTCAATGTTCTCAGAGATGATTATAGGCAACGACACCCAATATGCCCAAGGTGCTATTCAAAAGATGCATGAGAAACTTGGTAAACTCTCAACACAACAACAGGTCTGTGCAGACATAGTCTTTAGTGGCTTTGTTGCTTCTATGCTAAATTTTGATCATTTAGCCGAAGGTAAAGAAGAAGATATGCATGTCATTAAAATGAAAGATAGCTGTGAAGGCGAGAATCAAATAAATGGAGAAAAAAGTGAATAAATTCTACCAAGAAAAACATGAATTATGGTTACATATAACATTTGCATCTTTTGCAATTGAAGATGAAGAGATCAAATCCCGTCTATATGAATTTTCACTTATTGCATTTAGACATATGAAATGGTTAGGTGAAGATATTTTAGCCAAAGATGATAATTACAACTATGATCGTAAGATGAATCTTTATAAACGCGACACTGTTTTTGAAATCATTCATGCTTTAGTTGAAGATGTAAAAACAGCTCAATCCAACTATTCTAAAGAAATTTTGGGTGAAAGAATGAGAACAGACGATGAGTATCTATTAGAATATCTTCGTCAAGTACTCAGCTACGAGTTTAATAACCACACTATCACCGCGTTTAACATGAAAAGAGAGTGGTTAGACAAGGATCTGGCACAAGATCAGATAGATGCTCTAACTCTATTTCTTTTTGAAGAGTCTTATAAAGAGTATGAGTTGATTTTAGTATATGCATTTATGCAAGCTCGTACAGATAATGTACTTCAATTTAACATATTTCAAGACCTTATAGATGAGTCACAGTTTCACCTAAAGTCATTTGGAAATATGATGGCAAAAATGGGAATTTTAGCACTCCCTCGTGAACTCCATGAACTTACTTATGTTATCAAAGATCTAGAAAAATTCGTAGTCGATGGTATAGCTGAAGAAGAAGCTGCGAAGATTATGTGTAAAGAGTTAAGCGATGCAATAAAAGATGAAGAACTCTCAAAATTCTTTGACTTTATAAACTATCAAGAGTCTTACCATATTGAGCTTATGAAGAAACTTCTTTAAAAATCCGGGGAGTATACTAATTAATATACTCCCCCAAAAAGTCAAGACAACTTTTTAGAAATTCTTATTCTTTAATATACTCTTCATAGCATAGTTGATATAATTTACAAGTTCCATAAAACAAGCCTTTATGATGATGTTAGCGGTAACAAAACTATACTACAAAGTGCCTATTTATGGGCTTTAAAACTCAAATTAAGTTTGTGGATTTATTGGAATCTATGTGCGAAAGTTGAGTAATATTAATAAACTTGAAAAAGAATTTTCAGATGAAAAGGAATCGAAATAATGAGTTCAAAATATGAAGTAAGTCAAAAAGAAGTTAGTACATTATTAGAGTTTATTAAATCAGGTGAAATAGCTATTCCTGAAATACAGCGTCCATTTGTATGGGAAAAAAGTAAGGTCCGTGATCTTATGGATTCTTTATATCAAGGTTATCCAGTAGGTTATATTATTGTATGGCGTAATCCAAATGTAAAGTTAAAAGATGGTCGAGTTGCAGAAGGCAAAAAAGTTCTTATAGATGGTCAGCAAAGAATAACAGCATTAACTGCTGCAATACTTGGGCAACAAGTTGTAGACGATGAATATAAGAAAGGTAGAATAGTTATCGCTTTTAATCCATTAGAAGGAAAATTTGAAGTTTCTAATCCTGCAATTCAAAAAGATTCCAAGTGGATTAGTGATATCTCACCTATCCTATCTGGTGAAGTGAAAGCTAGTCAAATTAGAAGAGACTACTGCAAAGAAAATGAAGATGCTGATGAGGAATTTGTTGAAGATATTATTGATAGATTAAAAGATATAAGTAAACGTCAAATTGGTTTGATTGAACTATCCCATGATTTGGACATTGAAACAGTAACTGAAATTTTTATTCGTATTAATTCGCAAGGTGTTGTTCTCTCTCAAGCTGACTTTGTAATGTCAAAAATAGCTGCTAATGAAGAATATAATGGATCAACACTTAGAAAAGCAATAGATTATTTTTGTCATCTTGCAATAGCTCCAGAATTTCATGATTTTATTAGAGAGAATGATAAGGAATTTGCGAAGACATCATTTTTTCAAAAGATGAGTTGGTTACGAAATGTCAATGATGATATATACGATCCTAGTTATGTAGATATGCTAAGAGTTGCTTTTACATCAAAGTTTTATAGAGGTAAATTAGCGGATTTAGTAAGCTTACTTTCTGGTCGTAATTTTGAAACTCGTGTTTATGAAGCTGATATTGCAAAAGAGTCATTTGCTAAACTCGAAGAAGGAATATTAAGCTTCATGAATCAAACAAGTTTTGAAAGATTTGTGATGATTATTAAATCTGCTGGATTTGTCAGTAGCAAGCAGTTACGCTCCCAAAATGTTATTAATTTTGCATATGTACTTTACCTTACACTTGTTGAGCAAAAGTATGCTGCAGCAAAAATAGAAAGCTATGTAAAACGATGGTTAGTTATGAGTATTTTAACTGGAAGGTACTCTGGTTCTCCAGAATCGACTTTTGATAGAGACATTAAACGAATTAGAGAAACTCCATTTGAAGAATATATACAAACAGTAGAAGATGGTGAATTGTCTAATGCTTTTTGGGAAGTTTCATTAGTTCAAAGTTTAGGATATGCAGCGGCAACAAACCCTCAGTTTAATGTGTTTTTAGCTTCTCAATCTGTCGCAGGAGATAAAGGGCTATTTTCAGAGTTTGTAACTGTTAAGGATATGCTAGAACACCGTGGAGATGTACATCATATATTCCCTAGAAATTATTTGAAAAAGGCTGGCTTAACTAGGGGAAAATATAATCAAGTTGCTAACTATGTTTATACTCAATCAGAAATAAATATTAGAATAGGTGACAAAGCACCGAAAGATTATTTTGCTGAGTTATATAAACAGTTTGATGGCGGAGAACTTAAATATGGTGGTTTAAAAGATATGGATGCTTTGAAAAATAATCTAAAGCAGAACTGTATACCAGAATCAATTATTAATATGGATATTGATAATTATGATGAGTTTTTAGTGTTAAGACGACAGTTAATTGCTCAGAAAATAAAAGATTACTATTGGAAATTATAGATAACTGTATAGAGTAAAAGGATTAAAAATCCGTAAAAAAAAGGAATTTTGACAAATAAAATAATATTATGTATAATAGTAGCAAAAAATGGAGTTGAATTATGACTACAAATATTACCTATGAAAAAGTATCATTTAATTTACCCTCAGATATTAAGTTAGAAGTTGTAAAACTAAAAGAGACTATGCATGTATCTTTAAATACCATATATAAAACAGCTATAGCTGAGTATGTACAGAGACAAGAAGTAAAAAGATGGGAAGATGCTGCCCAACTAGCATCTAAAGATAAAGAGTACCAAAAGCTTTGCAATGAGTTCTCAGATACTAAAGAAGATTTTTATGAGTATTAAACAAGGTGAAATATGGTTGGTAAATTTCAATCCAAGTGTTGGTAGTGAGATTCAAAAGACTAGACCCTGCGTCGTTGTAAATGACAATAGACTTGGAAGATTTGGTATAAAAATAGTAGTACCTATAACTGAGTGGAAAGAACATCTACAAAATTATCCTTGGATTATTAAAATACAAAACAACGATACAAATGGACTCACTAAAACTTCTGCCTTTGAATGTTTTCAAATAAAGAGTTTCTCCATAGAGAGATTTGTAAAAAAACTAGGTGTAATAGAAGAAGAGTACATACTGCAGATTCATAAAACTATACTGAAAACTTTAAACCCTCAATATAATTTAGTATAAAAGTTCTTACCTACTCAATATCTTTCACAAACTAACAACCCTCTAAAACAGAATACTTTCTCTCTTTTCTAAACTTTCATTGCAAAATGTCATATTTTTAGACCTATATCAAAAATCATAGTAAAATTATTTTCTCAGTTGGCGATTTTAAGTATTTGAGTTGTGCTTGTGAGGTGGAAGGTGGTACAGGGTCAGCCTTTAATCTAAATTATTTATCAACAACGACAAGGATGATTATGAATGGAACAATTTTGGTAACATACAAGATACTCTGCAAGGCAGATTTAAACAAAACACTTACACTTGAAGCACTCTTAGAAAATGAGAAGATAGCTAAGGTCATTAAAAGTGAATATGCTAAAGGCTTTAGAAACTTAACTCTTCTAGCGGATTCTGTGAACAGTTGTGTTAAACTCGAAACTATAAAAGAGCTACATACTTTTGAAGTTTCTAAGGATGATTTTGCAGATATTTTAGTTCTCGCCGAAGAAGATGCGGTAGAAAAAAAACTTACAAAAAAAGACTGTGATAGAGTTGAACTTGTAAATATTGAGACTATTGCTTAATCTTTTTTATAAGAAGCTTTATTAGCCTTTTATAGATGCCCATAGAAGACCAAAGTATTCATGCATGGCAATAGTTGACATATCTAAGTATTTGACTTCTGGGGCTTGTAGATAGCCTCTCTCATCTATTTTTAAAAAGTTTGTTGGTGCGGCTATTGGGTTTAAGGCTAAAGATTCAAAGAGTTTCATTGAACGGGGCATATGTGTTGCTGATGTTACTAAAACAAATTCTTCATCTCCAATCAGACTCTGATTAAAAATAGCTTCCTCTTTTGTATCTTTTGGGTCTTCAAATATAATAATATCCTCTTTTTTAACCCCTAATGCCATTGCTAACCTTGAGTTCATCACTGCGTTTGAAGTATCTGTATTTGCACTATAACCTGTAAATATAAGTTTAGAATCAGGAGTATTAAAATGAATAATAATACCCTCTAATACTCGTTTAGTTCCAGCGGTGCTAAGTTGTGAGGAGATTGGCTGCTCTTTATCGGTAGTATGCCCATTGCCTAGTACATGAATATATTTTATCTCTTTTGAATAATCATATTTTGGATATTGTGTTTCTAAGTTTGAAACTAAAAAGTTTGCAAATGGTGGGTATGAGAAAAGAAACAGCAAAAAGAGTGATAGACTCAGACTATAACGAGCTAAAATATCTTTTTTAATAAATAAAAAATACAGACCTATGGCAAAAAGTACCATCACCATACCAAGCGGTTCTATAAAAAAACCTATAAACTTTTTAATATAAAATCCAAACTCCATCTACACCATCACCTCATTAATTTTTGTCAGGACTTTATCATCCCAGAGTAGTTCTTTATGCATTAAATCATCTAACTCTACATAATGAGTAAGGTTTTTTACACTATTTTTTAAATTCCTTGCATTTTTGATGTAAGTTCTTTCATCATCTTTGCTAACAAAAACATAAGTATTTGAATCAATATGCCTTACCTTATTTATATTATCTAACTTATAACGAAGTATCCAAGAGAGACATACTCCATATTTTTCTTTTACCAAAAGTGAAGCAGAGTCAAAGGTTCCTACTAAAAATAGTCCTTTAACCTTCTGCTTTGATGCGATATAGGAGGCAACTATAGAACCAAGAGAAAAACCTAAAGTATAAAAATCACCATAGTTTTTTTGCACAAGTTCAGCAATTTTAAGTCCATCAGCTAAAATATTTTTCTCACTCACAACACCACCACTTTTGCCATAAGATCTGTAGTTAAAAGTAATAATGCGAGTATGTGGAAAAGCCCTAGAGAGCTTATGAATAAGCCCAACCGTATCATGTTTGTTACCGCCAAAGAAAAGCATAGTTGACTCAATGGTTGGTAATTTTCTATAAAGATCCGTTGGCTCATACACAACTCCCTCTAACTCAACACCATCATCACTCACAATGCTTAAGAGTTCAAATTCATCATCAAGCTCTTCATTACGATAGTAAGTAGGTTTAAAAAACATAAAAAATTGTAACTGATGTATGGCAATAAGTAAAACAATAATAGTAAAAAATAAAAAGGCAATATAAATCATAAGCAATTATACACTCAACTCACTTGAATTTTGATATAATTCGCTTAAATAACAGGAATAATATATGCAAACATTTGGAATATTTTCAACAAATTTCGACCATGAGTACCTTACTAAACACTATATTTACATCAGTGAAAAAGATGAAAAAAGAGAGGACATTAAAATCTCTCTAGAAGACTTTCATGCACTTCTGAAAAAAAAGAGTAAAAATGTAGCTGGAACTATCTTTTTATATAATCCGACAATCGCCCCTCTTGGGTACAATACAGACTCACCTCTGAGTGAACAAGGCTTTGAGGATTACGATGAGTTTCATGAGTTAGAGTTTAATGATATGATGAACCTCTGCTCTAAAGCTATACGCGAGGGTTACAGAGGTAAACTTATTGAAATCAAATACCTCTTTAACTACAATAGAGGAAATATAGAGCCAACACCAATAATAGAAGAGTTTGATTCGGATTTAGATAGATACACAAGTAATCAATTCACTCGTTATGACAAAGATTTAAATTATCAAGACTACTTAAAGATGAGCTTCAACGGTAAATTTGTATTTTTTGGTTCTGGTAACAAGTACGATAGACACCATAAAGAAATTATCACTTATGCTCAAAATATTTCAACACAGACAGCAAAGCTTGGAAAAGATATATCTTTCATGCATGATAGAAACTATGATGCTGATGAGTGTGTTGAATTTGCCTACTTCTTATCGCCAGCTGCTAGTGGAAAGATGAGAGAAGTACGCGCAAATGGTTTTAAAAATGCTTTTAGAACAAACCCTCCTACTATTCAAAGACTAGGGTAATCTCCTAGCCCATCTAGCAAAAAATATTGCTGGTTGGATACTCTTACTAATTTTTTTATTAGCAAGTGTCTCTTTTGAGATAAGCAAACTACCAACTGCGGTATGTTGCTATATCATACACCTATAACCTTTGTGAACTTTCAATGCTATATCTCTTGAGTATTTTACTCTCAATTTTAAGAGCCTTTTGCCTATCTATAGAGACCTTAACACCATCCCTATTTTCTAAGATAAGATATTTACCTTTAAAGTTTTTTACCATTTTAACAAATTCTGCAAAATCTTTGAACTCTTTCCATTTACTACAGAAACAGTAGCTAAAATTTGTTTCTACAAAATCTGCAAATGTTCCAAAAATAAGTAGCGATAGTGTTAATATTAATCTATTTCATTTATACACAAAGTATTTATAACAATCAAAAAAACCATCAAACAAAAAAGTAAACAGATTAGTCTCTCAGGGTAAGTATAATTACAATAGACAAAATTATATAGAGCAAAAAAGAAAAGGTAATAAATGAGTGAAGAACTAAAAAATAAAAACAATCCTCTTCATGGTGTAAAATTAAAAGACATTTTAGAAGCATTAGTAAAACATTATGGCTGGAAAAAACTTGCTAACTTTGTAGACATAAGATGTTTTATATTTGACCCAACAGTAAATTCTAGTCTGAAGTTTTTAAGAAAAACTCCTTGGGCTAGAACAAAGGTCGAAGACCTCTACCTTAACATGATAGAGAATAAGAAATAAGAAAAAGGACAAGAGCTAAATACTCACCTCTTTAATATCTGCAATTTTTAGTATGCTTTTATAAACAGAGGCTACTAGAGACTTTCTGTTGTGCTTAATAGTCTCGTCTTCCGCGTTTACCATAACATCTTCGAAGAATTTATCCAACTCTGGTTTAAGACCTAAAAGAGCATCTAGTTCCTCTTCATAAGAATAGTACTCTTTTGATGCAACTTCATTATATTTTGCAAATAAAACTTTTTCAGCTTCTTCTTCAAACAGTGCCGCGTTTACATTAAATTCAACTGATAAGTCAATACCTTTTGTAATGTTAGCAACTCGTTTAAATGTTGAAGAGATTTCGCCAAAACCTTCTGAGTTTACAAGAGTGTCTAATGCTTCAATCTTACGACCAAGTTTCAGTAGTTCTCTCTCACCTGATGCTAATACTGCTTCAACGATAGATGGATTTACCTTGTAGTACTGCTTAACGCGCTCTAAGAAGAATGTTTCTAGCTTTTGCATATCAATGTTCTCATAGTTAAGAGATAGCTCTTTAAGAGTCTCTACTACATCAAACGCCAAATTATGTTTTTCTGTAATTCTTACAAGACCATTTACTGCACGACGCAGTGCAAATGGATCACGAGAACCTGTTGGAATTTGGTTTATACTAAAGAGTGCTAAAAGGGTGTCCAACTTTAGACTCATTGCGACTATAGCACTGAGTGGTGTTGAAGGTAAGTCACTATCTTCACCATCAGGTAAGTACTGCTCTGCTAATGCTAATGCTACGGCTTCACTTTCACCTGCGATAGTTGCATAGTAACCACCCATAAGTCCTTGAAGTTCAGTGAACTCAAAAACCATCTCACTCGTGAGATCAGCTTTTGCAAGGTTAATAGAAGAAGTCAAATCATCTCTTGATGCATCTGGAGTATATAAATCAAACAGGGTATTTGCTATTTTCTCTTCGCGTTTGATTTTATCTGCAACTGTTCCTAAACCTTTAAAGAAGGCTACCTTTTCAAGTCCATTAGTATTGAGCCCATTTTTAATGTCATTGTCATAAAAGAAAAGTCCATCGGCTAAACGCGGTCTTAAGACT
>CAZPRE010000021.1:7077-16373 GCA_964588875.1 uncultured Sulfurimonas sp. | reverse complement strand
TTGCTACAAAAAGTTCCATAGTATGACTTAACTCATCATGTAGAGAAAATATTTTTGGCTCGATTGTAAATTCACCACTTCTAAGTTTTGAAAAATCTAAGATATCATTCATGATACTCAGAAGGTTCTCACCACTACTAAGAATTATCTCTAAATAATTTCTCTGTTTTTTACTTAAATCTTCATCTATTAAAAGATTGACAAATCCAAGAATTGCATTGAGTGGTGTTCTAATCTCATGAGATATGTTTGAGAGAAAGTATTCTTTTGCCTGTCCTGCTTTAAGTGCTTCTTGCCGAGCCTCTTCTAGCTTGTTAAATATCTCATCTGTATAAAACTTGAGAATTCCTTTGAAATTTTTATCAAATATATAAGATATTTCATCAAAAAGTTCTTTAGAGTTTAGACCTGAATCATATGAGAAATCTACCAAAGATCTGCGAAAGTGACTACAGAGTTCAAAGAGTTCATCTGCACTTATCTCTCTATATTTTAGATATACAAGTAACTCTTGCATAATAGGACAATTTCCTATCTCTCTCGTACCATCTATAACTCCCATAAAGTAATCAAAAACACCACTTGCATATTTATTAAGAAAATAATCCTCATCAATATTGTGAAGGTATAATATCTCTCTAGGTGCATGGTATGACATCCACTGATCAAGAATGATATATTTTGATGATACAAAAATATCTTGTGTCTGAGTTAATTTTGGAATATTAAGATGCATTCAATACCTTTAGATTAGTAAATAAGATGTAATCATAAGTATACTCAATCGAACCAGTCCTACAACTACAACTCCAAAAATACTCATGTTATAACAGTTAGTACAGATACTAAACTTTTTATTTTCATAGTATGAGTAGAGAGTATAAGCTACATTTATACCAACTACACAAAAAGATGCATAGAGTTGATAATTCCAAGCATTTGCTATTTCAACAAATAAAGAAACAAGGAGAAAAAGAAGCATACCAATCATTACATAATTAGAAGCTTTTACAAAATAGTCTCTACTAAAACTTACTTGAGTCGTTGGACAACTCATTCCAGATGAATTTAGACTCGCTTCAAAAGCATCTCGTTTTTCATCTTTTAACTTTGTTAAAAAGTTAGCACCAAAAAGGTAGTCAATCTTTCTCTGTAAGAGTATAGAGAACTCTCCATCGGCTTTAAGTGAGTGTGCCTCTCCATATCTATCTTCATAGACTAAACTAATAGTCTTATACCTTGTTAATTCAGCACTAACATTTGGAAAGTACGATGTAGTTTCTGTTGTTTGGACTGAACCTTTTTTACTTAAAATACGAGGATTTATCAGTTCTAAATACTCATCTCCATCTTTTACTACTACAAGATTATAGTAGCTTCCTAGTTGTGTAGCAGAGAGTCCTTCTAAATTATTAGCGCCTGCTGTCTCTTTTAAATCATCAATAAAAGCATAAAGCT
The DNA here is from genome assembly GCA_964588875.1 of uncultured Sulfurimonas sp. Classification (GTDB taxonomy): domain Bacteria; phylum Campylobacterota; class Campylobacteria; order Campylobacterales; family Sulfurimonadaceae; genus Sulfurimonas. The sequence goes on along the minus strand of CAZPRE010000021.1, from coordinate 14,915 downwards.
CTTCATTAAACGCCCTAATATCTGGGGCATACTCAACACCTGTTGGAGCAGGATAAGTTATTATTTCTCTAATCATGATTTTCCTATAAAGTTATAAATTTAATTTGTATGGAGGGAACAGAGCAGAAATGCTCTGTTTAAAAATCAGTGGTGACTTTTTACGATTAAAATAGTCATTTTAATGTTAATAGCAACAAATCTAATAATTTGCCAAATAACACAAGTTCTCATAAATTTTTGACTACTACTTGGAATCATAGTTCCAAATTGTTGTGTATATGGTTCAACATGTTGTACATGTATATGTTCTTTATCTACTTTTACTTTTTCGCTCATATTGTTTTCCTTAATTTTCTTATAGTATGAGGCTAAAGCCTCATATCCAAGTTATTTTAGTTCCCATACTCTAGTTATGGGAATTTATAAGTAAGTCTACTCTGGAATTAGAGTCCAACCTGGCTTAAGCTTCGCTTTCCAGATAAATGCATGGTGTAATAAATGCTTAACCCAGTGAGCAGCAAGACCAATTTCACCAGTTGTACCATTAATATCACGACCTGTTCCAGGATATTTTTCAAAGTTAGGAACCACTGGGAAAACTGTCATTGCTGCAGCTGTTCCACTTAACATTCCTTTACCAGCAGATGCAACACAAGCTGCACCCATCTCTGCCATACATGAAGTATGAGTAGGCTCACTAGCACCATCAATCATATCTCTAATACTTGAAATTACTGCCTTACCCATCATTGCAGATGGCATACCAGTTCTTGGAGGAGTCGGAGTAATTGGAGTACCATTTGGTGTTTTCATTGGCTTAGAAATCGGATGAGGAGGAGCAAACGCGATACCCGCTGCAAAAAGATTTCCGTATGCAGGTGACTGGAGTGTTCTAGGCCAATCTGATGGCTCCCAATCAGCATAAGATGTTTTTGTATAATCGGCATCAACTTTCATCATTCCATTTGGAGCAAAAACGTTACCTGTAATATCTGAACCATCTTTAGCAAATGCCTTCATACCAACACCAGCGAATGGAGGAATAAGCATAGCAAAATCAAAGTTTTGAGTGTCAATACTTCCATCAAGTGATTCGTATGTAACCATGCCTTCTTCAACTTTGTTTACGTGAGCACCAATAATCCAATCCATACCACGCTCAGCATATAAAGACTCAGCAAATACTTTAGATGAAGTAACAAAACCACCCATTTTAAAGTGAAGACCACCCATACCGAAGTCACCTAAGAAAGACTCATTAGAAATCCATGTCATATCTGCCATGTCTCTAACACCCTCTTCTTGAAGTTTGTGTTCGATGTTGAAGATGTACTCAAATGCAGCACCTTGACAAGTACACATACCGTGACCTGTACCGATTAAGAATGCTTGACGCTCACCAGCTCTCATTTTCTCAACACATTTGTCAAGCTCATGAGCAGCATGAACAGCATGATCAGCAGTACAAACAGAAACTGTATGCTCACCCATAACTGTACCAACACCTAGACCTGGTGTAGCACCAAAGTTTAGTTTTGGACCAGTTGCATTAATAAGGTAGTCATACTCAACTTCTTCAGTAGTTCCCTCTTTTCCTTGCCCTGTGTACTCAACAGTAACAAATCCAGAAGTTATTGACTCATTCCCTTCAGGGTTTAATGAAACAGCTTTAGCTTGTTTATAATCAACACCAAGTTTCTCATATACTGGAGCTAACTCAAAAGTTACCTCTTCTTTAGTCATTTCACCAACACCAACCCAGATATTTGATGGAATCCAGTTCCAAAGTGAGTTTGGAGTTACAACGATAACTTCGTGATTATTTCCTAACCATTTACCTGCGAATGATGCTGCTGTGTGTCCTGCAACACCAGCACCAAGAATTACTACTTTTGCCATATAATCTTCCTCTTTTTTTAGTTCTAAAAAACCTTATCACAATGGCATCACAATTTTATCACAAAGAATTATAAGATAAGAAATGATTATTATTCTCGAGGGTTATATAAATTTTTAAGCCCTATTTTAAGGGCTTAATTTCGTGTAAAGATTTTAGTTTTAGTTTATTTTAAGAATTTTACTGATTATCTCATATGAGTTTTTGGAGAGACTTTGTGTAGAAATGATACGTTCTAGTACCAATTTCATCTCTTCTTTATTTTCTTTATTCATTTTTTCATAAATCTTAAAAGCACCACAAAGACCTGAAGCCATCTGTGCATTTATCTTATCTATCTCTATAATTTTATCTGCAACAAAACTATAACCATATCCATCTTTTGCATGAAAATGTCTGTAGTTTCTAGCAAAGACACCAATCAGTGAACGTACTAAATTTGGTACTTTTTCATCATAAACCTCATCATTTTGAAGAGCCCTAACGCGATCAAGAGTTCCTTCACGTTCTGACGCGGCTAAAATAGAGAAATATTTATTCATCACTAATGTATCGTTTTTATATCTTTTGTAAAAATCAGCTAGGGCAACAGTAGAGAGCTCTGCAGAAGAGTTTTCAAGTATATCAAGAGCTACAATTCTATCTGTCATTGTTAAGGAATCTCTATACTGTGACTCAGATATTTCTAATATAATATCTTCATCTAAGGCAGAAAGTATTCTTAAACATCTATTTTTAATAGCTCTTTGGCCCATACTTTTCGAATCGATTTTAGAATTTAATGGCTTGTGATTTTTGTTGTATATTTCTAAAAGTTTCACCTTATATGTTTTGGCAATATGTTTCACAAGAGTCTCTTTTGCCTTATATATAAGTTCAAAATCAACTACTTCTTGTCTCTGCATTAGAGTTGAAATAGAAGGTAACTCAAGTAAAAGTGCCTTATATGAGAGATCAGTATCTACTTCTAAAAGATAACCAAAAGCATCGATATACTCTGAATTTATACTCTCTTCGTTCATAATGGCTTCTATTGTTTGTACGCCAAAAGATTGAGCTGATTCATACTTTACAAAACTATTAGTGTCATGTTTCATTAAGAATGAGTAGTGATTGTTCTCTTGTTCTATGATGATTGGTGCAGAGAAATCACGATTAATAGAGAGAATACATCTATCAGAGAGTCCTTTAAACTCAAAAGTTTCACTCCTCTTAGAAATAATTAATGTCTCTTGGACACGAGTCGTTCCACACTCACTTAATAGAGCAATTTTCAAAGGATACAAGTATGGTTTTTGTTCTGAACCATCTATCGCGTTTGGAATTTTTTGAGTTAGTGTCAGACTATAAGTTCCATTTTCAAATGACTCTTTAACATGAAGCTTTGGTGTTCCACTCTGATGATACCAGAGTTCAAACGCGGTTAAATCTACTCCGCTCGCCTTACTCATGGCCCAAAGAAAATCATTTGTAGTAACGGCTTGTCCATCAAAACTCTCAAAATATAAGTCCGTTGCTTTTCTATATTTTTCTTCACCTAAAAGAGTATGAATCATGCGAATAACCTCAGCACCCTTCTCGTATACTGTTGATGTGTAAAAGTTATTCATAGATATGTAAGACTCTGGTTGAATTGGGTGAGCAGTTGGTGAATCATCTTCTACAAACTGGCGTTCACGAAGTGCTTTTACATCATCTATGCGTTGAACATCTTTAGAGTTTAAATCTGCAGAAAAGCTTTGATCACGAAAAACAGTCAAGCCCTCTTTAAGTGTAAGTTGAAACCAATCACGACAAGTTATACGGTTTCCAGTCCAGTTATGAAAATACTCATGAGCGATAACAGCTTGAATACCCATAAAGTTAACATCAGTCGCGCTATCTTCATCTGCTAAAACATAGTGAGAGTTAAAGATATTAAGACCCTTGTTCTCCATCGCACCCATATTAAAACTATCTACTGCTACTATATTAAAGATTTCAAGATCATACTCACGACCATATTTCTCTTCATCCCAAATCATTGACTCTTTGAGAGATTTCATCGCATGAGTACACTTAGATTCGTTTCCTATGTCACAATAAATATTTAACTCAATTAGCTCTCCACTCATAGTAGTAAACTCATCACTTACTACACCTAAGCTACCTGCTACAAGTGCAAAGAGATAAGCTGGTTTTGGATGTGGATCAAACCAAGTAACACCATGGCGTTCATCAAAGCTATCGTGACATTGAATTTTATTTCCATTACTTAGTAGAGTTGGATACTTATCTTTTTGCGCAATAACTGTCGTTGTAAAAACAGACATTACATCTGGACGGTCAAGATATGGTGTTATACGACGAAAGCCTTCTGGTTCATTTTGTGTACAGAAGATTGAACCAGACCTGTAAAGGCCTTCAAGCTCTGTATTGTTTTGTGGATAGATTTTATTTACAATTTTGAGAGTAAACGCAGTAGGCACATTAAGTATAGTTAACTTTTCACCCTTATAACTATATCGAGTCTCTTTGAGTTTTAAATCATTAAGCCATAACTCTTCTAACTCTAAATCTATTGAGTCCAATACAATGTTATTACTCTTTTCATCAACTTTGATAATGTTCATTTTATTAGTAACTTTTGCATACTCTTCATGGAGGTCAAATACTAAGTTAACATCTTTTATCTCATACTCTGGTTTTTTATAATCTTTTAAATATATTGCTTGAATCTTGCTCATAATATCTCTTGTATATTTTTGCTAATCATAGCATAATGAGATTTACTGTAGAATAACAACCTTAAATTAAATACAAGGTTTACAAATGATGAAAAAATTCTTAACAACTGCTTTACTATTGGTCTCGATTATAACTTTTAGTGCTTGTAATGGCTCTACTCCAGAAACAGCTCCTATCGAGGCAAAGTCTGCTCTTCAAAAAATAGTTGAACGCGGTACATTAGTTTTAGGGACAAGTGGAAACATGACTCCTATGACTCGCTCTATTGACGATGGTAAAGATGCTGTTGGGTTTGATGTTGATTTAGCAAAAACTCTTGCTACTACAATGGGTGTAGAGTTAGAAATTAAAATTCTTCCATTTGATCAACTTATTTCTGCTGTAAATAATGGTGATGTTGATATGGTTATTTCAAATATGACAATCACGCCAGAGAGAAACACTCAGGTTGCATTTGTAGGTCCATACCTTACTTCTGGAAAATGTCTTGTTACTAAAGAGGACTCCCTTGCCGCTGCACAGAAAAAAGAGGAACTAAACCAAGTAGGTCTTAAAATGGCAGTTATCAAAGGGACAACGAGTGAAACTTTTGTAAAACTTGGTATGCCAAATGTTGAAGCAATATCAGTAACTACTCAAAATCAAGCAATTGAACTAATTAGAAGTGCACAAGTTTCAGCACTTCTTACAGACTACCCAATTTGTAAGTCAATCATTTCAAGTAATCCAGATGACAACTTTATATCTGTATTTTCAAACTTAACTTATGAGCCTATTGGTATAGCAGTAGCTCCACAAAATTCTCACCTAGTAAACTACACACAAAACTTTTTAATTCGTGCAAATCAAGTCGGTCTATTAAAAGCATTAGCTACTAAATGGTTTAAATAAAATGAGCATCTACAGAGAATACGACATACGTGGAATCTACGAAAAAGAGTTAAATGAGCAGAGTGTAACTAGAATCGGTTATATTTTAGCGTCTAAAATAGAGGGTGAGTATGTAGCTGTTGGTTACGATGCTCGCAGTCACTCCCCTATTCTCTTTGAGTATCTTGTTGCTGGCCTAAACGCGGGTGGTAAAAAAGTTCTTGGAATGGGACTTGTTCCTACACCAGTCAATTACTTTACAAACTATCAAGATTGGGATGGTATTACTCCATCGGCTTCAGTAATGATTACAGGCTCACATAATCCAAGTGAGTATAATGGTTTTAAAATCACTGTAGATAAAGCACCCTTTTTTAGTGATGACATCTATGCTCTGGGTGATGAGTGTGAAGCTATGGATACTATTCCTAAGCCCAAATCAAGAGAAGTTACAGAGATAAATGCGGTTAAAAGATATGTAGACTTCTTAGTTAGTGAGTTTGCTCACCTCAAAGGTATGGATACAAAATTCGTTTATGACTGTGGAAATGGTGTAGCCGGTGTTGTAACAGAAGATATTTTTAAAGCACTAGAGTTCAAATCTAAAGGTATATATGTTGAACCTGATGGAACTTTCCCAAATCATCATCCAGACCCAAGTGAAGAACATAATCTAATTGATATTAAAAAACTTTTAGCTACTGATGGTGACATCGCATTTGCTTATGATGGTGATGCAGATAGAATTGCAGTTCTTACTCATAAGAATAATATTAAGGGCGACATGATGGCTCTTTTATACTCTATGAAAATGGACAAGCCAACAGTAATTGGTGAGGTAAAATGCTCTCAAGTTATGTACGATGAGCTTGCTAAACGCGGATGTAAAGCAATCATGTACAAAACAGGTCACTCAAACCTCAAAGTAAAAATGAAAGAGACAAATGCGGACCTCGCTTGTGAAGTAAGTGGTCATGTATTTTTCAAAAATCGTTACTTTGGTTATGATGATGCTATTTATGCAACACTTCGTATGCTTGAGCTTATTCACGATGGAATCGACTTAGATGCTCAACTGGCAAAACTTCCACAAGTATTTTCAACAGAAGAGATAAAAGTTAAAACGACAGAACAAGAGAAATTCAAAATTATTGAGCGTGTAAAAGAGTTATTAAAAGTGCCCTCAGCTTCATTTCCTATTATACGAGATATAATTGAAGTAGATGGTGTACGTATCAACTTTGAAAATGGTTGGGGACTTGTAAGAGCAAGTAACACAACTCCTGTTTTAGTGACTCGCTTTGAGTCAACCTCAGAGGAAACAGCCAAGGTTTACGAGCGTGCCATAAATAACTTAATTTTAGAGGCACAGAACTCTTTATAAAGGTTGGAACATGTTTGAGTCAAGTGAGATGGATGAAGATAGATAATGGTGTTAAATTTACCAAGATTGGTCGTTCTAATCCAGAACTGGATAAATAATGCAAATGATGAGTACTATGCAAGAGAGTTCAAAGAAGCTGCATCAAACATTGGAGTAAAATAGCTCTTTAAATATACACAAACACTTGAAAATAGCTTCAAGCAACGAGACTATGATATATTAGTTAAGTATGAAGCCGCATATAATAAATCACTAAATACATTTATTGGAGAGATAAATAAGCTTTTAGACATTAAAAAGTAGTTATAATTCCTTAATAATAAAATAGGAATCAATATGAAAACTCACACACTTTTAATGCCTCTTGACATGCACCTACATCTTCGTGATGCTGTAATGCTTGAAACTGTTGCTCCACTTACTGCATACTCTTACAGTGGTGCTGTCATCATGCCCAACCTTGTTCCACCTGTTGATACACTTGAGGCTGTAAGGTCTTATAAAGAGCGTATTATGGCAGCAGTTCCTAATGACTTCTTTGAACCATATATGACACTTTTTTACAAAAACTATGATAAGGCTTTTTTAGAGTCTGTTGCAGACGATATTACAGCTGTAAAACTATATCCTGCAGGTATCACAACAAACTCTGAGGGTGGTGTATCTTCTTTTAATATAGAAGAGATGAGAACAACTCTTGAAGCTATGAGTACATTAGATATTCCTCTTTGTGTTCATGGTGAAACTGATGGTTTCGTTATGGATAGAGAAGCTGAGTTTATGTCTATTTATGAACTTTTAGCGACTAACTTTCCTAAGCTTAAAATCATTATGGAGCACATCACGACAAAAGCTGCTGTAGATATGCTTGATAAGTATGAGAACCTTTATGCAACTATCACAGTTCACCACCTTATCTTAACACTTGACGATGTAGTTGGCGGGATGATGATGCCTCAC
>CAZPRE010000021.1:0-7067 GCA_964588875.1 uncultured Sulfurimonas sp. | reverse complement strand
TGGTTCAGATTCTGCACCTCATCCTCAACATAAAAAAGAGTCATGCGGATGTGCAGCTGGTGTATTTACAGCGCCTATCTCTCTACAACTTCTATGTGAAATATTTGAGCAGTATGATAAACTAGATAATCTCCAAGCATTTGTTAGTGATAATGCTCAAAGCATCTACGGTATTTGTCCAGAATTCAAGGAAATAACCTTAGAAAAACGTACATTTGTAGTTCCAGAGCATTACGGCACTGTGGTACCTATGTATGCTGGTGAAGCTATCTCTTGGGCTATAGAGAGCGTTGACTAAAATTCTTCTACTTGAAGATGACCTGCTTTTTGCAGAGACTCTCATCGACCTACTTGAAGAAGAGGAGTATGCTATTGTTCATGCTCCAAATGGACAAGTAGCCCTTGATATAATTTATGAAGACAAATTTGATATCTATCTACTTGACATTAATGTCCCCCTTATTAACGGTATCACTCTTTTAGAAGAATTACGGCAAGCAAATGACAATACTCCTGCAATTTTTTTAACATCGCATAAAGATAAAGAGATGCTCCAAAAAGGCTTTTTATCTGGTGGGGATGACTATCTTAGTAAGCCCTTTGACAATGATGAACTTATTCTACGAATCGAAGCACTTTTAAGACGTACTAAAAAAAATGTTAAAGAGTGTATCTCCCTTTTATGTCATGATGAACTGCATAAAAGATTTTTCTATGATAAAAAAGAGCTTGAACTCTCAAAAAAAGAGTATGAACTCCTTGTAGTATTAATGAGACATGTTGATAACCCTGTTCCAAAAGAGCTAATATTTTCTGAACTCTGGAGTGCTTCTGATGCTCCAAGTGATGGAGCTATCCGCGTTTACATCAACCGTCTTAAACAGTTAATTCCTCAAATGAAAATAGAAAACATACGTGGTATTGGGTACAGACTTGTTTCGTAACCTTCGTATAAATATTTTTATATATTATTTTGTTACAGTAAGCACATTCTTAGGAATACTGCACTATCTTCTAGTCGTTGCACAAATTCACAATATTTTTTTAATAGCACTTGTTATGCTCTGTTTCGTTGCTCTTTCAGGAGTATTTATCTCAAAACTCGCAATTGATCCACTCTCTGAGCATGTTAGAAATCTTCAAAATCTTTCAAAAGAAACACTCCATGAACTTAACCTTCCAATAAGTACTATTATTTCTAACTCATCTCTATTAAAAAAGAATAACTCTGATGAAAAAAGTTTAAAAAGAATCTCTCGCATAGAGAGCGCTTGTGAGATGTTAAGAGGTAGATACAACGAACTTGATTATATGATTAAAACACAGTCACTTCAAGAACTAAATGAAGAGATTAATTTAAAAGACCTCATTGAACAACGTGTTACATTTTTGCAGGCAATTTATCCACATATAAAGTTTAACTTAGAACTAAGTGAGACAAAAACCTTTAATGATAAGATAGGACTGAGCAAAGTCATTGACAACATTATTGATAATGGTGTCAAATATTCAAAAACTTCGACTATAATATATATTGGACTACAAAGCGATACCTTAGAGGTTCAAGATTATGGATGTGGAATGGATGAAGTTGAACTTTTAAAAATATTTGACAACTACTATCAGAGTAATGAGAATATACAGGGTTTTGGAATAGGCCTTAGTATGGTAAAAAGATTTTGTGATAAAAACTCCATACAACTAAGCTTTAAATCAAAAATCAATGAAGGTACAAAAGTACTACTAAAATTTAAAAATATATAAGGAAAATTATAAATGGAATCAACAAATTTTTTAGCATATGCAGAAGATGCACTCGACTACGGTGTTATGGGCATTTTAGTTCTAATGAGTGTAGTAACTCTATGGCTCTTTATAGAGAGAATGATGTTTTACAAAAGTGTTCGTATTGAAGATTATAGCCATAGAGACAACCTTGAGATGGATTTAACTGACAACATATCCATAATAAGTACTATCGGTACAAATGCCCCTTATATTGGCTTACTCGGTACTGTTGTTGGTATTATGATAACATTTTATACTCTTGGTGATGTAGGAAGTGTAGATGCTAAAAAAATCATGATGGGTCTTGCTCTTGCACTTAAAGCTACAGCGATGGGACTTGTTGTCGCAATGCCTGCTATTATCGCATATACTATAGCACTACGTAAGGTAGAAAAAATCTTAACACGCTTTGATGTAGCAGCAGATACAAAAGCGAACTAACTCTATGGCAAAATGTAAAAAAACACATAAGAGATTTGACTCTATCAATGTAATCCCATTTATAGATATCATGCTTGTTCTTTTAGTTATGGTTTTAACAACCTCTACTTTCATCAAGCAAGGTATCATACCTGTTGATTTACCACAAGCAAAAGCTGCTCAAAAAGAAGATATTAAAAAAGAGATTACTATCTATGTAAATGCCAAAGGTGAGCTGTTTTTTGATAAAGATAAGGTTGATTTACAAACACTTGAAAATAGACTCTCAGCAACTTCAAAAGAACAAATTATTGTTTTAAGAAGTGATAAGGAATCAAAATTCCAAGACTTTGTAAGTGTTATGGATATTTTAAAAAGGTTAGGCCACGAACAACTTTATATAGTTACTAAAGAGTAAAACTTCTCTTTAGTAAGACTTCTCCATTAGTTTAAATCTTGAACTATTTACTTCATCTATATTTTTCTTAACTTTTGCATCTTGTAATACAAGTGAAAGATTTACATCAAATACTTTTTTCTCTTGTGTCTCGACTTTATTAAAAAGTGAACTTGCTATGAAAAAAAGCACCATAATGACAACAATACTTGTGTAAAGTAAAACATAATTTTTTATATGTCCTGATTCGAAAGGATTTTCCATTTATACTCTTTATTATTTTTTGCCTCTTGATTATATTATAAATAAGATAACTTACATTATTTTTATGTTAAAATATTTTAAATTTTATTTAAGGAAAGCATATGCAAACAACAACTTTTCAAGGTAACACAGTAAAACTAAGTGGAAATGCACTAAATGTAGGTGATAAAGCACCAACAGTTATAGCAACTGGAACTGATTTAAGTGATGTAGAGATTGGTGGAGCTAAAGATAAAATACAACTTATCATTACGGTACCCTCACTAGATACTGATACTTGTGCGGCAGAGACTAGAAGATTTAATGTTGATGTAAACAACTTAGATATTTGTGAAACTACAGTTATTTCTATGGACTTACCATTTGCTGCTGATAGATTTTGTACAACTGAAGGTATTGAGAACCTAACTGTTGCATCTGATTATATAGATAAAGAAGTTAGCAAAGCATACGGTGTTTTAATGGCTGATAACAAGCTAATAGGTCTAAGTGCAAGAGCTGTTTTTGTTATAGATAGAAGTGGTGAAGTGGTTTATAAAGAGATAGTTCCCGAAGTTACAGATGAGCCGAACTATGCAGCAGCTCTAGAAGCTATAAAAGAAGCCAGATAATTAAACCCAAACTTACACTTTTTGGTAGTGGGTTTGAACTATTAATTTTGAGATAATCTTACTTCCAACGAGTTTAAATGTTGCAGGACTAGGTATCTCTGCAAAGAGTGCCCTTCCCCCACCTAAAACAATAGGAATAGTTGAGATTATAAGCTCGTCTATTAAACCCTCTTTTAGAAAGTTTTGAATCGTTTTCCCGCCATCTATATAAAGATTTTTATAGCCCTTTTCATTTAAACTTTTCACAATTTCTAAGGCTGAAGCATTTAGCAACTCTATTTTTTCTTCATATCCATTGGGAATCATTTTCATAGAACTACTCGCCACAAAAACCTTCTTATCATAAGGCCACTCACCAAAACTTTTTACAGTCTCAAAAGTATTTCTTCCCATTACTAAACAATCTACACCATCCATAAAGTTTGTAAACTCACTCTGTAACTCTTCTGTCATAGGTATCATACTTAGCCAATTTATTTCACCATTTGTATCTGCTATGTAACCATCTAAACTTACTGCGATATAGACTTTGTTAGACATGTTTTTCCTTTAGCTAGTGATTTTACTAAAGCTTTCTAAAAGTAATAATAAACCAAATAGTAGAATAATTAAAGAAGATATAGTGGCAATAATCGATGATACTTTATCAGAGATAAGACTTCTTTTCATATGAATGATATAGGGCATAAGCATAACCCAAAAAAGTATGGCAGTAATCATTCCAAAAACTGTCATTCCTAAAGATTGAGTAGTTGTTGAATATGTTGTCACGCTTAACCAAAAAAGGACAGTATAGGGATTTAGAAGAGTTAAGATATAACCTTTTATATAGTTTGAAAGTAATGTAGACTCTTTTGATACTTTCATTGTATGTATATGATCATTTCTTCCTTTAAATATTAAAAAAGCCAAGTAAGTTAAAAAGAATCCACCAATGCCAGATAATACATTTAACACAATATCTTCTTGTAAATAATTGCTAATACCATAAAGAATGAGGAATAAGTAAGTTAGGTCAGCACTCATTGCGCCAAAGCCAATAGCTACTGCTTTTTTGTAGCTTTTTAAAGCCTCATTCATAATGAGTAGATTTATAGGACCTAAGGGAACGGCTGCGCCAAATCCCAAAATAAGCCCTTCAACAAATACTGAAAACAAAATCATAATTAATTGAAAGTTTTGTAATTAGCCCACAAAGTGGGCTCATTATTACATCATTCCTGGCATACCCATTTGAGGAGGCATTCCGCCATCGCCAGCAGCAGCTGGAGCTTCTACTGGGATTTCGTAAATTGCTGCTTCAGTAGTTAGAAGCATTGATGAAACAGACACCGCGTTTGTAAGTGCTACACGAGCAACTTTAAGTGGGTCAATAATTCCCGCTTCAAACATATCTACATACTCACCACTTGCAGCATTAAAACCAATAGTCTCTTTATCTGCATTCTCTACCGCGTTTACAACAACGCCAGTATCGAAGCCTGCATTTTGAGCGATCTGCTTGATTGGTGCTTTGATAGCACGTAAGATAATCTCACAACCAATCTTTTGATCACCTTCTAAATCAAGATCAACCTTAGCAGCAGCACGAATAAATGCCGCACCACCACCAATGATGATTCCCTCTTCTACAGCAGCTTTTGTAGCTGAAAGTGCATCATCAACACGGTCTTTTTTCTCTTTCATCTCAGTCTCAGTTGCAGCACCAACTTTAATTACTGCTACTCCACCACTAAGTTTTGCAAGACGTTCTTGAAGTTTTTCTTTGTCATACTCACTTGATGTTGATTCTATCTGAACTTTGATTTCAGCAATACGAGCCGCAACCATTTCATCACTTCCTGCACCATTAACAATAACAGTATTGTCTTTGTCAATAATAACACGAGAAGCTTGACCAAGTAGAGAAATATCTGCACCCTCTAAAGTATGACCTGTCTCTTCAGAGATTACTGTTCCATGAGTTAAAACAGCGATGTCTAATAACATTGCTTTTCTTCTGTCGCCAAAACCGGGGGCTTTAACAGCAGAAATATTTAAAACACCACGAAGTTTATTTACAACTAAAGTTGAAAGTGCTTCACCCTCTACATCTTCAGCGATGATAAGCAAAGGACGGTTAGTCTTTTGAACTTGCTCTAAAACTGGAAGTAAATCTTTAAGTGAAGAAATTTTGCTATCAGCAAGTAAAATCCAAGGATTTTCTACTTCTGCAATCATTTTTTCTGCATTTGTAATGAAGTAAGGACTTAAGTAACCACGGTCAAACTGCATACCTTCAACAACATCTAACTCATCAGAAATACCTTTAGCTTCTTCAACAGTTATAACGCCATCTTGCCCTACTTTGTCCATAGCTTCTGCAATCATATCACCAATATCAGTATCTGAGTTTGCAGAAATTGTAGCTACTTGAGCTATATCTTGCTTTCCGTTTACTACTTTAGAAGCATCTTTTAGGTTTTCTAAGATTACTGCACAAGCCTTATCCATACCACGTTTAATCTCAACTGGATTAGCTCCAGCTGTAATATTACGAAGACCTTCAGAAAATATTGCATTCGCAAGAACAGTTGCTGTAGTGGTACCGTCTCCTGCTTCATCAGCAGTATTTGATGCTACTTCTTTTACAAGTTGAGCACCCATATCCTCAAGTGTATCTTTTAACTCTATTTCACGAGCAACTGAAACGCCATCTTTAGTAAGAACTGGAGCACCGTAACTTTTCATGATTAAAACATTACGACCACGTGGTCCCATTGTCACTTTCACTGCATCTGTTAGTTTTTGAACGCCGCGAGCTAAACTATTTCTAGCTGTATCTGAAAAAATTATCTCTTTTGCCATTTTTATTCCTTAACCTATTATTCCAAAGATATCTTCTACATCTAAAACGATGTATTTTGTACCTTCAAATGAAACTTCATTTCCAGCATATTTGCCAAAAAGAACTTGATTAGTATTTTCTAATACCTCTACTTCTTTGCTTACTGCGACTACTTCACCACGAGATGGTTTCTCTTTTGCGTTGTCTGGAATGATTATTCCTGACATTGTTGTTGTAGCTTCTTCGACACGTTTAACTAGAACTCTGTTGCCTAAGGGTTGAAAATTCATATTTTTCCTTCTTCTATATAGTCTTTTTTTTATTAGTGGAACTTTACCATAAAAGGTATAACAAGCAATATATCTCTACTCAATAATTTCTAATATAAAATCTTTTTTATCTTCTGTTTGAACTAGAGTGTATGTTATATCTCTATTTTTAGACACATCACTCACAAATGGCATTGTGTTCATCATTGAAATCATTGAATTATTCTCATCATTATCAAGTGAATAATCAATCTTTGTCTTACAAGTTTTCATCTTAGTTTTTTCATTTACACCAACTAAAATAATCAACTTCTCGTTTACAACTGCTTTTGAACCATATAATGCGTTAGAATTAACTAAAGTAGCTAATTTTGAAACAACCTTATCATCTGTACATTTTGGTAGAGGATGTATATATTCATCCAAACAGCCTGAAAATACTAAAGGTATTATCACTATACCTATAGAAGTGAAAAACTTTAATAATATCT
>CAZPRE010000020.1:12137-16535 GCA_964588875.1 uncultured Sulfurimonas sp. | reverse complement strand
TGATAACTCTATAGGCAGACATAATTCTAAGACCAATAATAATACCATTAAAGTCACAAATGAGAATATTTGATTTTTCTATATCTTCTTTAGTGAGTGAAACACTAAGCTATTCAGGTAGGTCTAAAATTGGAATTTGTAGACCACGAAGTTCATTGTTCTTTGCCAAGTTTGTCGCAGCATCGACATTATCTAATACAGACATATAAGTACCTTTATATAAATATGCTTTAATAATAGCAAAAATAAAATGAATTATGCTTGAATGTTAATAATGAAATGGTAAAATAGTTGTTAAAAAAGGCATCAAAAGTGAAAATCATAACTATTCTTTTATTTATTTCATCTCTTTTATTTTCAAAAGTATACTACTCTAAGGTTGAACCATACGAAATTAGAGATATTTCATCGAATGTATCGGGCTTAATCCTTGAAATTGATGAAGATAAAATTGGTAAAACATTGACATCTAAAGCTTATATCCGTATTGATTCGTTTTTGGATAGGGATGAGCTCAAGGCTATTTCACAAAAAATCATTTATTTGGATTCAACGGTAAAAGCAAATGAAGATGTATTAAAAAACTTAAAACTATCACTCTCTAAAAAAAGAGATAACTATAAAAAGATTGAGGCTTTAAAAATAAAATCACGTGTTGAAAAAGATAGAGAATTTCATGATTTAATTAGTAGTGAAAATCTCTACCTAAATACTCAAAAAGAGATTAATAACTTAAAAATTCAAGTGACAGACTTAAAATTTAGAGAAGCTCAATTAAAAAGAAGCATCAGCGATAAAAATGTAAATGCGAAAGGTTTTGTGCTTTATTCTATTTTAGTAAAACCTGGTCAGGTTGTTGGAGTATCAACACCTTTAGCACAGGTTGCTGATATCTCTCATGCTAAACTTACTATTTATCTTGATGAAGTAGATGTAGCAAATGCTAAAAATATGATTGTTTACATTGATGGTGAAAAAACTGATTATAAAATTACTCGATTACTTACTATCGCTGATTCAAAAAATATTTCAAAATATATGGCTCAAGTTATTATAGAGTCACCAAAACTATTTTCTAAATTATCAAAAGTTGAACTCAAATATGAGTAATATTACGGCTTGTCCATTAGATTGTTATGATGCCTGTTCTATATCTTATGTTGATGGTAAACTAAAAGCTACAAAAGAAGGACATACTCAAGGCTTTTTATGTCCGCATATGAATCATTATTGTGTAAATAGTAGCATTCAAAGACCTCGCTATAAGGGTGAAGAGATAAGCATGAGCAGAGCTTTTGAGCTTCTCGAAAATATGCTTACTTCTTCTGAAAAAGATGAGATACTCCACTATAGAGGTAGTGGAAACTTTGGACTTATGCAAGAAGTTACAGATCACTTTTTTGCCTCTTTTGGAGCTACACTTACTGATGGAACTCTTTGTGATGGAGCAGGTGAGGCTGGTATACTTGAGGGACGTGGCTCAAATAAAAATATGCCACTCTCCGAGATAGAAAAATCTGAAGTTGTAATACTTTGGGGAAGAAATCCACATACATCATCATCTCATCTTCTCCCACTTTTAAAAAATAAGACTGTTATTGTTATTGATCCTATAAAGACAAAAATAGCCAAAAGTGCAGATGTCTTCATTCAGATAAAACCAAAGACTGATATGTATTTAGCAATGCTTATTACTCGTTTTTTATACATTAACGATTATTGTGATGATGACTTTGCTCAAAAGTACGCTAGCGAACTTGAAGAGTACTATGAGTTAACACAAACAATCCGGGTAAAATCAATGCTGGAAAATATGGGAATTAGCTTAGGTCAAGTCGGTGATGTTATTGAACATATTAAAGATAAAAAAGTTGCTATAGTGTGTGGCGTTGGTATTCAAAAGTATCGAGACGGTGCAGATATTATGAGATCTATTGATTCTATAGCTGTCGCCCTTGGTCTCTTTGGCAAAGAGGGTTGCGGAGTAGCTTATTTAGGGGAATCAAAGGCTGATATTGAGTCTCCTTTTAATAAAAAGGCAAAGAGGGTGTCCAAGGTAAACACCGCGTTTGAGACATTTAAAACAGTGTTTATTCAAGGAGCAAATCCACTCGCGCAGATGCCAAATTCTCTTAGAGTCAAAGAGTCTATTTCAAAGGTAGAAAATATAGTTTATTTTGGTCTTTATGAGAATGAAACAAGCGAAGAAGCTGATTTAGTGATTCCTGCAAAATCTTTTTTGCACAAGGATGACATTAGAACATCTTATTCACATAATGCAATGATGAATATGCCAAAAGTAGATGAGAATGATATTGGAATAAGTGAATATGACTTTAGCCAAAAACTGTGTACCGCGTTTAATATTGAGATTCAATCAGAAGCAGAGTATATCAAACATTTTAAAAGTCATATGGTTCAAAAGATGGATGGATGCCACTATGTCCAAGGACGAGAAGAGATTCCATATCAAGATGGTTTTGATACAGATGATGATGAGTTTATTTTTTTAGAAGAGATAGAGATAGATAAAAAGGCAAATAGAATAACATTAACAAAAAACAAAGACAAAAAGAGAAAAGGAAGTGATGATTTATATCTTATCACTTCTAAGAGTCCTACAAGTTTAAATTCACAGTTTAAACGCGATGAAAATGTTTATATTCATAGCTCGCATGGGCTTAAGGATGGAGATGTGACAAGAGTCTCATCTGTCAATGGATCAGTTGAGTTAGTGGTAAAAGTGAACAACGATATAAGAGAAGATTGTGTCTTAATATATAGTGGCACGAAAGGTGTTAATAACCTTACATCAAGTGAGCATACCTATGAAGGTAAAAGTGCTGCATTTCAAGAAGACAGAGTTCAATTAAGCTTTTAATGGCATTTGAGATATAATTTCAAATAAAAAATAATTAGGTAATTTTATGAATACACAAGAATTAGATAAAAAATATGTTTTACCTACATACGCGAGAGTGGATGTAGAGTTTGTAAGTGGTGATAATGCAAAGTTAGTAGATGCTAATGGTAAAAACTATATAGATTTTACTTCAGGTATTGGTGTTGTAAGTGTTGGTCATGCAAATGAGAGAGTAAACGCGGCGATATGTAAACAACTATCAAACATTACTCACATTTCAAATCTTTACAACATTGCACCCCAAGCAAACGCGGCGCAGAAGATAGTAAACGCGAGTGGCTATGATATGAAGTGTTTCTTTGGAAACTCTGGTGCTGAAGCAAACGAGGGTGCTATTAAGATTGCAAGAAAGTATGGTGAGATTAACGGTGAAGTTAAACGCTACAAAATCATTACTCTTAAACACTCTTTTCATGGTCGTACTATTACAACTGTAAAAGCGACGGGACAAGAGTCTATGCATAACTATTTTGGACCTTTTCCAGATGGTTTTGTATATGCAGATAATATGAGTGATATAGAATCTCTTTTAGATAATCACACTTGTGGGGTGATGATAGAGTTAGTGCAAGGCGAGGGTGGTGTTGAACCACAAGATAAGGCCGAGGTTCAAGCCTTAGAAAAACTTTTAAAATCTAAGGGCATTTTGCTTATGGTTGATGAAGTTCAAACTGGAGTATACAGAACTGGTGAGTTTAGTGCGAGTCAAGTTTATGGAATCTCTCCTGATATTATAACTCTTGCAAAAGGTTTAGGTGGTGGAGTTCCAATAGGTGTTGTTATGACAAGTCTCAAGGATGTATTAACTGCGGGTGATCACGGTTCTACTTTTGGTGGAAATTATTTAAGTGCTACTGCGGCTTGTGAAGTTGTGGATATCTTATCTGAGTACAAGGCAAGTGGGAAATTAGATGAAACAACAAGATACTTTAATGAGAAGCTAGAAGAACTTTATCTCAATAACAAGGGCCTCTTTACTCAAAAAGTAGGGATTGGTATGATGTGTGGACTTCGTGTTGTAGATGCAGATACTCTTACAAATATCGTTAATTTGGCAAGAGATAATGGTGTAATGCTACTTAAGGCTGGAAGAAATACACTACGATTTTTACCACCATTAACAATAACAAAAGAGGAAATAGATGAAGGTTTTAAAGCCCTTACTACTGCTATCGCTACTCTGTAGTACATACTTAAATGCAAATGAGAATAATAGGTCTTTAGATACTTATATCTCAGAGATTAAACAAGAACAGTTTAAGTATGACTATGAGAAAAATGAAGCAGATGCTTCTATCCTTAGAGATTCATGGATAGCTCCTTTGAATATGCAGTATTCATACTCAAAAAGCAATCCATACGATGACGAGCAGACTGCTCAAAACGCAGCCATCAAAATGAACCAACCAATTTTTCAAAGTGGTGGTATCTACTATGGCATAAAGTTTGCAAGTGCATCTAAGAAGTACTCAGAC
>CAZPRE010000020.1:0-12127 GCA_964588875.1 uncultured Sulfurimonas sp. | reverse complement strand
GACTATTCTATCGATGTAGCAAAACGTAAGATGATTAAAGACGCTATCTCCTTTTTGATGCAGATAAAGCAATCTGATTTAAAAATTGCACGTCAAAGACTCCAAATTCAAAACTCTGAGATTAGTCTCAAGCAAAAAGAGGAACAGTATCTTAATGGGCAACTTGATTCAGGTTTTTTAGATAATGCTGTTATTGAGAGAAACTTTGTAATACAAAATCTGTATGACCTAGAGACTGTTAAAGAGAAGAATATTAATAGTTTTAGTACTTTAAGTGACTTGGACTACAAAAGTGTTAGTATTCCTTATTTGGAGCTTTTAGAAAGAGATGAATTTTTAAAAGAGAATATTGTACTTAAAATGGCGGATTCTAAAATAGAAAAAGACTCTTACAATTCAGACATAACTGTAGCTAAGTATCTTCCTAGTGTTAATTTTACAGCAGGCTACAACTGGAGTAAGAACGAAAATAATAGATTCTCTTTAGATATGTCATCTTTCTCAGAAGAGAAAAACTATTATGATTATGGATTAAACGCGAGTATGCCGATAAACATCAATACTTTTAGAGATATTGAATCATCAAGAATAGATTTTTTAAAATCTTCAATAGCTAAAGAAGATAAACGAATTCAACTTAACGCTCTTTTTACTCAGGTAATGCAAAATTTAGAAAACTTCAATAAGAAAAAACTTTTGAGTTATGAGAACAGAGAGATATACAGTAAGCTTTTAACAGATACAAAAAAATTATATACGGCAGGTTATAAAACAGAGTATGATGTAAACCTTTTACAAAACTCTGTAGAGATAGCTAAAATTGACGCAAAAATATTTGAGCTAGATAAACAGCTTGAACTCTTAACTCTATATGAAATGTATGTGAACAACTAAGGTGAATAATGAAATTTAGCGAGTATATTACAGATTGGCTATACGGTGAAGATGGTTACTATGCAACTTATAAAAACATAGGTAAAGAGGGTGACTTCTATACGGCTGTAAGTACAAGTAAGTTTTTTGGTGGAACTATTGCAAAACATATCATCTCTTTAGTAGAGGAAGGTTTTTTAGTTCCAAACGCGGTGATATGTGAAATAGGCGCGCATCATGGTTATTTTTTAGCCGACGTAATAGAGTTTATATATACTCTTAGACCAAAATTACTCTCTACTCTAGAGTTTGTTATTATTGAGAGATTTGATGACCTCAAAGAGCAGCAGAGAACTTATTTTAAAGAATCATTTGGTGACGTTGTCTCTTTGACGCACTATAAATCATTAAGCGAGTTAAAATGTAAAAACGCTTTTTTCATTGCAAATGAAATATTTGACGCCTTTCCTTGTGAACTTTACTATAAAGGTAAGACAGCTCGCGTTGATGGACATAAAGTGGAGTTTGATGTAGATAATGAATGGGTTGACTCACAAGCTAAGAAGTATAATAAAGATAGAGGAGAAATAGCAGTTGGTTATGAAGAGTTTGCACAAGAGATGGCAGATTCTTGTGAAAAGTTTGAGTTTATGACCTTTGACTATGGTGAGATGGTAGCTCGTCCTGACTTCTCTTTAAGAGTCTATGCTAAACATGAAGTAATTCCATTCTTTGATGAAAAGATTAAACGCGATGAACTCTATGCAAAAAGTGATATCACTTATGATGTGACTTTTGAGCATGTTAAAGATGCGTATGAAGCAGCTGGTGTTGAGTTTATAGAACTTAAGGCTCAGATGGTTGGACTTATCGATATGGGTATATTAGATCTCCTAGCGATACTAGAAAAAAACGTAGAAGAGAAGATTTATAAACAAGAGTTAGAAAAAGCAAAATTGCTTATCTATCCAGATTTTCTAGGTGAACGTTTTAAAATGATGAGACTTAGAAAACAGTAATGATTCAAACAGATATTTTAATAGTTGGAGGTGGACCAGCAGGTGCACAGACAGCTAAATATTTATCAGATGCGAATGTAGAAAATATCCTTATCCAGCGAAATTTTAGTTTTAAAAAGCCATGCGGAGGCGGTATTCGTAAAGATGGATTTAAAGAGTTTGATTTAAACGAAGAAGAAATTCTTAAAACAGTAAATACTGTAGCTATAGTTCATAAAGAGATAAGAGTAAATATTGATATTTCTAGAGTTGGAGTGGCTATAGTCGATAGAGTCTCTTTTGATAACTCACTTAGGCTTGATGCACAAAGGAGAGGTACTCAACTTTATGAAGCGAGTTTTGTTTCTATGGAGGTTTTTGATACTTATGTTGTTTCAAAAATTAAAATAAAGAATGAGTACAAGTACATAAAGTCAAACTATGTAGTTGCGGCTGATGGTGTTAACTCTAAAATTAGAAAAGCTATTAATGGAGATGAAGTTTCTTCTATTTTGACTCATTATAGTGACATCCCATCACAAAGTTTTGAGAGTTGTGATTTTCACTTGGGTAAAGATGTGGCAGAAGGACATTATGCTTGGGCTTTTCCACATAAGCATGGCTCAAATATAGGAACAGTTAGTAACTCTATCGATGCACTTCAAAAGCTTAAAGAGAATCTTGATGTAGACGAAGATATAAAAAACTTTGGATATAAAATACCAGTATATAATAATCCTATTTTTTACAAAAAAAGAGTCTTTTTTGTAGGTGATAGTGCATCTCAAGTTCTTCCCTTTACTTACGAGGGCATTTACTATTCACTAGCTTCAGCCAAAATCCTCTCTAATATTATTATCAACAAAAAAGAGCCAAAAGAGTATGAAAAAGAGTGGAATGATAAATTTTCAAAAAAGTTTAATATACTACTAAAACTACAAAAGATATTTTTATATAATGACTTTATGATAAAGGTGTTAATTAAGTTATTTAGTACTAAAAGTATTAAGCAAAAGGTATTGAAGCTATGGATAGGAGAAGATACTATAAAAGTTAACTTTACGTTCTTTCTAAAAGTACTAAAATATATAAGCAAAGGAGCTTAGAACACTCCTATTCCTTGAAAAAGATATAATTTGGAGTCTTTAAAAATAGGTTTTATGGGACATTTCAATATAATGTTTAGAAGAAAGTAGGAGATAAAATTTGAGTAATGAAATAGATATCTATATTGAAAAAATGATTAAAAGATATGGTTCTGCATTAGAAGCAAAAAAAGAGATGATGAAAGAGTATGTTTTCAAACTAAATGAGATTATACAAAATGGAGCTATATATGGTGATGATAGAATAGACTCAATAAAAGTTCAATGGCAAAGCTATTTTGACTCATTACAAGAATTGATAGATGAAGAAAGAATAGATACTGCAATTGACAATATGGAATTACTAGATGAGGATGAAGAGTATATTAACTTTACATTAAATGAGATTACACAAGATACACTCGACAATAATGGTGTTGGTAGTTTTTCTAGGTTTTAGTGAGATTTAGAAAAGTCTCACAATAGGGCTACTTTTAGAGTGCTCCGATTACTTTGAGAAGTTCTTCTGGTTTATTTGAGTTTTTGATAGCATTTTCTTTACTAATTACCCTCTTTTGAAGGAGTGCTACTAACTGTTGAGTTTGTGTCGTCATATGTGTTTCTTGTTGATTTAACTGCATTTGAGAGTAAATCTGATGAACCTTGTCTTCACGAATCTGATTTTGAATAGCTGGATTTGTTATGAGAATCTCTTGTGTAGCAACCTTACCAGTACCAATACGTGGAATAAGTGTTTGCGATACAACAGCCACAAGTGAACTCGAAAGTTGTGCTCTTACTTGGGCTTGTTCTTCTCCATCAAAAACATCGATAATACGGTTAATAGTACCTGGCGCAGAGTTGGTATGCAGTGTACCAAAAACTAAGTGACCAGTCTCAGCCGCTGTAAGAGCTGCTCCAATTGTCTCAGCATCACGCATCTCCCCAATAAGTATAATATCTGGATCTTGACGGAGTGCATATTTAAGAGCTGCTGCAAATGAGGCAGTTGAGTTTCCGACATCGCGTTGAGAGAAAAGAGATTTAATGTTTTTATGAACAAACTCAACAGGATCTTCAACAGTGATAATATGACGGCGTTGAGTTAGATTTATCTCATGTAGCATAGAAGCTAGAGTAGTTGACTTACCACTACCAGTAGGTCCTGTTACTAAAATAAGCCCTTTTTCTTTTTTTATAAGTTCTTTAAAAATAGGAGGATTTCCATACTCATCAAGTGTTGGAATGTCGATAGGAATCATACGAAATGCACACCCTATACCACCAATAGTACGATAGTAGTTTGCACGAAAACGCCCAATATCTGTGAGCTCAAAAGAGAAGTCAAGCTCATTATGCTCTTCAAACTCTTTTTTCTGCTTATCTTCAATGAGAGAATAAGCCATCTCTTCAATATCCTTAGCAGTCATTACTGGAAGATTAAGAGGACGAAGCTCTTTATCTATTCTTATCTGAGGCTCACTTCCTACAACAAGGTGCAAATCAGAAGATTTAAAAGCTAAAACACTTTTAAGTAGTTTCTTAATGTCAATACTTTTGCTTGGAGTCTCTATGTTAGCTGATTCTTCACTCATAAAAAGATTCCTTGATAATTTTCTTCGTTAAAACCTACAATAACAGTGCCTTTAAATTCGACAACAGGTCTTTTTATAAGTAAGTTTTCTTTGCATAACCACTCTTTTTGCCCGTCTTCATCTAGATTTTTCTCTTTTAATCCGAATCTTCTATATGTTGTACTTCTTGAGTTAAAAAGAGTTTTCATATCTACATCATTTAACCATGAAGAGACTTTATCACATGACACTGGGTCTGTTTTAAAATTCTGAAGCTCATAGTCTAGGTTGTTTGTTTTGAAAAAATTAAGTGCTTTTTTTATACTGTCACAATTTTTTATACCATAAACTTTAATCATGTTTTACTCGATTATTTTTGGAACTATGAAGAAGTGATCGCGACTATGAGGAGCATTTTTGAGAATATCATCGTTGATAGTTCCATCACATACAGCTACATCTTCTCTTAATGGTGTAGCCATCTCACTCATAGCAAAATTATCATCAACACCATCAGTATTTAGCTCACTTAAGTTGTCAACAAAACTCATGATTTCTGAGAGTTGACCTTTGATTTCATCGCGTTTATCGTCTGAAACTTTTAAAAAAGAGAGTTTCTCTAGTTTTGCTAATAATGCGTCATCTACTTGCATTGAAGTCCTTATATTTGTAAAAATCGATTTATTTAAGAAGATTATAACAAAACTTTAACAAAGTTAAGGGTATTATTTTAAACTTTTGAAAAAATATGTAAATATAAAGGATGATTATTGAGCTTAAAAAATGATATAGAGATGGTAAAAGAAGAACTGAATTCGGAAGAGAAATTTTTTGAAAAAGCAGTAATTACAGAAAAATTTGTAAAGAAATATAAAAATGTAATGATTGGTTCTTTTGTAGCAGTGGTTTTACTTGTTGGTGGAAATGTTGCTTATGATATAAATAAAGCAGGTCAAATATCAGCTGCAAATGAAACTTTAACTCAGCTTCAAACTAACCCATCTGATAGTGCTGCATTAGCAAGACTATCAAATTTAAGTCCAGCACTTAGTGATGTATGGACTTACTCTCAAGCTATAACAAATAAAGATGTAGCTACATTGGAGTCTCTTGAAAACTCAAAAACTATGATAGTAAGTGATTTAGTAGCTTATGAGTTAGCCCAAGACTCAAAAGATGTGGCTAAGTTAGATTCTTATGCAACAAAACAGAACTCAATTTATAAAGATTTAGCTCAAGTTCAAAGTGCTGTTATACTTTTAAATGAAGGTGAAATGGACTTAGCACACTCTAAATTATCAACTATAAATGATAACTCAAGCTTAAGTAAAATTGCAAAAGCACTTCTACACTACGGTGTAAAGTAGAATTTTGAATAAGTTTTTACTAATAGTAAGTTCTTTTTTAATTATAATCTTTAGTGGATGTAGTACAAAAAAAGTATATGAACCTGTATATGTTGATGCCGATTGGTCACACTATGGAGATAGTAATAATGAAATTATCGATGTTGGTTCAAATGTTGCACATCTTGAAGATGGAACTGTTCTAGCAAAAGATGGTATTGTTGATATAAATATTAACGAGCAAGAAAGAGTAATTTCAGATAGTAATGGTTGGATAATTAGTTCAAAAATTGATGGTAACCTAACAATCTCTAATATCCAAAATCCTGATAATATAATTCTTTTTGAGCTGAAAAAAACTATAGCAAGTGCTAGTGTAAAAGATGATATTTTAGCGGTTCTTTTTGCAGATAGCGAAATGGCTCTTTATAATATAAATACCAAAGCCCTGATTTTAAAAGAGCAGGGGAGTAAGTCATTAGCAGTTGACTCTAGAATAGCAACTCCACATTTTATGAACAACCTAGTGCTTTTCTCAACATTAGATGGAAAAGTAGTTATTATTAACACAGAGAAGAAAAAGAAACTTAGAACAATCATAGTCTCATCTGAAGATAATTTTAACAATATTATATATTTCAATGTAATTGATAATAAAATTATAGCCGCTACTGGAACAAAAATACTCTCATTAGCTTCCAAAGAGATAAGGGTAAAGTATGAAATCAGAGATATGGTTTATGATCAAGAGAACATCTTTATAAGCACTAAGCAAGGCGAAGTTATATCTCTGACTCCAGATATGCAAGTAAACGCGAAGATAAAGTTTCCTTTTGCACACTTCTTAGGCATGATATCTTATGAAGATAAACTCTACTTGCTAGAAAAAGAGGGTTACTTAATCGTACTTGAAAAAGACCTTTATGATTACACTGTTCATGAAGTAGATATTGAAGATGGTTATATCTTTGTTGGAGATAAAACTTTTTATATAGCTGATGAGTATATTTCAGTAGACTAACTTACAGCTATGTCTAATGAACTTGAAGCATTCTTAGAGTACATAAGTGTCACAAGGGCACTTAGTAAAAAGAGTGTTGAAGCTTACAAAAGTGACCTCGAAACAATCGAGGTTGAACTTCAAAAGCCTCTTATAAAATTAGAATCTTCTTCGCTGCTCTCTCTTTTATCTAAGTATGAGAACAAACGAACTCTTAATAGAAAATTCTCCTCAGTAAATGCTTTTTTTAATTTCTGTTATAAAAATCAATATAAAGATTCCCAAACAAAATTAAAGTTTGCAAAAATTCCAAAACTTCTTCCAAAATTTCTCTCCTTTATAGAGATTCAAAATGCACTTAAACTCATAGATACAACTACTTGGTTAGGTAAACGCGACTATGCCCTCATTCTCTTTTTATATGCAACTGGTGCAAGGGTTACGGAGTGTTTAGAACTTTCTCGAGATGATATAGAGGGAGAGTGGCTTCACATTCGTCATGCAAAGGGTGAGAAAGAGAGAGTTGTTCCTATAGCTAAGGTTGCTATAAACGCGATAGAGCATTATCTTCAAGACTCCGCGTTTGATAAAGAGTTTGTGTGGTGTAACTATCAAGGAAATAAGTTAAGTCGTATTTCTGCATATAAGATAACTCAAAAGTACCTTGGAGTCTCACCTCATGTCCTTCGCCACTCCTATGCTACCTCGCTGATAACGGGTGGAGCAGACCTGCGAGTAGTTCAAGAATTATTAGGACACTCCTCACTTCTCACAACACAAATTTATACACACATTCAAAAACAGAACTTAAAAGAGACGGTTGAAGTTTATCATCCGATGAAAAGTATTGATACATAATCTAAAATAATATTAAAATCACTTAGAGTTTAGTTTCGTTTAACATATGAGTCTATATAATGATTTGTGATAAATATAATTGGTAGGATTAAATATGAAAAAAAATATAATAGTAACAGGTGTATTGGCAATAGCTTTAGGTTTCACTTCTCTTAGTGCAACAGATTTCGACTTAAGATCAAATATGCTGCAGTTAAATAAAGAGTTAAATGGGATTCAAAGGGGATTTATCACTAATGATGTGCAACGAATGAATGTATCATTAGATACATTTGAAGCTAACTCTCAAGAGCTTTTAGCACATAAAAACAAGTTGATAGAAAAACTTCCTAAAGATATGAAAAATAGAAATCATAAGGCTACACAAGGAAGAGATGCTGCTCGAAAAATTAGACACAGTCTAAAAAGTATTAGAGAAGCACTGGGTACCAAGAAAGGACTCGCAGGTAAAAAATCTCGTGCAAAAGCTCAATCTGCATATTTAGATATAGTTGATGCATGTTTTCAATGTCATAATGTTGTTCGTGATAAGAAGCGTTTAGCTGCTAAAAATAAATAATTTATAGGCCCTCGGGCTTATAAATCTCAAACCACTACAATCTTTTTATAAACTTTTGCTACTATTTCAATATGAATGAAATCAACAATCCTTTTTTCTCAAAACCAAATTTAGAATCTCTTTTCTTTACACAAAATAAATGGCATCAACATGGTGTTTTAGTTCATACACTTCGAGTAGTTTACTACACTCTTAAAGCTGGTGATTTTAAGATGTTCGCTGCTGCACTTTTTCATGATATAGGTAAACCCTCTACTGCATTTGTAAAAGATAATGAAGATAGGGAGTTTAATGAATATAGCTTTACAGATCATGAAGAGAGAAGTTATCAGATTATTAAAAACTGGAGCTTTTTAAGTGAGTATACAAAAAATTTAGTACGCTATCACTATCTCATTAGAGATATTAAAAAAAGTAAAAAAGAAGATATCAAACGCTATGCTTTAAAGCAGCCAATATGGGACTCACTAGATGAAGATATGCAAGAAGATTTAAGACAATTTTTAGTTTATGATGACAGAGGTAAGGGTAAAAAAAGAAGAGAGTAGAATTTATTAACACTAATGTAACAAATATAAAGTAGTATTTTCTACTTTAAAATATCATGGAGAGTTTAGTGAAAAAGATAGTACCATTTTTAATAATAGCGGTGATAATCTCAATTATTGTTGGTGTTTTTTTATCACTCGCTTCAAATCAACAAATGGTAGTTGTAAAAGAAGGAAACCTAAAACAACTACCACTCAAAATGCAACTAAATAAGTATCAAGATAGTGACTGCGGTATGGTAATAGAAGATTTTGAATATGTATCGCAAGTAGTTTCTCCAAGTGGTAAAACTTATTTTTTTCACGATCATGGTGGTTTTGTACATTGGCTTAAAGATAAAGAGTTTAAAGAAGAAGCCGTTATATGGGTTATGAGTAAAGACTCTTCTAAATGGATAAATGCAAGAAAAGCATACTACTCCTTAAACGAAATTACTCCTATGGGCTATGGTTTTGGAGCTTATGAAAAAAAAGAAGATGGCTTTGTTACATATGAGCTAATGAGTCTTAAAATGCTTAGAGGCGAAACTATGAATAATCCATTAATACAAAAACAACTTTTAGGAAACTAATGGAAACAGTTAATATTATAACCATCATCAGCATAGCATTTCTTGGCTCTTTTGGTCACTGTATAGGGATGTGTGGTGGAATTGTAGTGGCATACTCAACCATAAAAATATCACCAGAAAGCTCTAAAATCTCTCAAACTGGGGCACATCTTCTTTACTCTTTTGGACGAGTTTTAACATACTCAATCTTGGGTGCGATGTTTGGTGCTCTTGGTGGTGTAGTGACATTTAGTAATAATGCAAACGGAGGACTTCTTATTTTTGCAGGTATTGCTATGGTTTTAGCTGGTCTTTCTCTTATGGGGAAAATTAAGTTCTTAACACTTATTGAGCACTCTTTCTCTTCTTCAAATATTTATAAAAATGCTTTTAAATCAGTTCTAAATTCAAAATCAAACCTCAGCTTTTTTATACTTGGAATGTTAAACGGACTTTTACCATGTGGCTTTGTATACTTTTTCGCCATTACAGCCGCAAGTACAGCAGATCCACTTTATGGAGCTATGGTAATGGCTATATTTGGTATGAGTACTATTCCCGCCATGTTTGGACTTGGATTTTTATCTTCACTCGCTTCAGCCACAAGCTTTAGAAATATGATGATGAGTCTCTCTTCTATCGCTGTGATTTTATATGGAGCATATACGATTTACAACGGTTATGATTATATTAACAACCCTCTAAAGACTTTGACAGACTGCCATAATTAGTTTTTAATTCTCCCGTTGATAAGAGAATCTATAGTATAAAAGATGTTTGTTAGTACGTAGATTTGTAAAATAAGGCTATAATAAAAAAACTATCTTGGAAATTTAGTAAGAAAACTTTTAAATGTAGATATGCAACCTTATGGAATCACAAGCGAAAAATTTGCTGAGATATCTACTTGTCAAAACAATTATTCCAATTAATAGAGCATTTTCCGAACAATCCATAAACTTTGGACTTAAAAAAGCAAGCGATGCAGGATATGATCACGAAGTTTTAGAAGACTCAGTTGATGATATGCTAGATATATTATAAGAGGTCATATATGAGCAAAACAGTTACAATTATAGATACTTTTGGATTCTTTTTCAGAAGTTTTTATGCACTCCCACAACACTTAAAAAACAAAGATGGCTTTCCAACAGGACTTTTAACAGGTTTTACAAACTTTATATCAACTCTTCAAAAAGATCATGACAGCGACTATATAGTCTTTGCTATAGATATGAAAGGGCCGACATTTAGAAATGAAATAGACCCTAACTATAAGGCAAATCGTTCAGCTCCTCCACCAGAACTTACAATACAACTTCCAGTTGCAATTGAGTGGATAGATAAGATGGGTTATAAGACTCTAGGTATGAGTGGTTATGAAGCCGATGATATGATAGCTACGGTTACTCACATTGCAAGAGAGAAGGGCTACAATGTTAGAGTTGTCTCACACGATAAAGACCTCTATCAGCTTATAGATGATGGCAAGGTAGTCATAGTCGATGCTATTAAACGCAAGCAAATGGATGAAAAAGCATGTTTTGATAAGTATGGTGTTACTCCTAAACAGTTTATTGATTATCAGTCGATACTAGGCGATACTGCGGATAATGTTCCTGGTGTTAAGGGTATTGGTAAAGTAGGGGCTGAAAAACTTTTAGTTGAGTATGGGACACTCGATAACATCTATGCTAACCTTGATGAGATTAAACCCCCTGGTATGCAGAAGAAACTTAGAGAGTCTCAAGAAGGTGCTTATATGTCTAGAGAGCTTGTTACACTCAAGCCAGATGTATTTCGTGAGTTTGACTTTGAAGAGTATACTATGGATGTCCAACACCCATTTTTAAATATTTATGATGAACTTGTAAAGTATGAGCAAAACGCGGTGCTTCGTGTACTTCATGCTAAAAATATGGTGAGTGAAGGTAGACAAGAAGAGGCGGTAGCCTTATTTGAACCAGAACCAGAGATTAGAAAACTAGAGTTTAAAGCTACCCTTATTACAGATGAAAAAGAGCTAAACGCGGTTGTATCAACTTTTGATGAAGATACTCTCATCGCGTTTGATACAGAGACTACGGGACTTGATTATGAAAAAGATAAGTTAGTTGGTTTTAGCTTTTGTGTGAATGACGAAGAGGCTTATTATGTTCCTTTCGCTCACTTTTACTTAGGTGTCCAAGACCAAGTAAGTGAAGAAGCAGTTAAATACGCCATGAGAAAAATCTTTAAATCAAATGTAATAGGGCATAACATCAAGTTTGACCTACACTTTCTATCACGTTTTTTAGAGGATGATTCTTTAGAAGTATACGCAGACAGTATGATACTTGCATGGCTTATAAACCCAGAGTCTGCACTCTCTTTAGACAAACTCTCAGATAAACTTTTAGGTCACGATATGGTGGCGTTTAAAGATACGGTTAAAAAAGGGGAGACTTTCGCAGGTGTGGAGCTTGAAGACGCTTGTGGATATGCAGCTGAAGATGCTTTTATAACATTCAAACTTTTTAATCTCTTTTTACAAAAGCTCTCACTACAAAATGCAGAACACTTAATAAAAGAAGCAATAGAGATAGAATTTCCTTTTATACAGACACTTTTAGCAATGGAGAAAGAGGGTATAGCATTAGACTCTAACTTTTTAGAAGAGTTTAAAGTTGAGGTACAATCTTCAATCTCTGCTCTAACTAAAAGCATACATGAGTTAGCTGGTAGTGAGTTTAACA
>CAZPRE010000019.1:0-17240 GCA_964588875.1 uncultured Sulfurimonas sp. | reverse complement strand
TTAACTCTTCTTTACTTTTTATTACTCAAACTTATTTAATTTTACTTACTTTTAATCTATTATCTTTATACAATCCTTTATATGCTATTATCTTATACTAATAATTACAGGAATATTTATGAAAAACTATATAAAAAACCAAATTAAAAAAT
Organism: uncultured Sulfurimonas sp.; assembly: GCA_964588875.1. Lineage (GTDB taxonomy): Bacteria > Campylobacterota > Campylobacteria > Campylobacterales > Sulfurimonadaceae > Sulfurimonas. The sequence continues at coordinate 17,088 of CAZPRE010000019.1, read as the reverse complement.
CATATGAAACAAAACAAGATATCTACAATAATCAAGACCTTCTTAATAAAATTGAAGAGGTTTCTAAGATGTGTGTTGAACTCTATCGTGGTTCAAATAAAACAATGTTAGCTGGCAATGGTGGTAGTGCTGCAGATGCACAACATATTGCTGCAGAATTAGTTGGACGTTACGGTTTTGATAGACCTTCAATACCCTCATTAGCACTTACTACAGATACATCTAACCTTACAGCTATAGGTAATGATTATGGCTATGATAAAGTTTTTTCCCGTCAACTTGAAGGAATGGGGCAGAATGGTGATATATTTATTGGTATATCTACCTCTGGCAATTCAGTTAATATAATTAATGCATTTAATAGTGCTAAAGAAAAGGGCATTACAACGGTGGCACTTGTTGGTAGAGATGGTGGTGAAATGGCTAAACTGGCTGATATATCCTTAATTGTACCATCTGACTCAACTCCTAGAATTCAAGAATCGCATATTTTAATAGGTCATATATTATGTGATATTATAGAAAAAGAGATATTTGGTGATGGTGTAGGCAATTAATATATGTCAAGAACTTTAACAAAGGCCCTTTTTTTAGATCGTGATGGTGTTATTAATATCGAAAAAAACTATCTTTATAAAATAGAAGATTTTGAATTTATTGATGGAATCTTTGACTTGTGTCTATATTATCAAAGTTTAGAATATTCAATATTTGTTGTAACTAATCAATCTGGTATAGCTAGAGAGTATTATACAACAGACAATTTTAATAGCTTAACTACTTGGATGGTTTCAGAATTTTTAAAAAATGGAATTACTATTTCTAAGGTCTACTTCTGTCCTCATCATCCTAATATTTCTGGTAAATGTAGTTGTCGTAAGCCAGAACCTGGAATGCTTTTAGAAGCCCAAAATGAGTTTAATCTTGATATGAAACATTCAGTTATGATAGGTGATAAAGAGCGAGATATACAAGCTGCTATAAATGCAGGTGTGGGTGAGACTTATTTATTTGATACAGATAATCTTATTTTAGAGTCTCATGCTACAAAAATTGTTAATTCATTAAATGAAATATGGAAAAATAAATGTTAATTTTAAATAGTGGTGGTACTTTTAATAAACGATACAATCCTATAAGTGGAGAGCTAGAAGTTCCGTATGATAATTATGCACTAGAAAAGATACTCCATAGTTTTCATAGTGATTATTCTTTAGCTGGAGTTGTTTATAAAGATAGTTTAGCGATGGACTTAGATGATAGAAAAATGTTAGCAAACATAATTATGGAGTCTTGCGATGATACTTTTATAATTGTTCATGGCACTGATACGATGGACTTAACTTCAGAGTTTCTAGATGAAGTCTTTGATGATAGAAAAATCATATTAGTTGGGGCTATGAATCCTTTTGAAATAGATAATGTTGAGTCTAGTCTTAACCTTGGCATAGCTATAGGGTTTTTAAAATCTCTTGAGAATAATGGTGTTTATATTTGTATGAATGGACATGTGGAATTATGGAATAATCTTCAAAAAAATAGATTACAAGGAAAGTTTGAACTTGTCCAATAAAATTGCTTGTACACATTGTCATTTAGAATTTAATGAAGAAGTACTGATAAAGGACGATGGTAACTATTTCTGTTGTAATGGTTGTCAAGGGGTTTATCATCTTTTAAATGAAGAGGGTCTCGATAGTTTTTATGAAAAAGTAGGTAATGTTAAATTAACTCCTCCCACTAAGCAGTATGAAGATTCAGCAAACTTTAACTCACCTGCTTTTTATGATAGGTTTGTAAAAGTTAATGATGATGGTTTAAGTGAAGTCTCTTTAATTATTGAAGGTATTCACTGTTCTGCTTGTGTTTGGTTAAATGAAAAAGCACTTCATAAGATGGATGGTGTTATAGAAGCTAATATAAATTTTACAAATAACAAAGCTACCATTGTCTGGGCAGATGGAGTTGTTAAGTTATCAGGTATTATAGATATGATTAGAGCTATTGGTTACAATGCATATCCTTATGATTCATCTATCCAAGAACTTCATGCAAATGCTCAGAGAAAAGATTATTATTTAAGAATGGCAGTTGCAATCTTTGCATCAATGAATATAATGTGGATAGCGGTTGCTCAGTATGCAGGTTATTTTACAGGTATTGCACAGGATATAAAGACAACACTTAATATTGCCGAGGGAATTCTAGCAACACCAGTTTTATTTTATAGTGGTTGGATATTTTTTCGTGGTGCATATTTTGGATTAAAAAATAAAACAATTGGAATGGATCTACTTGTTGCAACCGGAGCATTATTAACCTATATTTTTTCTATTTATATTACTGTTGTTGAAGAGGGTGAAGCCTATTTTGATTCTGTAAGTATGATTATTACCTTTGTACTTATTGGTAAATTTTTAGAAGTTTTGAGTAAAAAGAATGCAGCAGATACCTTAGATATTATAGGAAAAAACTTACCAAGTGAAGTAAATATAGTTAAAGATGGAAAAATAATCTCCTGCAACTTAAATGATATAGTAGTTGGAGATATGGTTGTAGTATCCTCTGGAGAGAAAGTTTTACTCGATGGTGAAATTAGTAAAGGAAGTGGTTCTTTTGATGAGTCTAATTTAACGGGAGAAAGTGAACCTATCTATAAATCTTTAGGGGATAATGTTGTGAGTGGTACTACAAGTATAGATGCTGATGTACATTATAGGGCAAGTAAAGATTTTGAGCACTCAACACTTTCAAACTTGGTGGCATTGTTAGAATCTGCAATAAACAAAAAACCCAAAATAGAGCAGATGGCAAATCGACTTTCTGAATATTTTTCTACTGCAATTTTATCCTTTGCTTTTATTACATTTTGTGTTTGGTGGGTATGGCCACATAGTTTTGAAATTTCCTTTATGGTTGGTATATCAGTTATTGTTATCGCTTGTCCATGTGCATTAGCTTTAGCTACTCCTGTAGCGACCTTAGTTGGGCTTAGTTTAGGTGCAAAAAAAGGTATTCTTTTTAAAGAAGCGGCTCAACTTGAGACAATGGCAAAGATAGATGTACTTGTTCTTGATAAAACAGGAACCATAACGGTAGGTAAACCTGAAGTGATAAAAGAGACTATATTTAAAGATTTTGATAAAGGAGTTCTATATTCTCTTGTTAAATCTTCAAATCATCCAGTTGCGGTATCTATAAGTGCATTTTTATTAGAGAAGCATGAAACTCTTCAAGAGAGTATACTAGATGAGTATAAACAAATTCCAGCGGCAGGAATTAGTGCTATTTACGAGGGAAATCAACTTCTAGGTGGAAACTTAAAATTATTGAACGATAATAATATAGAGATAGAATATGAAAGTATAAATACTGTTTTTTATTTTACTGTTGGAAATGAAGTTGTCGCAATTTATGAGCTTAATGATGAAATAAAAGAAAATGCTAAAAACCTTGTGCAAAATCTTGCTTCTAGAGGAATCAAAACAATTATGTTGACTGGTGATAATGAGCAAACGGCTTTAAGAGTATCCAAAGCTGTATCAATTGACACCTATGTATTTAACCAAACACCAGAGAATAAATCAGAATATATTAATTCTCTTCATAAAGATGGAAAAACTGTTGTTATGGTTGGAGATGGAGTAAATGATATATTAGCACTTGCTCAAGCTGATATAGGTATAGTAATGGGTAGTGGAAGTGATATTGCGGTAGAAGTTAGTGATGTGGTTCTTTTAAATGATTCGTTGACCTCACTTGAAGATGCATTTAAAATTTCTAGAACTACTTATGGGCTTATAAAACAAAATTTAGGTATTTCACTTGTTTATAATGCTATTACTATTCCCTTAGCAATGGCAGGTTATGTTATACCTTTAGTAGCTGCAATCTCTATGAGTGTGAGTTCTCTACTTGTTGTAGGAAATTCTATGAGAATTAGATATAAATGGAATAAAGGATAAATAAAGATGGATAGTTGGGTAATTACTATGATGTTAGGTGCATCTATATTTTTAGGTGCAATTGCACTATTTGCTTTTCTTTGGGCTATAAAGAATGGTCAGTTTGATGATGAAGAGAAATTTTTAAATGCTGCTAAATTTGATGGTGAAGATGAATTAAATGATGCACTAAAACAAGAACAAAAACGTGAAAAGTTTAAAAAGAGTTACAGACCTGAGTAAAAAGAGAATATAAGGATTGAATTGCCTAAAAAGGCAATTCAGAAATTATTTACCTATTGTCGCTGCGAATGCATCTAGATCAGCTTCAGAATACTTAGCTACTTGACCTTTCATTAGACCTTTCATTGGACCACCGAAAGTACCTGCTTTGTAACCTTTAAGTGCAGTTGCAATTTCAGCATGAGTCATGTCAGAAACAACTTTAGATTTACCTAGAGCTTTTTTAGACCAGTCAGCACCGTGACAAGATGTACAAGCTTTACCATTTACTGCTGCCATTGAAGCTGTTGCTAGTGCTAAAGTAGCGATTGAAGCGATTACGATTTTTTTCATTTAATTTCCTTAATTTAAAGTTTCGTATACATTATATTCCTTTGCATCTTAAATACTTGTTAATGAATTTAAAGGTATCATTTTATTTATAATAAACAATAATGGATGTGAATATGAGATACATAGAAAATGATTTAATAGATAAAACAATTTTAATAACAGGTGGAGCTGGCTTTATCGGTTCGAACTTAGCTTTTTACTTTCAAAACAACCATCCTCAATCTAATGTAATTATTCTTGATAGCTTTAGAAGTGGGGAAATGCTTTCTAATGGAAACCTAAAAAGTTTTGGACATTTTAAAAATCTTATTGGTTTTACGGGTGAGATTATTAGTGGAGACATTAATGATAAAGATCTTCTTTTAGATCTGGAAATAAATTATAAGTTTGATTATATCTTTCATGAAGCAGCAATTTCAGATACCACTGCATTAGAACAGGATTTAATGATTAAGACAAATGTAAATGCTTATAAGGATTTACTTGATTTAGCAGTGGCACATGATGCAAATATGATATATGCATCTTCTGCAGCTACATATGGAAACGCAGAGTCTCCACAGAAAGTAGGTCGTGAAGCTCCACAAAATGTTTATGGTTTTTCAAAACTAAGTATGGATAATCTGAGTCGTGAATATATTAAAGATACGGATATAAGCATTGTTGGTCTTAGATATTTTAATGTTTATGGACCAAGTGAGTATTTTAAAAATACGACAGCTTCTATGGTTTTACAGTTTGGACATCAACTACTTGGAGGAAAAAATCCTCGTCTTTTTGAAGATAGTGATAAGATTTTGAGAGACTTCATCTATATAGAAGATATTATACAAGCAAATGTAAAAGCGATGCAACCAAAAGAGAGTGGCATTTATAATGTTGGAACGGGCAAGGCTAGAAGTTTCCAAGATATAGTAGATATTTTACAAAAGGAACTTGGCACCGCGTTTACCTGTGAGTATATGCCTAATCCTTTTATTGGCTCGTATCAGTTTCATACAGAAGCGGATATTACAACATCTAAAGAGTTCTTAGGATATGAGCCTGCTTATGAGATGGAAGATGGTATTAAAGCATATGTAAGTGAGATTAGAAGAATGTATGAAGAAGAAGTGAAATAATGCAAGTTCTAAAAAATGCCAAACCTAATATTTTAGTTGTTGGTGACCTAATGATAGACCATTACCTGTGGGGTTCATGCGAAAGAATTTCTCCAGAAGCTCCTGTTCAGGTTGTAGATATTTCTACAGAGACTACAGTTCTTGGTGGTGCAGGTAATGTTATTAATAATCTTAATGCATTAGGTGCAAAGGTAAGTGTTGCTAGTGTTATAGGTGACGATGATAATGGTGTTGAGCTTATTGAGATGTTAAACGCGATAGATGTAGACTCTAGAAACATCGTTACTCAAAAGACTAGAAAGACATCAAAGAAAAGCAGGGTTATCGCTGTTTCGCAACAGATACTCAGATATGATAAAGAGAGCAAAAATGATATAGAAGATTTATCTGTACAAAAAATAATAGACTCAGTATCTTTAAATATATCTTCGTATGACATGGTCATTCTTTCGGATTATGGTAAGGGTGTTTTAACAGATGAGCTTTGTCAGGCTATTATTAAACTTGCAAATGAAAACAGTGTTAAAGTTCTTGTAGACCCAAAAGGGAGTGATTTTTCTAAATATAGAGGAGCTTATCTTTTAACACCAAACAAAAAAGAGGCAATTCTTGCAACAGGTATAGAAATATCTAATGAATCAACTCTAAAAGAGGCACTACTTAAATTAAAAACACTGTGTGATTTGGGAATCTCTCTTATTACTCTTTCAGAAGATGGTATAGCAATTTATGATGATGAGCTAAAAGTCTTTCCAACTGTTGCGAAAGAAGTTTTTGATGTAACAGGTGCGGGTGATACTGTAATCGCGTCTATCGCGTTTGCTCTAAGTGCTGGAAAAAATATAGAAGAGACAGCGAAGTTTTCAAATCTTGCTGCTGGTGTAGTTGTTGGAAAAATTGGTTCTGCTACTGTTACTATCGCTGAGATAGAAGAGTATGAAGCAAGTCTTCATAAAAGTACATCGGATGCACATATAAAAAGTTTTGTGGATATTAATTCAATAGTTTCACGTTGTCGTATGAATGGCAAAAAAGTTGTTTTTACAAATGGTTGTTTTGATATCTTGCATGTTGGTCATGTAAAATACCTTCAAATTGCAAAAAGTTTTGGAGATATATTGATTGTTGGACTTAACTCTGATGAATCTGTATCTCGTTTAAAAGGACCAACTCGTCCTGTCAATATAGCTGAAGATAGAGCATATCTATTAGCGGCATTAGAAGCAGTTGATTTTGTTGTTCCTTTTACTGAGGACACTCCTTACGATTTGATTAAAATGATAGAACCAGATGTCTTAGTCAAGGGTGGAGATTACGAAGGCAAAGCTGTCGTCGGAACAGAATTTGCTAGTGAATTGAAACTTGTTGATTTTGTCGATGGCAAAAGTACAACTAAAACAATTCAAAAAATTCAAGGAAATTTATGTTAAAAAAATTAAGTATGATTAGTGTTTGTGCTGCATCAGCATTTGCTCTAAATACAGCAGAGTTAAATATAAACGATAGTGATTTGGAAGTAATGGCAAAGTTTGACATGGGACAGTTTAATGATTCTGTTGAACCTGAGACAGTATTTGTAGGTGTAAGACTACTAAATGGTCATAAATCCCATAGTGATGATGAAGATAATAGCCTAGATGGTTTTCTTGAAGCTAATTTTCTTATGCAAAGAGAGATTGGTAATAAAGGTATAACTATAGGTTTAGGGGTCAAGTTAAATGCGACTCAAAATAAAATAAAGGATAAAAGTGTGGATTTTATGTCAATTCCTTTAGGTGTTGAAGCTGGATATAGAATTCCCGCAAGTGATTTGATTCCTATGTATGTTGGAGCAAGCCTTTATTATGCACCAAGTGTACTCTCTTTAGGTGATGCAGATAACTTTTTAGAGTATCGTATAAACTATGATATTGAAGTGATTAAAAATGGCCGTATTACACTTGGGTATAGATCAATAAACACTAACTATGAAAGTGATAATTTTAATTATAATAAATCTCTATACGGTGGTTTTAAGTTCGCTTTTTAAAGCTCTTTAATCGCGTTTATAACTTCATCGGCTGTAATAGTTTTCATACAGTCGTGGTGTTTTAGTGGACACTCTCTTTTCATACATGGACTACAATCCATCTCATGCCTTACAATCCTGCTTTTTTCATTACTCCACTGTGAAGTCTCTTTATACTTTGTCGGTCCAAATATAGATACTGTAGGTACTTGATAAGCTGCAGCTACATGCATAGGTCCACTGTCATTTGTTATAAATAAAGAACACCCTGCAATGTTTGAGCATAACTCTTCAATATTCGTTTTTCCAGCTAAGTTTACATAGTTACTAACATCTCTTTTTTTGAGGTTATCTTCTATCTCATTTGCCATCTCAACTTCATTTGGCCCACCAAAGATGATAATGTCATACTCTTTACTAAACTCAGCCCCAACTTGGGCAAAACGCTCAGGATACCAGCGTTTTGCACTTCCATAAGTCGCACCCGCGTTTATGCCAAGAGTAGGCTTCATAAACTCTTGAGCTTTAATATATAGTTTTAGTGGAGGTAGTTCATACTCTATGTTATTAGAGTCTATCATGGCTAACTCAGCATACTGTTTTACAAGATGTTGTTTGTTTGAGATACTTGGAGTGTGTGATAGAAGAAACATTGAGTGCCATGACTTTTTAGCTAAGCATACTACAGTCCCAGTCAATCTTAAAAGAAGTGAGGAGTGGAATTGATTTCTAAATGTAAGTGCTAAATGAAACTCTCCTAACTCTTTGGCTAACTTATAAGTTCCAAGTAAACGCGACGAGGCTTTTTTTGTCTCATCAACTATAGCTTTTTCGCAAAGTGGATGGTGTTTTAATGCCTCTATAGATACATAGCTACCTAAAAATGTAAATCTAGCACTTGGATACTCTTTAGCCAAAAGTTCAATAGCAGGAGTAGCCATGATTGCATCACCAAGCCAGTTAGGAAGTATTATCAGTATTCTCATATTATTTAGCCCACCTGTTTTGCTTAAGAAGTTGTGCCTCAGCAGAGTCAACTCCAAAAAGAAGTTTTTTCATCTTTTGTACACTCTCTTCGTTTCCAACTTTTTCAACTATATCTTTAAAGTTATATTTTATATATCCACTCTCTGTGATAAGTCCGATGAGGTTTCCAGCAAAGAAGTACACAAATCGTTTGTGAACATCTTCATCAAAGAGTGAATTACCCATTACCGCAATATTCGCTTTAAATCCAAGCATATCAACAATAGTAGGAAATATATCATTATGTGAACCAAGAGTTTTTATCTCTTGGGGTTCAAATATTTTAGGAGCATATACCACTAGAGGAATTCTAAAATGTTCAATGGAGTCTAATGCTTTGTCATCTGGGCGATATTTTCTAGCTATCGGGTTTAGAGCATTTCCACTTCCATGATCAGAAGTAAAGATAAAAATAGTGTTATCAAACCAAGGTTCTTTTTTCACAGATTTCATAAACTTTTCAATCGCATTATCAACATATATATAGGCATTAAGTGCACCATTATAGTTTTTTAAGTCATGTGGATAGCGTTCAAATTCAGCACGTGGAATATGAAAATCAGAGTGATTTGTAGAGCTAAATGCAAAACCAATAAAAGGTTCTTTGAGCATGTTTAGTTTTTGATGGTAGAAACTAAAAAGGTTATGATCGTATGTTCCCGTATGAGGTGCACGACCCTCATCAGCTATTTCTATCTCTGGCATGTCCTCAGCTCCATAATACTCATCAAAACCAGCTAAGTGACTCACAGCATCAACTCTATAAGATCGTCTGTTTGAACCTTGCATAGCTAGTGTTGAGTAGCCATTTTCTTTTGCAACACTACCAAGATAGCTAAGGTTTGAGAGTTCAAGCCCTTTACCCAAATAATCAAAGCCAGAAGGAAGAGTTATTCCCGTAAAGAGTGAAGTGATACCAAAAATAGAACGATAACCATTTGAGTAAAAGTTACTGAATTTGAGAGATTTTGAACTTAGTTCTTTGAAATAGGGTGTCACATTTAACTCTTTGTATTTTGTGAAACCATCTATATGTTCTGCTCCCCATGATTCAAGTAAAATAATCACAACATTATGTTTTTTACCCTCTTTGGACTTGTACGATCTTAGCAGTGGATATTTTTTATCTGTAAACACCGCGTTTGGAGTTTGCAGGGCTTCTTGTGTTACCTTAATTGCTTCATCAAGTTCTAAAAGTTCATGTTTTTGAGTGCTTTTTGCAGAACGATAGACAGTGAAAAAACCATTGAGGGCTAAGTTTCCTGAGCTTACCTTGTTTACGGCAAAAGCATCTGCGATACCAAATGATTTTCTTGAAGTAGAGTTTCTAACTCCAAGTGCTAAGATTAAGATGCTTATAATCGTATAGATAAGGAGTTTTTTTCCACTTACGAAGCTTGTGAGTTTAGAGTCAAAAACTCTTTTGCAGAGATAAAAATAGAGAGTTATAAATAGAGCTGTTGCAAGAGTGTGAAGAAGATAAGAGTTAGTTGCTATCCCCACCATAAGTTCTATGTCATTTGAGAGGTTAAAAATCTCATTTGACATATGTCTATGAATAAAGTCAAAATATAAAACATCGCTAAACGCGATAGTAAATATAGTTATTAAAACTAAAGACCAGAGAAGTCCAAGAATAGTCCGTATCTTTTGATTTTGAATAAGCAAAAGAGATAGTATAAATATAAATGAAAATGTAAAGATTGTAATTATATCTACGCGAAGACCCATAAATAAAGAGAGTAGTGTTTCATTCAAGCTTAGATCGTTAAAGTCTAGAGGATATATGAAATAAAGAGAGAGTCTAATTGCCATCATTACGATTAAGGCACTTAGAACTACCGAGGTAACTTGAGTAAATTGATTACGAAAAATGATGACTAATCCTTTTTTAAAATAAGTGCATAAAAGAACTGAGTGGCGATATAGACTATAAAAAAGGAGGTGACTACATCACTAAAGAAGTGTCCTCCCGCAGCCATTCTCGCGATACTTACAAAAACACCATAACTTAAAGCTAAAGAGACCCAAAGAGTTCTTCTTTTAGTAGCCAAAAGAGCAAATCCTAAAAGTGAAAATGCTGCAGCGGTATGCCCAGAACTAAAAGAGTAACCACCTTGATCACTCATGATAAATGCAGGTGTAAACTCTTTATCTCCGCCAAAAATGGTAGTTTGAGCCGGACGAGCTCTCTCCCAGTTTTCCTTAAGACCAGCATTTACAATTAGCCCGGGGGCAATGGCTAAAACAAGTAAAATGTAGAGTAGGACTTTGGCATTGATATTTAGAAAATTTTTCTTTTTAAAAAAATTATATAAAAAAATTAGAATAGTTCCAAAAGAGAGACTAATGAGTATAGGTTTAACGGAATAGTAAAAGAGTTCTTCTCCAAATGTTCCATTAGCACTAAAACTTTTACCATCGTAAAAAAGACTAGATATATAGATATCAATCTCTGGTATAAAGATAAAAACAATTGAAGAGACTAAAAAGGCAAACCAAAAATAAAGAGGTACATTTAAATATTTTTTATTCATAAGTGTCATTATACAGCATCTTTTATATAGATATATATAGGTGAAGAGTCAATATGGAGAGTTTTATCTTTGATTGATTTTCCACTCTTGGAATAAACGGTAAAAAAATCTTCATTTATTAGAGTCGTTGGCTTTTGAGCCCAGTGGATTTGAAGTAGTCTATTATTAACTAAACACTGTAAAATATAGTGCTCTCTTTTGATATCAAGTCTAAGAAATTGAGCATTTTTAAGTGTTTGAACCATGAATTTATAGTCATTAAAAGCACCGCGTTTAACAATTTTCTCTCTATTATCTACAAGTCCATAGCCTGGAGCAATAAGTTGATGCCAAGAGAGAGTATCAATCTGTTGAGAAGCAAAGGCTAAAAAGTGATAGCGAAGCATATAATCAGAGTACAACTCTTCACTTACACACTCGTGTTCACTTGTAGGTGCATACGGTGCAGTATTGGTGATAGGCCAGTTTGTCTCAGTTATATGTAAAGATTGCTCTGTTTTTGGAGACATCCAAACCATAGTGCTCAGCCATGCAATTTTATCAGAGAGTGCAAACCCGAGTTGTGTGTTTTCTGGAGCACCACGTCTATCTACATAGAGTAGAGCTGAAATACCATTGTAGTGGTATTTGAAAAAATTAAAGAGAGTGTGTGCCGTGAAGTGGTACTCGAAATCTATAACTCCACTTCCTATAAGTACCGCGTTTGGAAACTCTTCAGTTTTTAAATCATAAGCGATTTGATAAAATCTGTTATATTCATCAACACTAAAAAATCCCCACTTGGCTCTGTTGATGGTAGTTCCAATCTCGTAAATATCAACTAGTTCATGAAGTGTGGAAAAAATAGTATGTAAGTTTTTTTTAAAAAGTTCTAAGTCTTCAACATTTTCTCTATCTTGCATGATTTTAAGTATGACTTTTCTTTTCTCGTTTTTTTCTATAAAAAGTTTTAAATCTTGGAGTGAATCCATTTCCCAAAGTTTTAAACGCAGCAGTATGGTCTCTACTTCTAACTCGTCTAAAAATTTAGAAGTGAGTTCCGGCTCTCTTTGAAAATCAACTCCCATACTAAAAAAAGCTGATGAATCAATCTCTTTTCTTTTTACAAAAGGCATTAGTACTAGTGATACAGGGAGAGTTATAAGTGCTATAAAAATTGTTTTGATTAAAGATTTGTATTCGCGTTTACGCATCTGTTTTTTATAGACTCTATCTTTGAGTTGGTAGGCTTGGTCTGAGAAGTTATCCCAGCTAAATGGTACTTTCAATTTATTTCATCCATTTGGAGGTCTTTAAGAGTTTAGCTTGTGCTGTGTCAATACTGAGTAGAAGTTTTTCAAGTTCTTTAGTACTGTTTCCCTCGCCATCTAAAAAGGTGTTAAAGTTATAGTTAACAACACTTTGGCCATCTGTCAATGCAATAGTAGAACCTTTTCTTACAAATGCTACTCGCTTTTGGACACTTTCATCAAATAGAGAGTTACTAATACTCGTGAAATTACTATTCCATCCTAAGTAGTCCATGATAGTTGTGAGTATATCTACCTGTGAACCAACTTTGTTAATGACCTTAGCTTCAAATATTTTAGGTGCATAGATGATTAAAGGAATATGAAACTCTGGTAGTAAAATACTTTTAGCATTAGCTACTTCTTTTTGATTTGAGAGTTTTGCATGGTTAGTATGGTCCGCGGTAAAGATGAAAATTGTTCTATCAAACCAAGGTTCTTTTTTTGATCTTTGCATAAACTCTTTTATTTGAGTGTCGACATAGTAAATATTGTTTAAAAAACCATTTTCACTATTTGTATTATGTGGAAATTTTTGCCATTTTTCACCAGGAGAGTAATAGGGAGCATGAGTTGTTGCAGTAAATGCGAAACTTATAAAAGGCTCTTTCATTGTGTGAAGCTTTGAAGAGTAAAATCTTAACATATCTCCATCCCAAGAGTCCTCAATAGCCTCATACTCTTCTTTGCCTGTTTGAGGGTAGTCTTCTGCACCATAATATTGTGTAAATCCAGCAAGTGAACTGATTTTATCTACTCTAAAAGAGCCTCTGTCACCACTCTGCATAGCTAAAGTTGAATAGCCATTCTCCTCAGCAATAATACCCATATAGCTAGGTTTGTAGAGCTCTAGACCACCACCTAAACTTTCAAATCCATATGGTTGAACAATACCTGTGTAAATAGAAGTTACTGCCTCTGATGAACGTTGTCCGTTTGCATAAAAATCTGTAAACATTAGTCCATCTTTAGCCATCTTGTCAAGTGTAGGAGTTACACCATAGTTATTGTGTGATAGAGCGTCAAGGTAGGGCGCACTGAAACTCTCAATAAGTACAATAACTACATTATAGTTTTGTTTTACCGGATCAGAATAAGCTCTCATTAGTGGAAAATCTTCATTGGCATAAAGAGTTTTTTGTGAAGATAAATTTGATTTTATAGTTTTAATAGCTTGATTAAACTCAATACCTTCATGATTTACACTACTTCTGTCTCCACTTCTATAGTAACAGAAAAACCCATTAAGAGCGAGATTTCCAGAAGCAAGTTTATTTACCGCAAAGGCATCTGATATGGCAAAAGATATGTCAGTGACTTTACCTCTTATCCCCACAAACGCGATGATTATAAGTAGAAATATATTTACCCACTCTCTTTGTTTTATAATCTCTTTTTCCAGCTGAGCACTAAAGAGTTTTATAAAAAGGTATATAATGACAAAAAATACAAATGTAGAGACTATAGTTTGATAGAAATAGTAGTCCATTGCCATATGAAAAAGAATAGCTACATCACTTCCAATAAGATTTAGCTCATCACTAAGGTGCCTATTTACAAAACCAAAATAGAGAGAATCCCCAATATTAAAAAAGACTATGGATGCAATTATAATTCCCCAAAGAGCCCCTAGTGTAACTCTATAAGTTTTGTTAAGAGTAAAATAAAAAGGGAGTAGTAGTGCAAGCCATATAAGAGATGTAAAGGTGAAAATTTCGGCAGTATCAACCCTGAAACCCATAATAAAAGATAAAAATGCTTCATAATAAGTAAGTTCACTAAAATAGTCAAAATATAGAAAATAGAAAAAAACTCTCACTAAAAAAAAGAGTAAGTAGCTTAAAAGAAGAGCTGATATGACTTGAGTGTATCTGTTTTTAAATTGCAATGAGAATCCTGTTGTTTTATAAGTCAAATTATAGCCATTTTAAGGTAACATAAATGATTAAATTATTATAGGACTTTAGAGAATGAAAATATCAGTTATTGGAACAGGTTATGTTGGATTAGTAAGTGGCGTTTGTTTCGCTCAAATGGGAAACTCTGTTACTTGTGTGGATATAGATGAGAAAAAAATCGAGGAGCTAAAGCAGGGAATTATCCCTATTTATGAGCCTGGTTTAGAAGATATGACTCTAGAGAACTACAAAAATAAAACTCTTAGCTTTACAACTAACTCTAAAGAGGCTATAAAAAACTCCAATATAGCATTTATTGCAGTTGGAACTCCTATGGGAGAAGATGGCTCAGCTGACCTTAAATATGTTCTTGCAGTTGCTGCAACAATAGGAGAGTCTATGGAATCTTATACTGTTGTAGTTGATAAATCAACTGTACCTGTTGGAACTGCTGATAAAGTAAAAGCGGCTATCCAAGCAGAACTTGACAAACGCGGTGTGTCAGTAGAATTTGACGTTGTCTCAAACCCTGAGTTTTTAAAAGAGGGTGCTGCTATCCAAGACTTTTTACATCCAGACCGCGTTGTGATTGGTGCTGAGAGTGAGAGAGCTATGGATGTAATGAGAGAGCTATATGCTCCTTTTATGAAACATCATGACCGCTTTATCGCTATGGATATTAAGTCTGCAGAGATGACAAAGTATGCGGCAAACGCGATGCTTGCAACAAAAATATCTTTTATGAATGAGATGAGTCAGATTTGTGAGAGAGTTGGGGCGGATATAAATAGAGTAAGAAATGGTATAGGAAGTGATAGCCGTATCGGTTATAGTTTTATTTATCCAGGATGTGGATATGGCGGTAGTTGTTTTCCAAAAGATGTACAAGCACTTGCTAAAACTGCAAAAGATTTTGGTTATAACCCTAGAATTCTAGATGCTGTTGAAGCGGTTAATTATGACCAGAAATATCTTATTTCAAATAAAGTAATTACTAAATTTGGTGAGAACTTAAATGGCAAAACTTTCGCAGTTTGGGGACTAAGTTTTAAACCTGAGACTGATGATATGCGTGAAGCAAGTTCGATTACTATCATAAATGAGCTCACTTCTCGCGGTGCTAAGATTGTGGCCTATGATCCAAAAGCTCGTAGAGAAGCAGAGACTCATTATCTTCAAAACAATACTAATGTCTCTTATGTTGATTCAAAGTACGAAGCACTTAAGGGTGCTGATGCAATGATTCTTGTAACAGAATGGCAAGAATTTCGTAGTCCAGATTTTGATGAGATGAAAAAACTTCTTAAAGATGCTATTCTTTTTGATGGTAGAAACCAGTTTAACAAAGAAAAGATGAATGCACACGGTTTTGAATATTTTCAAATTGGTGTAAAGTAAGTCTTTGAATATACTTGTAGTACGTACGGACAAACTCGGTGATTTTATAACCGCTCTTCCCTCTATGTATGTACTAAAGCAGCATAATCCAAAAAACAGGATTATAGCCTGTGTCTCACCAATAAACGCGGCTCTAGCACAGAGTTGTGAGTTTATTGATGAGGTGATTGTTGATGAGGCTAACTCTTCTATTTTTGATTTAGCTCGTAAAATCCGTTTTGCTAAAATAGATGCTTCCATAACACTTTTCTCAAACATAAGAGTCGCGTTTGCACAGTTTATTTGCAGGATTCCAATACGAATAGCTCCCGCTACAAAGATTGCACAAATCTTTTACACTCATAGAATCAAACAGAGACGAAGTGAAGTGAAAATGGCGGAGTTTGAGTATAACCTTGAACTAACTCGTACACTTTTTCCAGATATAAACTTAGAGTATAAAAAACCACTTTTAGAGTTTAAAGACAGTGACTTAATTTATGATAACTTTTGTAAAAATAACAATATAGAAAAAGCTGTTGTGGCATTTCATGTAGGTTTTGGTGGCTCATCTGATGCTAACTGGAATACAGTAGAGTATGAAAAACTTATAAGAACTGTACTGAAACAGAAAAAATATCAAGTAGTACTCACCTTTGGACCTGATGAGAAAAAACTTTACGAAGAGATGCAAATCAGACTTCGTGATGAAGATGTAGTCTTTTACTTCTCTTTAGAGGGACTTCTTTACTTCTCAAAACTGATAAGTAGGTTTAAACTTTTTGTGAGTACATCAACGGGGACTTATCACGCAGCTTCTTTAGTAGGATGTCCAACAATGACTTTTTTTGGAGACTCTCTTTTTGCATCGGCTAAGCGATGGAAGAGTGTTGGTGACGAAAGAATGCAACAACATTTTATGTTGAGTGTTGATGAAAGTGAACGCGATGTGATATTCGAGAATATTAAGGAAAAATTACTCTCCATTTAGTTGTTCTATAAAATCTTAGCTCACTATAATTAAACATACTCTGTGGGTCTAAGGCAAAAACTTTATTGGATGTAGATTGTTTTCATCGCTTACTTACTAATATATTCAGTCATATCATTAAGGTTTTCATTATTTGTTTTTAAGTTTTTTCTTTAAATTAACTCTATATTCTAACTTTTTTGCTTCACTGAGAACTATTTCAATTGCTTTTAACTCATCGTAATTCGCGAGTCTTGCATACTCTTTTGCGATTATTGGAAGATCTCTATCATTTTTTGCCCAGAATTTATTGAAGTTTTTTAGGCCTTCTTCTGCTGAAAT
>CAZPRE010000018.1:0-17340 GCA_964588875.1 uncultured Sulfurimonas sp. | reverse complement strand
ATACCATTTTGTATACTCTTTATATAAAGAGCTAGTGATCCAATTTTTCTGTGTTGGTTTATAATTTGGTTGTGGTTTTGTAGATGAGGTTTTGGTGAATCTTTTTTCTTGTTTGTAAGCTTTTACACCCTTAGTTGAACAGCCACCGAGCAAAAGAAGTATCGTAATACTAAGGAGTAAGAGTTTCATTTTTAGGAGTTTATTTTAATAATTGAATTAGTGCAGATGACCCCATCGACTCCTAAAAGGACTAACTCTTCTATCTCAGATTCATTTTCAAGCATAACTAAAATCTTTGCATCAAAAAGATAATTTTCTGCAATATTTTGAGAAGTTTTAGCATTCTCTTTAGATACTACAATATAGTTAGCCCCTAAAGATGAAGCATAAATAAGTTCAGTTATATTTGAAACCTTTAAGGCCATATCAATTTTATTCAGATTAGCATGTTTTATGATATCAAGGTTATCTTCATTAAACTCTAGATATATAATTGATGAGGATGGTGTATGTCTGATTGAGTCAATATCTTGAATATGATAAAAAGACTCACTCTCTATAAATCTATGCCCAAAAAACAACATTATGCTTTTTCCAGACACTCAGAAGAACAGTAGTATTTTGATCCGCTCTGTATAGAATCACTAAGTTCAGAGTAAATGCCACATGTATTGCATTCAATCATATCATTTGATTCTTCTTGTGTGTGCTTTTTATGCTTAGGTGCTGAAGATTTAATTGGTTTCTTTTTGAAAAATATGAAATAAACAGTTCCAATAACTGCTAAAACTAGTAGTACTTTTAGTATCATTATTAATTTCCTTTTTGACTTTTCATAAGTAAATAGTGTCTATTGTTTGTTTGAATGATTTTGTGCTCAGGTATGCCTTCTACTTCTTCATAAACTTTTTCACCCTTGTAAAAGAGTAGTTGAGAGTCTTCATCTCTAAAGTTCTCACTTAGTTGTAAAAGCATTTTTGTATCAGTCACTGCACGAGATGTAATTATGTCGAAGATCTGTGAGTCCATTTCTTCAACTCTTTTTTTAACTACAGTGACATTAGAGAGCCCTAAATCAGCCTTGATAAACTGTAGAAATGCAGCTCTTTTTTGAAGTGGTTCAACAAGTGTTACATGAGTGTGTGGCAGGGCAAAAGCTAAGATCATTCCTGGAAATCCTGCACCAGTACCGATATCCATTAGAGTCTGTGTTTTGGGTAAAAAGCTAACAGGGAAAACGGCATCGTAAATAAACTCATTAAGAGTGTTATCATCTTTTGCACCAGTTAGGTTATGAATCTTATTCCATTTAAACAGATGCTCTTTATATTTTTGCACATTGAAAAAAAAGTCATCTGGTAAGTCTATATTATCTTGTGCGAGTGTAGCTTTTAAATCCACTGAAATCCTTTATAAAAAGGTATTTTATCCAATTTGAGCATTTACTTCAACAATAGGGAGTAAAAAAGCTCTTATGAGAATAGTTTTTTCATTGCTGTAAAAAATATTTTAAAGATTCCTTTATTACCTACACCATTTAGTATAAATGTAGTGTAATACTCATCTTTTGCATTATCTTTTCTAAATTATAGTTTAGAGTAGATGACCCATCTCATCTTTTTTAACATCAAGATAAGCTTGATTATATTTATTAGAACCCATAATAATAGGAACTCTCTCTATAATTTCAATATCGCTGATAGAGTTTATTTTATCAGGATTATTTGTTAAGAGTTTGATTTTATGAATGTTAAAATGGTGTAGTATATATGTTACCATCTCATAAGTTCGCTCATCAGCAGCAAACCCTAGTTGATGGTTTGCTTCAACAGTATTAAGTCCTTGATCTTGAAGTGCATAAGCATTTATCTTGTTGAGTAGACCAATATTACGTCCCTCTTGTCTGAGGTAGATAACCATACCGTTAGTTTTTTCAGCCAGTTTAAGAGCATACTCTAGCTGGTCACGACAATCACACTTTAGACTACCGATAGCATCACCCGTTAAACACTCAGAGTGGACTCTAACTATTGGAATCTCTTGCATGTTTTCTTTATATATTACTAGATGCTCTTTACAGCTATCTGCACATGTTTCTTTGAAGGCTTTTACTTTAAAGTTACCAAAACGCGATGGTAAATTTGCAATTTGAGAAATTTCTATATTCATTAATTTAATCTTTAAAACGCTAATATATTTTTTTAGAAGATGATTATATCAAAAATGATAAACAAAAAGGTTTAAGAATGTTTCAAAGATTTAGAAGAACACGTTTAAATAAGCATTTACGCTCATTAGTAAGAGAAACAAGTGTCAGTGTTGATGACTTTATATATCCACTTTTTATTCGCAGTGGAGAGGGAATTAAGACAGAAGTTAAGTCCATGCCTGGTGTTTTTCAGATGAGTATAGATGAGATTTTAAAAGAGTGTGTTGAGCTGAAAAAACTTGGTCTTTATTCTATTATTCTTTTTGGAATTCCTGATGTAAAAGACTCTATTGGTTCAGATTCCCTGTGTGATCATGGAATTATCGCTTCATCTATCCGTGCTATTAAAGAAGCACATCCTGATATGTTTATTGTGACTGATTTATGTTTTTGTGAATATACAGACCATGGACATTGTGGAATTATTGACGAGGTAAATGAGACAGTTGATAATGATGCGACTTTAAGTGTTTCTGGACAACAAGCTGTTATTCATGCAAAAGCTGGTGCTGATATGATTGCCCCATCTGGAATGATGGATGGAATTATAGAGGTGCTACGCTCATCATTAGATGGAGCAGGATACGAAAATTTACCTATTATGGCTTATTCTACAAAGTTTTCTTCTGGTTATTATGGACCATTTCGTGATGTTGCAGAATCAACACCATCTTTTGGTGATAGAACAACTTACCAGATGGACCCTGCAAACCGTCGTGAAGCAATTGCTGAATCTATTTCTGATGAAGCTCAGGGTGCTGATATACTGATGGTGAAGCCAGCACTTGCTTATCTTGATATAGTTCGTGAGATTAAAGACAATACTTCTCTACCTATGGCTGTTTATAATGTAAGTGGCGAGTATGCGATGCTTAAAATAGCAGGAATGAATAATCTTATTGACTATGATAGAGTTGTAATGGAGACTATGATTGCGTTCAAACGTGCAGGTGCTAACATAATTATCTCTTATCACGCTAAAGAAGTAGCAAAACTACTTCAAAAATAGTATAATAGTTACTTACTTAAAAATCAGGAAAAATTATGAGACATTTTTTAACACTTAAAGACTTTAGTAAAGAAGAGATATTAGAGATAATTGATCTTGGCTTAGAGATAAAGAAGAATCTTAAAAGTGGAGTATATAACAAAGAGTTAGATATGCAGACACTTGGAATGATTTTTGAGAAGAGTTCAACACGCACAAGAGTTAGTTTCGAAACAGGTATGTTTCAACTTGGCGGTCATGCTCTTTTTCTCTCAAATCGTGATATCCACTTAGGTCGTGGCGAACCGATCAAAGACACAGCTCGTGTGATATCTAGTATGTGTGATATGGTAATGATAAGAACATTTGAACACTCTATGATAGAAGAGTTTGCCGCAAATTCTAAAGTACCAGTTATTAATGGTTTAACAGACTCTTATCATCCTGTACAACTTTTGGCTGATTATATGACTATGGTAGAACATGGTATTGAAGAAGGAGCTATAGTTGCATATGTTGGTGATGGAAATAACATGACACACTCGTGGATGATGTTAGCAGCTAAGCTTGGTTTTGAACTTCGGATAGCTACACCAAGAGGCTACGAAGTAGATGGCGACATCTTAGAAGAAGCGATTGCTATGGCTAAGAAGAGTGGGTCAGTTATTAAGATAATGAATGATCCTAAAGAAGCTATTCACGGAGCAACAATTGTTACAACAGATACTTGGGCATCAATGGGTCAAGAAGATGAAAAAGAGCAGAGAGTCAAAGACTTTGATGGTTTTATGGTTGATTCTTTAATGATGTGTCTATCTCAAAAAGGTGCTAAGTTTTTACACTGTCTTCCAGCTTATCGTGGTCAGGAAGTTTCAGAAGAGATCATGGATTCACATTCAGAGATTATTTTTAATGAAGCTGAAAATAGACTGCATGCACAAAAGGGTCTAATGGTTTGGTTAGATAAAAGAAGAGGTCTTTAAAACTCTAAAGTTAAAACCAACCTTTTGAATCTTCCAATAGAGCTTTATTGCTGATATTATATGCTTTTGCCTTAGCATCAACAGTTGAGATTTGCATATTTATATCTGAAGAGAGTTTTCCTTGATTTTTTTAAAATGGATGTTAATTTTAGTACTTTATACCTGTTACTTCTCTAATTTTTTCAATCATCGGTATTGCCACTCTGCTGGCTTTATCAGCACCGGCTTTAAGTATCTCCCTAACATCGTTTTGGTGTGCTAAATAGTGTTCGCGCTTTTCTCTAAATTCACCAAAGTAGTTCCACATAACTTCACCAAGATAAAGTTTAAAGTGTCCATGACCTTCTCCTCCGCATTTATATCTACCTTGGAGTTCAAGAAGTTCATTCTCATTTAAAAAGAGTTTAGCCATATTATAAACATTACAATCATCAAACTCTTTAGGTTCTTCCATCGCAACATTCTCAGTAACTATTTTTTTAATGGTTTTAAGCTGTTTTTTCTCTTCGCCAAAAATATTGACAGTATTTCCATAACTTTTAGACATTTTTTGTCCATCTGTTCCAGGTACAGTCTGAACTTCTTCTTCAATTCTAAACTCTGGAATTGTTAATATATCACCATACTCATTGTTAAACTTAACAGCGATATCACGAGCTATTTCAACATGTTGAATTTGATCTTTTCCAACAGGCACAATCTCGGGAGAGTAAAGTAGAATATCAGCAGCCATAAGTACTGGATACGAAAAAAGTGAATGATTTGCGGCTATACCCTTAGCTGTCTTGTCTTTATAGCTATGAGCGCGCTCTAGTAGTCCCATAGGAGTAAATCTAGAGAGAATCCAGTAAAGTTCTAGAACTTCTTTTACATCAGATTGAACCCAAAAAGTAGATTTTTCTGGGTTAATCCCTAGTGATAAGAAATCAGTTGCAGTTTGCATTGTAAGTTGTGCCAGTCTTTCGCCACCATTACCACTACTCATCGCATGATAATTTGCAATGAATGCGAATGTTTCACTGTTTTTTTGAGCATCAACCATCTGCTTGATTGAACCAAAATAGTTTCCAATATGTAAATCACCTGATGGTTGAATACCTGTAAGAACTCTCATATAAATTATCCTAAATATTTTTGTGACATTATACCAACTTTAAAGTTTTTTTTTGATATTATGTAAATAAGAAAAGAGCAAGTTTGCTTGCCGTAATTTAAGGATTTATTATGAATGTACAAGTTAGTGCAAAAGATGTAACACTAGGTGCTAATACTAAAGCACATATTGAGGCTGCTATTGAGGCTTTTAAAAAATTTAATTTAGAAATCACGACTGTGAATGTTATGGTTGCTGCTGAGAAAAAAGGTGTAAATGTTGAGTTTGATATTCATATTGCCCATGCACAACCAGTTGTTATTTCTCAAAGTGATGATGTACTAGATGCTGCAATTGACTTAGCAATTGACAGAGCTTCTAAGGCACTTCGTCGCCTACATACTAAAGTGATTGATACAAAAAAAGGTTCTGTAAAAAACCTTGAAACTTTAGACGCTTAATTTGAAAAATCTATGTCTCTTTTGGCATAGACTTACCCCTTTCTTTTTAAGAAGGAAATCTATTTGAAACTCATTTTATTTTTTTTACTAACATTTAATTTAATCGCAGATAATGGCTACTCTATTCGTGGTGCTTATGGTATATCTTCAGCGAGTGATTTTGATGAACTATATAAATTTGAGGGTTTAAATACAAGTCCTTATGATACATCAGTTTATAATATTGCAGATGGCTATCGTTTTGTGGAAGATTTTCATGATTTACCTATTGATTTCACTCTCAATGGTGGAGTAAGTTACTTTGATGAAAATGGACACCAGTCAGACTTTTTGGAAGCTACTCTTTATCTGAAAATGTCTATAAAGTTCAATTTTTTATCTCAAACTCTTCGTTATGGAATTGCAGAGGGTGTTGCTTATGCTGGTACTGTACCTTGGGTTGAGCATAAAGAGGCCGAAGTAGAAGATGATGAAGAGTCAGAATTTTTAAATTATATGGAGATGACCTTTGACTTTGAGCTTGGAAAGCTTATCGGAGTGAAAGATTTAGAAGAGGTTTATATTGGCTATCTTATAAAACACCGTTCGGGTGCTAAAGGTATTTATGGTGGAGTTACTGATGGTGGCTCTAACTACAACTGTATCTATGTAGAAAAAAACTTTTAAAGGAAAATATATGAAAATAATTTTACTACTTTTACTAACACTTAATTTGATTGCACAGGATGATTATTCACTGCGTTTAGCTTATGGAACTGCCTCTCAAAATGATTTAGGTGAGATAATTTCTGGAGATTTTGGTTCTCATTCAGAAGATTTAACTGTTTTATCTCTTGATGGAGGCTATCTTTTAAAAGAAGGTGCTTTTGAATGGCCTATGGATGTTTATGCAAAAGCGGGACTTTCATATTTTGATGAGGGCTCATATAGTGATATTTATGAAATGACTTTATATATCAAGGCTTACTGGAATTTTGATTTTGCTGGAAATAGAATTCGAACTGGTATAGGTGAAGGTATGTCATATACGAGTGATACTTTACGAACGGAGTATCTTGAAGCACAAGAAAAAGAAGATTATAACTCAAATTTTTTAAATTATATTGATATAAGTGTTGATGTTGATTTTGGAAAATTAATAAGATATAAGCCACTTCATAATACATATATAGGTTATGCCTTAAAACATAGGTCTGGTATATACGGTCTTATAAACAATGTCACAAATGGTGGTTCAAACTACAATACACTATATATAGAAAAAAACTTTTAATAGGAATTTAGATGGATATTATGGATTATTATTTATGGATTGTTACATTTCATATTATGTCAGTTTTGTCATGGATGGCAATGCTTTTTTATCAACCAAGATTATATGTATATCATACCGAATATAAGGATAAAAAAGATTTTGTCGATGTTGTAAAAATTCAAGAATACAAAATGTACAAATATATAGGGCTTCCTGCAATGTGGGCAACGGTTATTAGTGGATTTTGGATGCTATGGCTTAGACCAGATTTACTAGAAGGTGATATATGGATGTATGCTAAACTTGTAGTAGCCATTATACTAATGGCATATTCATTTTCTTTAGAGTATTATAGACTTCAACTAGAACGTGAAGACTACTCTAAAAGTGGAAACTTTTTTAGAGCTTATAACGAAGTACCAACTGTATTATCTTTGTTAATTGTAGGGTATGTAGTTACTAAAACATTTTCTTTAGCTTTTACTCTTATAACTTTAGCATTTGGTGCTTTTTTAATTTATAAAGTAATAAAACAAATACCAAAAGACGCTTAGAGTTAGTTGTTAGTCCGTAAAAGGAACAGGTCCCTTTTTACTCGCTGGGGCCGCTTCTGCATTAAAATGCAAAGTTAGAGGTTATTTCTCGCCTTTCTTCTTCGCTTTAAAGAGTACAGGCGTTCCCGTAAAATTAAAAGCTTCTCTCATTTTATTTGTCAAATATCTTCTATATGTAAAGTGAAGTCCACTTGGCTTATTCATAACAATAGCTATTTTTGGTGGTCTCGTTTCATACTGCGTTCCATAATAGATACGGATAACTTGTCCACTCACACTTGGAAGTGTATGACGACGAAGAGCTTTTTCTATTACTTCGTTGATTTTACTTGTTGGAATTCTTTGAGAGTAATTTGCATTGATCTCTAAAATCATATCGTGAAGTTTATCAACTCTTAGGTGTGTTTGAGCAGAAAGTGTAATGATAGGTGCATAAGAGAGAAATTTAAATCTATCACGAACTTCTTTAATGATTTTGTCATGTTCATCGCGTTTAGATATATCCCACTTGTTTAAAACAATGATAGAAGCAAGACGGTTAGAATCTACGAGTCCAGCTATCTTCTCATCAAGGTCCATAAATGGCTGACTTGCATCCAATACAATAAGCGCCATATTTGAATTGTCAAGCATCTCTGTTGTTCGCATTAGAGCATATTTCTCAATTCCAAGAATTTTACCACGACGACGAAGACCAGCAGTATCAACAAATGTTATCTGCTTATCTTGATATTGAACTGTTTCATCAATCGGATCAATAGTCGTTCCGGCAACACTACTAACAACAGAACGCTCTTCACCAAGAAGGGCATTCAAAAGAGAACTTTTACCAACATTAGTACGACCGATAATGGCGATTTTGATGTGGTTTACATCATCTTCGTTAAACTCTTTGATGCGGTCATTGTTTCCAAAGATAGTGTCATCTACAATGACTCCGTCCATCTCATCGTCATCCCAGTATGTATAGCCATCGTCGTCTTCGTCATGTTGTTTTTTATCTGCAAAGAAATCTTCGTCGTCGAGTTCTGGTTCAGAGATGATGATATTATCTTCTTCGTCTTCTTCTATCTCTTTGACTAGGTCACTATCAGGTACTTTACTTCCAATCCACTCTAAAAGTTCAACTGTATTTCTATTGTGAGCTACAGAGATTCCAAAAATAGCATCTGTTCCAAACTCATAATAGTCCCAAAGTTTCTCTTTCATCTTATCGTTATCAATTTTATTAACAACAAGTGCCATATCTTTACCCATAGACTGAAGCTCATAAAAGAGTTTTTTATCTTCATCCTCAGGGATACCTTTTCCATCAACCATGTAAAGAATAATGTCGGCTTTATATGCAGCCTTAAGTGACATCTCTTTGATTTTATCGAAAAGTTCGCATCCTTGGTCTAGTCCACCAGTGTCAAGAAGTTGAACTTCTTTGTTCATAATAACTGTAGTTCTGCGTTTAACATCTCTAGTTGTACCTGCTACATCAGCAGTAATTGCATCGCGTTTTTTAACTAAACGATTAAAAAGAGAACTTTTCCCAACATTTGGGCGACCGATAATGGCGATTTTTTTCATTGATGTACCTTAAAAGCATTGAATATAATGGTGTATTTATTTGAAATTATAGCTAAATTACGTAGGGATTGAAGATTGTTTAAATAAATTCTTTTCATGAGAAAAGAATTTTAGTCTAGTACCATCCAGATATAGATATCATTTGACATTTTGTCTTGCCAAACACTTTGGATGTGAGCCATAACAGTTGAAGATGCACTGTAATTACTTTTTTCATTTATATGTAAAGAAGCTCTATCGTTTGAAACTTTTTCTTTTTTAGTTATTGTTAATGAAACTTTAACTCCCCGTTGAAGAGTAAGTTCATTAAGTGCACGAGTAATCGCAAGTTTTCTTTGTGTCGAAATTTTTTGATCATAAGTTCTACTCGCAACACCTATAGCTCCGGTCTTACCACCTTGATTTGGATTTAGTATCCATGATGGCTGTGAATCAACTGTTAGTGCAGGTTGTGAACTACAACCTGCTAAAAGTAAAACCAGTAGAGTAATTGAAGCAAATGATTTTTTCATTATTCAGTAGGAAATTCTTTTTCAAGACCTTCAAGAGCTTGTTTTGATTGAAATTGTTGCCATAAAGCTTCATCATTATTCATGCTTGTTTTAACAGCTTTTTTTACTTCACCATTTACTGTAGCTTCAGGAACTGTTACTAATAGATAAAGTGACTCAGATGGAGATGTCCAAGAATCAACAGCTTTTGAGCCTCGTAAATTAACTTTTGCTACTTGTTTTGAAACAGCAGTTGATACTATATCAACAACTTCAGCACTTCCATTTCCAGTTGCACGAGTAAATACTTCTACCTTGTCTTTTACTTGAGTTTGAATCTGCTGTGCTAAGTCACTTCTACCATTAGCAAGAGCTACTCTTTTCATATGTGCTTGTCCAGCTGCACTCTTTTCAGCTATACCAACACCAGCATAAGAACCTTCAACCATAGGAGTACAAGTCCATGTTGGTGCTAGAACATTTTCTTTTTTACAACGAAAATCTGCTTCTGCCTTTGGTGGTGTAGGCTCTTCTGTACAACCTGTCATTGATGCAGTGATTAAACCTGCTAATAAAATTGATGATAATGTTTTTAACATATTGGAATCCTTTAGTTTTATTGTTAGATGAGTATACTATCTTAAATCTTAAATCATATTCATTAACTATATGAATATTGGAATTATATATGGCGGTTTAAGTTTAGCCTACTCAAATGACCGAGGGATTAGATATATAAGAAGTTAAATACTAAGAAATAAACTTTTATACTTAATCTATATGCCCTTCATGCTCTTTAGAAAAATCTGTTTCATAGATATATGCAGTAATAATCTCTAAAGTACTTCTGTCAAAACCAAGTTCAGGCATGAGCTCATATTTCTTGATATCTTCTAGCATTATAGAAGTCTCTGCATTAGGATGTTGAACCCACTCTGACATATAAGCCACAAATTCCTCTTTTTTTGCAAATGCACGAAGGTAGTTATCTTTTACTGTTGTGATAGAGGGAGCTGAAATACTAGTGTGTTCCGCATGGCAAGTAATACAGTTTCCATGAAAAAGCAGAGAACCAACACTACCCGCGTTTAGCATGGAACTAAAAAGTATTAATGCACTAAATATTAGCTTCATTTTATTTTTTTGCATCTTTTATCATCTCATAAGCTTGATTTATCTCTTGTGTTTTAGCTGTAGCCTCTTGCATATAGGCTTCACTCTTTCCTTGTGATTTTATAATATCTGGATGGTACTCACGAACAAGTTTTCTATATGCTTTTTTGATAACACCCATATCATCACTTTGGCTTACTCCAAGAAGTTTATATGCATCGTCAATATTAGCTTTTGGCGTCATATTTGCCATCATCTTTTCAAATTGCTCAAAGATAGCATGATAAGCATTTGGATCAAACTCTAAAGCCTCAGCAATTGTTTGTAAAACATCCTCTTCGCTTTTACTTACTTCACCATCAATAAAGGCAAGTTGAATTAAAAATCCCATAAATTGCTGTTGCTTAGCCTTATCTCTACGAATAGCACGAGCAAGGTTATGAGCTATCTCTTTTGTATCCTCGGAATGATCTTTTTCTTCTTTAAAAATACGCTTCAATATATCTTTTGTTTTATCAGGTTCTGGAAAAACAGCGGAGATATCATCAAACATAATACCAACAAGTTGTGCTTCTAGGGCATCTACTTTCCCGTCTGCTTTGGCTACCTTTGCTACAAGTGCAACAAAAAGACCAAGTTCACTGTTTTTGAGTGAGTCATATGAGACAGAGAAGTTTTTAAATGATTGTTGTGTGTATGCAGTATATTTGCCATAACTTTTGAAAACTTTGTAAAATACATATCCTACAACTAGAAGTATTATCAAATTACCCATAAAGATCCTTTTAGCACTAAATAGAGTGCAAATTAATTGAGATATTATACAAATATGAACTTAATAAATGGGTACAATTGCATTAATGAATATATTTAAAGAATTAAATGCAGGTGTAAAGTACATGCTGATAGCATCTTTCACATTTGCAATCATGGGTGCTTTTGCTAAGCTTGCCTCACAACATATGCCTTCATTAGAAGTGGTTTTTTTTAGAAATATTGCGGGTGTGATATTGGTTGGATTTGCTGTTTTAAAAACTCCCATGGTGCAAAAAGGTGGACGACCTCTTTTACTCTTTTTTCGTGGATTTATGGGATTTACTGCACTCCTTGCATTTTTTTACAACATAGCTCATATTCCGCTAGGCGATGCAATGACCTACTCAAAAACTTCACCGATTTTTACAGCTATTTTTGCTTTTGTATTTTTACATGAAAAGTTGTCATCAAAAGGATGGATTGCAATTTTTATAGGATTTATTGGGATTGTTTTTATAACGCAACCTAGTGGTCTTGGATTTTCAAAGTATGATTTATTAGGAATTTTTAGTGGAGTAGGGGCAGCTTTAGCATATACATCTATTAGAGAATTACGTAACTATTATGACACGAGAGCCATAGTTTTATCCTTTATGTTAACAGGGACAATAGGTCCAATAATATTGTTCGTGATTTCGCCATATATTGATATGCCAGAGCTTGATTTTATGCTTGGCGAGTTTATTATGCCAGAGGGTATAGTTTGGTTTTATGTTGTAGGTATGGGCATACTCGCTACTATCTCGCAATTGCTTATGACAAAGGCTTATGGCGAGACAAAAGCGGGGATAGTTGGAGCGGTTAGTTATAGCAATATTCTGTTTTCTATTTTGGTTGGTTTAATGCTTGGTGACTCACTTCCATCTCTATTTACCGCGTTTGGAATACTCCTGATCGTTTTTGCTGGAATCATGGTTGCACGAGCGAAGTAAATTTAGATTAATGACTCTTTAGCTATAATCACTTACTTTTTATAAAGGGTAAATTTATGAAACTTTTAGCAGGACCTTGTGTCATTGAGAGTGAAGAGAATATTTTTAAAATTGCAAAAGGTTTAGAGAAATATCATAATGATAATTCAATAGATTTTTATTTTAAATCTAGTTTTGATAAAGCCAATCGTACATCTCTAGAGTCTTTTCGTGGACTTGGAATGGATGAAGGACTTAGAATCTTACAAAAAGTCAAAGATGACTTTGGATATAAGATAGTAACAGACGTTCATGAGTCTGCTCAAGTAAACGCGGTAGCCGAGGTAGTTGATATGCTTCAGATACCTGCATTTTTGTGTCGTCAAACTGACCTGCTTGTAGCTTGTGCACAAACGAAAAGAGAAGTGAACATTAAAAAAGGGCAGTTTCTTTCAGCTGATGCTATGAAGTACCCACTTTTAAAAGTACTTCAAACGCGGGGTTGTTCAGAAGCAACTTATGAAAATGCTCAAAAACATGGCATTTACTTATGTGAACGCGGTAACTCATTTGGTTATGGAAATATGGTTGTCGATATGAGAAACCTAGTGATTATGAGAGAGTTCGCTCCTGTAATCTTTGATGCAACACACTCTGTTCAAATGCCAACTGCACAAGATGGTAAAACGGGTGGAGACAGCTCGATGGTTCCACATTTGGCAAAAGCCGCAGCGGCTATTGGTGTTGATGGTTTCTTTTTTGAAACACATTTCGACCCAAGTATAGCTCTAAGCGATGGACCAAATATGTTGAAAATGGAAGATTTAGACAAGTTAATAACAACAATTAAAAAAATACAGGAGATATAAGATATGAATTTAGTTGAAGGTAAACTAAAAGTAGTAAATGGCAAGAAAATTGCAATCGTAAGTACAAGATGGAATCACTTTATTGTTGATAGATTAGTTGAGGGTGCTAAAGATGCATTTGACCGTCACGGTGGAAATGAAGAAGATTTAACACATGTATTAGTTCCAGGTGCTTATGAGTTACCAATGGTTATTGACCAGCTTTTAGAGACTGGAAAGTATGACGCAGTTTGTGCTTTAGGTGCTGTTATTCGTGGTGCTACTCCACACTTTGATTATGTATCTGCTGAGGCTACTAAGGGTATCGCTTCTGTTTCTCTTTTACATAGAAAACCAGTTTCATTTGGTCTGCTTACTACTGATACTATTGAGCAAGCAATCGAGAGAGCCGGTACTAAATCTGGAAACAAAGGTTTTGAGTCTATGACAGTTATTATTGAATTACTTGACCTTTATGAGACTATATAATGGCAACTAGACATCATGCCCGTATGGCAGTAGTTTCATTACTATATGCTTATGACTTAGGAAATGGCGATATCGCAGAACACTCTGCAGAAATTTTAGAAGAGAAGAAAATCCGTAATAAACAAAGAGACTTCGCAATGGGCCTTTTTGATGGTGTTATGGCGAATCTTGAAGTTTGTGATGAAGCAATTGTTAAACACTTAAAAGAGTGGGATTTTGAAAGACTTGGCGCAATTGAGAGAGCTACACTGCGTTTAGCTTCTTATGAAATTTTATTTGGTGAGTTAGATTCTGCTGTTGTTATCAACGAAGCGGTTGAAATTACGAAGGCTTTTGGAACTGAACAGTCTCCTAAGTTTATCAATGGCGTTTTAGACGCAATTTCAAAAGACAAGTAAAAATATATGCATAAAATTTTCTTTTTAGTTGCGCTTCTTTCTACTTTCGCCTTTGGTGCAAATAAGTGTATCTCATGTCATGAGGGAATAGAACATATTCGCTCTGAGAGTTCTGGCATGATGAAGGCTATTTTAGATGTGGCTGAAAAAGCGGGACACAAAGGCAACGACTGTATCGTTTGTCATGGTGGAAATCCAACAACTAAAAAGAAAAAACGTGCGCATTCTGGAACTGTTAAGTATTTTAAAACTAACAAAGGTCCAAAAGAGTATTACCCAGCACCGGGAAGTACATGGATAAACCAAAACACTTGCGGAATGTGTCACCAAGAACAGGTAGATGCTCAGATGAATTCACTTATGATGACTGAGCAGGGAAAAATTCAAGGAGCACTCTGGAGCTTTGGAGCTAAAAATGGTTACAAACACAATGTTGGAACCTATATAACAAAAAATCCAGATGATCCTCATAAACGATTAGGTACTGATAAGTACAGAGCTTATATGAGCAAACTCTCTCTTATGGAACCACAAGCTTTTCCTAAAGAGATGACAGAACTTCCAGCTGCACCAACAGCAGAGGAAGTTGAAAAAGACCCATCATTAGCCGTATATACTTACCTACGTCAAGAGTGTCTGCGTTGTCATACTGGCTCTAAAGGTCGTCAAAAACGCGGTGATTTTAGAGGAATAGGCTGTGCAGCTTGTCATATACCTTACTCAAACGAGGGCTATTATGAAGGTGACGATAAGAGTATTTCTAAGAAAAAACCAGGACATCTTTTAGTTCACTCTATTCAATCTTCACGTGATGCAAAAGTAAAAGTTCATGATACTGAGTACTCTGGTATTCCAGTAGAAACATGTTCAACTTGTCACAATCGTGGAAAAAGAATCGGTGTTTCATATCAGGGTCTGATGGAAAAAGCATACGAGGGACCGTATGATGATAAAGGAAATGCACAACCAAAACTTCATACTAAACGCTATATGCATATGCAAGAAGACATCCACTTTCAAAAAGGCATGTTATGTCAAGATTGTCACACTTCTAACGATATGCACGGAGATGGTTTTTTAGGCGGAGCAAATGCGGCGGCAGTTGAGGTAGAGTGTCAAGATTGTCACGGTACGACTAAAGCATATCCTTGGGAACTTCCGCTTGGTTATAGTGATGAGTTTAGTACAACTCCTA
The DNA here is from genome assembly GCA_964588875.1 of uncultured Sulfurimonas sp. GTDB lineage: Bacteria > Campylobacterota > Campylobacteria > Campylobacterales > Sulfurimonadaceae > Sulfurimonas. The sequence goes on along the minus strand of CAZPRE010000018.1, from coordinate 1,961 downwards.
TGACAGGGGAAGCTCGTGGTACAACTCAAACTATGGCAGAGTACCTTAAAAAAGGTAGTGTTAATGAGCCTCGTGATGGTTACCTCTTAAGTGCTCGTGGTAATCCACTCATACATGCAGTTAAAGACGGTGATGAGATAGTTATGCATTTAGCAAGCGGAAAAGATGTTAAGTTAATTCCACTTAAAAAGCTCAAAGAAACAGAAAAATTATCACCTAAAGGTCTGCTTGCAATGGACTCTATAGATGCACATAATGACAAGTTAGAGTGTTATACCTGTCATGCTTCATGGGCACCTCAATGTTATGGCTGCCATGTAAAAATTGACTATTCTAAGGGTAAACAAAATCCAGACTATCTTAAAGCTTCTCATGACCAAGATATTCATGGACGAACTGGTGGTATGAAAGATATGAGAAAGTATCTTGTCGATGGAGCTGTTACTGAAACTAGAAGTTTTATGCGCTGGGAAGATCCACCACTTGCTCAAAATGGTGAGGGTAGAGTTAGTCCTACTATTCCAGGATGTCAGACAACTATCACAGTTATTGGAAAAGATGGAAATGCACTTTTAAAAAACCATATATATAAAATTCCTAATGTTGAAGGTGCTGGAGCAGAGGGACAAAATGCGATAGATATGGCACCTGTTCAACCTCATACTATTAGTAAAGAGGGAAGATCTTGTGAATCTTGCCATACAACTCCAAAAGCTATGGGTTATGGAATAGGTGGTTCAAAAAGTACAAAAGATCCATCAATGACGACTATCATAGATATTATGACGGCCGATGGAAAAGTTCTTCCAACTATCGTGGATGAGCAGATGCCAGCAATTGCAAACCTGCACTATGATTACTCTAAGTTTTTAGATGAGAATGGAACACAGTTACAAACTGTTGGACATCACTGGACTCTTTCAGGTCCACTCTCAAAAGAGCAACGCGATAAACTTGATCGTAGTGGCGTGTGCTTTTCATGTCATCAAAACATACCAGAGGGTAATTTAGCAGTCTCCGCAATGACACATGTCGCAGAGATGGCAGATATTAAAATTGATAATAAAATGCATAGAACAATACTAAGCAAAACTATAAATATTAGTGCATGGACACAAGTTGTAGGTGGTATATTTTTAGGTATGCTTCTTGTATATGGAATTTATCTCATGTTTTTTAAGAAAAAACCATATAATTCAAGAAATGAAGGATGGAAATAATGATAGAAAAAAAACATATCCTAAATGCACCTAAAAAGGTTGCAAAAATGAACAAGGCTATGGAAAAAATTACTACAAAAGCTGGACAATGCAAAAAAGATTAACAAAAGAAGAGGCTCTGAGTCTTCTTAAAAATGCTGACTTAAAAGAGCTAGGCCGTTTGGCTAGTGCAAGAAAAAAAGAGTTACATCCAAAAGGCATAACTACTTTTGTGATTGATAGAAATATAAACTATACAAACATCTGTTGGGTGGATTGTAAGTTTTGTGCCTTTTATAGACATGAAAAAGATGCAGATGCTTATGTCCTTACCTTTGATGAAATTGATTCAAAAATAGATGAACTTTTAGAGATTGGTGGAACACAGATACTATTTCAAGGTGGCGTTCATCCAAAGCTAAAAATAGAGTGGTATGAGGATTTAGTTGAGCATATTCATACTAAATACCCAACTATCACTATTCATGGTTTTTCTTCTATTGAACTTGATTTTATTGCTAAAGTTTCTCGTATTACTATACAAGAAGTTCTATCGCGTTTAAAAGTTAAAGGATTAGCTTCTATTCCTGGTGCTGGTGCTGAGATACTTTCAGATGAAGTTCGTGACATTATTGCACCTAAAAAAATTGATTCTGAGGTTTGGATAGATGTTCACCGTCAAGCACATAAGCTCGATATTATGAGTACTGCTACTATGATGTATGGAACAGTTGAAAAAGATGAAGATATTATTGATCATTT
>CAZPRE010000017.1:0-17635 GCA_964588875.1 uncultured Sulfurimonas sp. | reverse complement strand
TAACAATAAAGGGTAGTGATAACTCTTAATTATCAAGGTTTATAACAGTCTCCTAGATATTATGGCGAAGGAGAACTCACACAAGAAGCCATTGACAAATCATTTATTAAATCAATAATATCCAACTTTTTATTTTATTGAGTAGTAATATTATAATCAAGTTAAATGTAAAACGAGAGTGGCAGACCACGAAGAGATATTTGCCCTACACCTATAAAAGAAGTAGTCCATCATATATCATTAAGCACATTAGAAAAGATATAAGAAAGTAGGACAATAAATGTATAATTATACATAATTTTTAAAAAGGGTTATTATTGAAATCATATAATCATTTATTTACTACAGAAAATATGTTTAGAGATTTTCTCTCAAAACAAAAGATAAGCACAAAAGATAAACCTTTTATCCAGATATTCACATCTGATAACGACCCAAAAAAATTACAACTTACTCTTCATCTCATAAAAACTGTTTTACCTTTTTCAAAAATAATTGCAACTTCTACAGCAGGTGATATTGCTGATGGTGAAATCATCGAAGATAATACTATTATATCTTTAAGTATATTCGATGCCACTGATATACATGTAGAGCTTTTTGAAGACTCCGAAATAGATAATATTACAGATAAAATATCTGCTTTAGCAACTTCTCGCACTAAGCTTATTATAGCTTTTAACAATGTTTATGAAAATGATGGGGAAATATTTTTAAACTCATTAGAAAGTAAAATACCAAAAGTTATAGTTGCAGGTGGAAATGCAGCAGGAGGAACTGAAGAAAATGCTTCTTTTTTAAATCAAACAGTTATAGGTGTTGGTGGTGATGTGTCAACAATAGGTATAGCTGTAGCGATATTTGATTCTGATACTTTACAAATATTTAGTGACATGCTATTTAATTGGCAAACTATTGGTGAACAAATGACTATTACAAAATCTGATAAAAGTATAGTATATGAAATAGATAATCAAAAAGCACAAGAAAAATACAGACATTTTTTAGGTGATGATGTATCTGATTCACTTCCAGCTTCCGGTGTAGAATTTCCTCTTGTTTTTTCAGAAGATGGTATGGATATCGCGAGAGCTCCTATTGGTGTTGGAGAAAATGGCGAACTTATAATGGCTGGGCATATAAATGAAGGGACAAAAGTCAAGTTTGGTTTTGGTGATGTTTCTCAAAATGATAAAGCTGTAATTGAAATAGTGAAAGATTTTGCACAAAAACCTATCCAAAGTATATTTATTTACTCATGCTCAGCAAGAAAATACTTTTTGAAAGAACATTTAATCACTGAGTTTGAGATGTTGCAAAAAATTGCTCCTACTGCAGGTCTTATAACTACTGGAGAATTTTTCAAACAAAATAAATGTAGCAAAATGCTAAATGTAACATCTACATTTTTAGGTTTAAGTGAAGACCCTACTGTCAAACATAATCTAGATTTCAAGTCTAAACATGTTACAAAAGCTACACGTACACTTATTGCTCTAACTCACTTAGTTAAACAAACATCAAAGGATATTGAAGAAAAAAATCTTAGTTTAAATCAATTTCAAGAATTAATAAAAGATTCTACACTCTACTCAACTACTGATACTAAAGGTATTATTACAGATGTAAATCAAGGTTTTATAGACCTATCTGGATATTCCAGAGATGAACTTATAGGAAAATCACATAATATAGTGCGTGACAATAGTGTGCCAAGTAGTGTATATAAAGAGATGTGGAACACAATAAAAAATAAAAAATCATGGCATGGGACTATGAAGAATAGATCGAAGAATGGTAAGTTTTACTATGTAGCTTCATCTGTATATCCAATGCTTAATGTAAACGGTAAAGTCTATCAATATATTTCAATACGATACAATATTACTGAAGAGATACAAAGAAAAGAACTCTTAGAAGGTAATTTAGATTATTCTGAAAAAGAGACTATAGAAAAAGAGCATTTACTTGAGCAATATAAAGGAATAATCAATTTGAGTAGCTCATTTTTTCGCATGGATGCTAATTATAATTTGCTACATGTTAATGATGTTTTTTGCGATATATATAACTCTAATAAAGAAACAATGATTATAAAAAATATAGTTGATATAATTGAGTCTAACTTTTTTAGTAGTAAATTTAAATATATAAACGATATCTTACTAAAAGAAAAATCATGGTACGGGGTTGTTCCTTTTCAGCGTATAGATAAAACTATTATACATATGGATACTTCTGTTAGCACTATATTTGATGAAGACGAAAATATAGTTGAATATATGGTTGTAATGCATGACATAACTGATTTGATTGTTGCACAAGAAGAGATTACTAATACTCAAAAAGATGTTGTATTTACTATGGGTGCTATTGGTGAATCTCGAAGCAAAGAGACTGGAAATCATGTTAAGCGTGTAGCAGCGTATTCTAAAGTATTAGCTCTAAAATATGGATTAGATTTAGAAATAGCAGATATGCTAAAAATGGTAAGTCCTATGCATGATATTGGTAAAGTTGGTATTCCTGATTCTATCTTAAATAAACCTGGAAAACTTACAGATGATGAATGGAAAATAATGAAAACACATTCAGCTCTTGGTTATAAAATGCTCAAAAATTCTAAAAGAGAAATACTAAAAACTGCTGCTACCGTTGCATATACTCATCACGAGAAATGGGATGGCAGTGGTTACCCAAAAGGTCTTAAGGGTGAAGATATTCATATATTTGGACGAATAACTGCACTAGCTGATGTCTTCGATGCATTGGGTAGTGATAGATGTTATAAAAAAGCTTGGGAAGATGAAAGAATTTTTGAGTTTATAAAAAGTGGAAGTGCTAAACACTTTGACCCTGCGTTGGTTGAAATATTTTTCAATAACTTAGATGCCTTTTTAGATATTCGTTTACAATTTCAAGATTAGTATATTGTAAGTAGTAAATAAAGAAGAAGAGTATTCATCATGAAGCTCGATAGTCACAAAAGAGGTTGTTCTTCCTTGTCTTTTGACTTCTCCCGCAACCGCTGTATAATCCTCACCAAGATTGGATGCAGCTGCATACCATCCCGTATTGTCCATAAGAGTAGGTGTGACATCGCCGTGAATAAACCTAAAATATACAAAGGAAAATAATTGACTTCATTTAATTGACTGATGGTCGGTCATTAATTATTCTTTAAGTGAAAATAATCTATAATCCATTATTGACTGATGGTCGGTCAATTATTAAGGATGATATATGGCAATTATTGTGGATAAGGTACAAAAGAAAAAAGATATAGCACTCTCTTGCAAAGATTTATTTATTGAAAAAGGGATACATAAAGTAACTATTGCTGAAGCTGCTAAAACTGCTGGTGTTGGTAAGGGTACAATTTATGAGTATTTCAAAAACAAAGAAGAGATTGTCTTTGAAATTGCGAACATTATGCTTCAAAAAAATGAAGAACAACTACAAATCGATATCACAAATTCAGTCTCTACAAAAGCTAAAATAAAAAAGTTTTATGAAATATTTTGTAGTGAAGAGAGAACAGAACTAAGAGAAATATACAAAGAATTTATTTCAATCACTCTAATCAATCCTAGTGAACAAATGATAGATTTCCAAACACAAACGAATAACCATTTTTACAAATTATTTCAAGAGATTATCCAGAACGGAATTAATAAAAATGAACTAATAAAAGAATCTATGAATTTAAGTCTTGGTATGTTTGTTATTGGAAAAGGGATGTTTATTCAGAGTGTTACGACAAATTCAATAGGTGACTTAAAAAGTGAATTAAATTTATATGTAGACACAATATTTAAACTAATAGAGGTGAAAAAGTGAAAAAACTTATATTGTTAGTAATTCCATTGTTTGTATATGCTCAGGGACTAAAATCTCTTTTAGAGCATGCACAAAAAAGTAATGAACTTATTGTTGCAAAAAGCATGCTCAGTGATTCAAAAAAGAGTGAAGTAGAGTCAAGTAAGAGCAACTACTACCCAACTATTGATGTTGGTGCATTTTACGAACGCTATGATGACCCAAGTCCTATGTCTCCAGGAACAACTTACTCAGGATATGCAAAGATTGGCTTGGATATTTACAGTGGAGGAGAGAAATCCTACACACTTAAGCAGAAAAAAGATGAACTAAGTGCAAGTGAATTTGACTATAAAGCGACTAAAAAGAGTATGAGCCTCTCTATAGTAGAGGATTTCTATAGCTACAAAACACTCCAAGCAAGTTTAGAAGCACGTGAAGAGGCATCAAACGCGGTAAAAGCACAGCTAGAGCGTATGCAGAAGTTTTATAATGCTTCTTTAGCAACAAGCGACGATGTAGACAGACTTCAATCTGCTTATGACAGTAACATCTACGGTATAGAATCAATCAAGTTTCAAATCTTAACACTTAAAAAATCATTAGAGTTAAAAGTTGGTAAAACTATAGAGAGTCTTGATAATTCAAATTTTATAAAAATAGATATTGAAGAAGATGATGAGCTTGATAGTATTAAATCTTTAAGAGCTCAAAAAAGTTCAATCATAAATGCCTCAGAGACTATAGATTCTCATTACTACCCACAGGTTAGAGTCGAAGATATTTATAGCCTTTATGGTTATCAGGATGAACCGGTAGTACCTGGCTTTAACATAGAACCCCCAGAAAATCAAAATCAAATTATGGTCACTGTAAATATGAGACTCTATGACTTTGGTGCAATAGGCGAAGCAAAACAGGCCATAAGATTAAATGCGGATGCATTAAATGAACAGATAATATATCAAAATAAAGAGCAGAAAATGCAGCAGGATTTAGCAGTGAGTCGTATAATAACTGCAAAGCTAAATATTAAAAGTGCCGCTAGTGCTTTAAAATCTGCAAACAGTGCATTAAAGACTATTACAAAAAAATACAATAACGGTATTGTTGACAATGTAGTCTACCTTGATGCCTTAACATCACAAACAGAATCAAAATCAACATACGAAGCATCGCTTAATAACTTAGAACTTTCGTATGCACTTTATTACTATTACAATGGAAAAAAATTAGAGGAGTATTTAAATGAAAACTAGTATGAAAACGATTATAGGACTAATATGTCTAGGAGTATCTTTAAACGCAGCAGAGATTTATACAACATTTAATGTTGAAGCAGATCAAAAAGCAAGATTAGCATTTGATGCTAGTGGTATTACAAAAACTGTAAATTATGATATTTCAAACAGTGTTAAAAAGGGGAAGGTTTTAGCCTCTCTGCAAAATGCAGACATTAAAGCCTCTTTAGAGATTGCAAAGACGGCACTTAAGTTTGCAAAAAAAGATTATGAGAGACAGGTTCAAGTTAAAGAGCTTATTGATCAAGGAAAGTTTGATCAATATGCTTACAAGTATGAAAATGCTAAAAATCAACTAGCTTATGCCCAAGCAAAGTATGACAAGACATTTTTAAAAGCACCTTTTGATGGTGTTATATATGCAAAAGATATTGAGGTTGGAGATACTGTAAGTGGTATGATGCTAAAAACAGTTTTTAAAATCCAGAGTCGTTCTAAAAGAAAACTCATACTTAGTTTTGATCAAAAATACCATAAAGATGTAAAAGTTGGACAGAAAGTTAAGTATAAAGTTGATGGCGATGCCAAAGAGTACATGGGCACAATTTCTAAAGTTTACCCATATGCAAACAGTGGTAATAGAAAAATAGAAGCAGAAGTAAAAGCTAATGGTTTTGTAGTGGGGCTGTTTGGTGAAGGGTATATTATTATCCCCGATGAAAAGTAGGTAAGTATGTATAAGTTAGCTATAAGTAAACCTATATCAACTCTTATGTATATCATCACATTGGTGATATTTGGCTATATAAGTTTCAAGGCTATGCCCGCTGCTCTTTTTCCAAATATTGACTTTCCAATAGTTACGATTAAAACTGTATATCCAGGTGCAGAGTCTTCTACTATGGAGTCACAAGTTACAGATAAAATCGAAGAAGCAATCTCTAGAATCGGTGGTATAGATAGTATAACATCAACAAGTAGTGAGGGTATTAGTGTTGTTATGGTGAAGTTCTTTTTAGAGCGCGATATCAATGAAGCAACAAATGATGTAAGAGATAAAGTTGCAGCAGTAACTCTTCCAACTGATGCACAAACGCCACTTGTTAGTAAGTTAGATATTGGTGGAGCTTCTATAATCAATGTTTTTTTAACAGCAAACGCGGGTGCTGAGATTAAAAACCTTATGCTTTTTGCAGATGAAAAAGTAAAACCAAAACTTCAAAAGATAAATGGTGTTGGTGGTGTAAATATTATTGGTTACAAAGATAGAGAGATTAAAATCTATCCAGATCCAAATCTTTTAAATAAGTTTGGAATAACAGTAACTGAACTAAACTCTATAGTCGCACATGAAAATGTAAAGATTGGTGGTGGTAAACTTATCTCTAAAACTAAAGAGTTCATCTTAAAAACAAAAGCAGATGCTTTGAGTGTAAGAGAACTTGAAGAGATTATAGTAAAGGACAACATTAAACTAAAAGATATAGCGAGAATTGAAGACACTTTGAGTGACTCAAAAAGTTATGCTTCTTATAATGGTGCCCAAGGTGTAATGCTTGAGGTTCAAAAAATCTCTGGAACAAACAGTATTGATATTGTCCAGCATGTAAAAGACACAATTCCTTCTCTTAAAAAGATGGCAGGAAGTGATTTTAATGTAGAAATTCTTAATGATACTTCTCCTTTTATCTTAAGCTCTTTAGAACATGTTGAATTTGACCTTATTTATGGTTCTATCCTTGCAGTACTTATCATCTTTGTATTTTTGAGAAATATAACAATTACTCTCGTTTCAGCAATCTCAATTCCTGCATCTATTTTTGGTACATTCGCATTAATGGACTACATGGGTTTTGAGTTGAACAAAATGACTCTTATTGGTCTTACTCTTGCTATTGGTATTATCATCGATGATGCGATTGTTGTTATTGAAAATATATACAAGAAGATGGAAGCGGGTCTAGGTAAATATGAGGCTGCATATGAGGGTACAAAAGAGATGGCTTTTACTATTTTAGCAATTTCAGCAATGCTTTTAGCCGTGTTTGTTCCAGTGTCGTTTATGAGTGGTATCGTTGGTAAGTTCTTTGAGAGTTTTGCTATGACGGTTGGTTTTGCCGTTATTATCTCATACTCAGTTGCACTTAGTTTTATTCCAAGTTTGAGTGCTAGAGCACTTCATAAGGGTGAGAGTAAGTTTTATAACATGACAGAGCCTATTTTTAAAGCACTAGAACGTGCTTATGAATGGATACTAAAACTGGTACTGCGTTTTAAAATTATTACTCTTATTATTGTACTTTTAGGTTTTTTTGGAAGCTTAAGCCTTTTCCCTCAAATTGGTATGGATTTTATTCCTAAAGAAGATAAGTCTGAGTTTGAGATTCAGATGAAAGCAGATGCAAGTGTTTCTTTAGAAGAGATGATTAAAAAATCTAAGGTCATTGAGAAGCTTGTTCAAGAAAACGAAGATGTAGAGTACACAACTATGAGTGTTGGTTACAACTCGGCACAAGAGAAACATAAGTCTATGATTTATGTAAAACTTGTACCAAAAGATAAAAGAGAGTTCAAACAAGATGTTGTGATTCAAAATTTCAGAGAGAAGTTTAAACCGTATCAAAAAGATATGTTTATAACAGCTGCAGCTATTCCAAATATTAAAGGTGCTGGTGTTTCTGTACCTTATCAAATAGTTTTAAAGTCTGATTCATTTGAAGATCTCCAGGTAGCTACAAAAAACCTTACAGAGTATTTAGCGGCTAAAAAAGGTTTTGTGGATATTGATACAAATTTAGATGATGGTAAACCACAAATAGACATCAACATTATTAGAGCAAATGCAAATCGTTTAGGTATATCTGCATCTCAGATTTCCCAAGCGATAGCAACCGCGTTTAGCTCTGATTTAGAAATTTCATACTTTGAAGAGAATGGAAAGCAGTATAACATTACACTGCGTTTTGCTGATGAAAATAGAGTTGGTATAGAAGATATAAAAAGAATGCAACTTCGTGATAAGAACAACAATTTAGTTTATCTAGATGGTTTAGTAACTTTTACAAAAAGTGAAGCACTTGCAACTATAAATCACTTTGATAGAGAGAGGCAAGTGACTATATTCGCTGACCTGTTTGGACTTGACCTTGGTGGTGCTGTAAACTATACGCAAGAGGGTATTGATGCACTTATGCCAGAGGGTGTTGAGTATAGATTTACAGGTTTTGCTGAGGAGATGGTAAAGACAGGTAAGGCATTTGTTGCTGCAATCGGTCTCTCACTCATCTTGATGTTTATTATATTAGCAATTCTTTATGAGTCACTAATTCAGCCTGTTATTATCATGATGGCTCTTCCTCTAAGTATTATTGGAGTGATGTTAGCACTTTATTTAACTGGCTTAGAGTTTAGCCTTTTTGTTATGGTTGGATTTATGTTACTCATGGGTATGGTTGGTAAAAATGCCGTGTTACTCGTAGACTTTGCAAACGCGGCTATGAGTAAAGGTGCATCTGCTGATGAAGCACTTATTGAAGCAGGTGAAAAACGTCTTCGTCCGATTCTTATGACAACTATCGCTATGGTATTTGCAATGTTACCAATTGCAATGGGTAATGGACTAGGAAGTGAGTCTAATGCACCAATGGCTATTTCTGTTATCGGTGGACTCTTAAGCTCTATGGTTCTTACACTTCTTGTCGTTCCTGTTATGTATCGATTAATCAATCCGTTGGATAGATGGCTTAGAAAATTTTATGAAAGTGAAAAATTAGACATCCAAATACAAATAAAAACCCCGAGTATAAAGCATAAATAAACGATGCTTTAACTAAGGGCTTAAATTCTAGAGGTTTCTAGAATTTATATCCACCAATCAAACGCAGTGAAAAAGTATTTGGTTCATGATCTAAATTAACATGCTCATATGTTCCTGTAAAGTATGCTCCAACAGCTCCGCCATAACTTACCCTTACTCCATTTAATGCCATAGCATCTTGTTTCTCTCCATTGGCATTTTGAGAAAACTTAGAGTCTAAATCAAAGTAAGTATATCTATATCCAGCCCATAGGTTATTGATTCCAATCTTGGAAAAGTCATAACCGATTTGTGCCTTATATGAAGCTGCATTTTGAAGACTTCCAGCTTCAAAAAAGTGAAAAATCATACCGTTTGCAAAGTAAGGATACCCACCAAAAGCACCAAGTGTATTCGCTTGTCCTTCTCCATCTGTAAACTTAGCTACACCAGTTGCAAAGTCTATACCGTTTGAGAAATCACCATCAAATCTTGCACTATACAAAGAGTAATCAATGTTTGTAGTAGCTGCGTTACTTGCCACATAACCTACCTCTTTAAAGTTAATAATCTGAGCACCTATGTCATAGTTAAAATTTCCTATAGAGTTTGTAAAGTCATACTGAATAAAAAGTGTGTTGTACATATCCTCAGCATAATAGTTCCAAACTTGGAGGTTATGATTTTTATCATCATTGTACTCGACTGCTGCAAAGTAAACACCAGTATCGCTAATCTTTGTCTTATCTGCAGCATCTATATACGATACATCACTCATACTATGAAATTCTGTACCATTTGCTCCACTGTCCCAAACGCCAGACATTTTGGAGAAGTAACCAAGATTAAAAGTGATGTTATCTAGAGAATTATTTGTGTAGTATGCTAACTCAAAACTATTTGCAAGCATATACCAGTCATCAGCATCTATCATAGGAGTTGTTATCTCTTCTCGTCCGACTAGTGCCTTATGCTCTTTGTCTTGATAAGATAAATAACCCTCTTCTAGTATTGCAAATGACTTTCTCTCAGTTGAATCAAATACAGCATTTCTACTCTCATATTTTTCATCATTAATTCCAAAATCTGTCGCACCCGCAATTGTTACTTTTGCACGAATACGACTATCTTTTGGAGAGCTTATAGAGATTTTTGGCATAACATAGATACCTTGAGAATCTATATGTCCTTGATTTGTATTTGGATCAGTTGGAGTAATGTCTCCAGCAGCATCTATACCTGTTGGTTTATTTTGATAATCATATTGAACCCAACCAGTACGAATATCACCAGAAATCTCCCAACCATCTACGATTTGGATACCTTGTGTCTTAGGTTTCTCTTGCTCGTATGTATGGTCTTGCGATATACCACTATCTAACTTTGTTTCTCCAAACGCGGTAGTGCAAAGGGCAAGAGTTGAAGCTAAAACACTAACTAATAATTTCTTATTCATCTTAAACCCCTTATTGTGCTAATGGATTGAGATTAAGTTTCTCAATAATGTACTTTGCAGCAAGTTGAGCACGAACTGAATTTCCATATTTATCTAATGGTGGAGATACAATTCCAATTCCGAATTTACCTGGAATAACTGCTAAAATACCACCACCTACACCAGACTTTGCAGGAGCACCAGTATCGTATAACCAATCTCCAGCATTATCATAAAGTCCTGCTGTTACCATAATTGCCATAATTTTTGGAGTATGTTTTGCAGCGATTACCCTGCTTTGTGTCACTGGGTTTATACCATGGTTTGCTAGAGTAGCACCCATTACAGCTAAATCATGAGCTGAAACATTGAGTGAACACTGTTTTGTGTAAACTGTTGTAGCTTCGAGAGGTTCACTTCCCATTCTTCCATAGGCATCAAGAATTTTACTGATAGCTTGGTTACGTTTGTTATCGTTTACTTCAGAAACATAAACTGGTTCGTTCAGTGTTAGGTTTCGTCCAGCATAAGCAGACATATTTGCAGATATTTTTGCCCAACGCTCTTTAGAGTCTTTTGCTTGTACCCAAGATGTTGATTGTATTGCACCCGCATTTACGAAAGGGTTTAACGCACTTCCCCCATGTTTCTCTATTGCTATAATAGAGTTAAACGCGGCACCTGTCGCATTGACACCTATTTTGTCTTGAACAAATTTTGCACCTTTTTCACTCATAACTAAAGCAGCTGTAAAAACTTTAGAGATACTCTGTATACTTACCACTTGTTTTGTATCTCCATACTCATATACATTACCCTTAGTGTCTACGAAAGTAATACCAAAGATAGTTGGGTCAACAATATCTAGTGCTTTGATATAGTCAGCATTTTTGCCACCCATATCACCCTTGTATTTATCATAAGCTTCTTTAAGAACCTTGTTTATGTCTTCTTTATTAAGCTCCTGCGCAACAAGAGAACTACTGAGTAGTCCAACAATAAGTAGGGCGGTTACAATTTTGACTGATTTAAGCACTTTTTATCCTTTTTATTTAGTGTATAGTATCTGTAATTGGACCTTGCACACGACTAATCTGTTTATCTTCTAGTAGTGCAATCTCCTCCTGTGTTTTAACAAATGTTGCAACTATTTCTATTCCGAGGGAATCAGTTATTACTTGTAGGGCATTCATAGAGTTCTCTGATTGGTCCAATAAAAAGGCACAATCCGCTTTTAGAAATTTTGGGTTTAACTCCTTAAGGTATTTATAATCATTTGACTCTCCGCTAAAGGTATTTATTCCAAAGCCAAAGCCATACTTGGAAAAGAGCTCTACATAACCTTTTACTATAGCTGTATTGTTGATAGCAAATCTATCTGTTACTTCAAATGAGAGTTTGAATTTTAATCTATTCGAATAATTTTTAAACAAAGTTGTGAGTTCATCAAAAGAGTTAGAATCTTTGATGAACTCATTTGAGAGACGAATAGAACATTCTGTATTATTTAGCTCCTCATGTCGATTTGTTATGAGATCTCTTAGGGTTACAAGATACATTTTTGAAACAAGACCAAGATTAATGGCAGGGGCAATGAAGTCTCCATAAAAGAATTTTTTATCTTTTCCATCATCTATTGTAAAGGTCATAACATTATGTTCTAGGTTTTTTGTTTGGGCATTTAATGTAGGCCAAAATTTCAGATGAAATTGATTTTTCTCAATGGACTCTTCTATAATTTTTCTCCACTGCTCTTTACCAAAAGCATTCTTACTGTCTTTATCTTCATAGATGTGAGAATTTTCAAACTCTTTAGACTTCGCTTCAGAGAGTGCATTATCTACACGTGTTAAGAGTTCTCCTATGCTTGTTGATGGTCTATATCTGCAAATTCCCATATTGATATATACAAGAGTATGATCAAGTCCATTTGAGGAAAGAAGAAGGGTTAATGCTCTATTTATAGTATTGACAATAGATTCAATCTCACTTATTTCACAGTTTGAGAGAACAAGAGTAAATTCTGTTCCATTAACACGAGCGATTACTTTCTCCTCATATTTTGATGAAGAATTTTTGAGAATTTTAGCAAATTCTAAAAAAAGTTCATCGGCTTTTTGCCGTCCTAATACTTGATTTATAATCTCGGCACCATTAAGAGCAATGAAAATAGCAACTCCTCCATCTGCTCTGTTCTCTTCTTTTATAAGTTCTGGAAGAGTAAGCATAAGGTAACGTCTGTTAAAAAGTTTTGTTGTCGGGTCGTTGTATAAAAGTTCTTTATTCCTTTGAGCTGCAAGATTTCCTTTGCTAAAGATATCTTCCACCTTTTTAACCATGGCATTCATCCCTTTGACAACATCTTTAAACTCAGTTGTAAAAGGAATTTTATCTTGAATTATAAACTCATCGTTTAGAATAGCTTCTGATTGACTCTGAATATTAGAAAGTGGTTTGAGTGCAAAATGCAGAAAAATACCTAGTAATACAAGAGCGGCTATAACAGAGACGACAAAGAGGTAGCTTAGTTGAATGAGCATCTTGTAAAGCGCCTTGTAAACTATACCAACATCACCCTTAACGCTTACAATTCCTATTATTGCCCATCCAGAAGAGACATCTGCTGAAACACTCTCTAGTTCTATGTGTGAGAGTGTAATGAACCAAGCAGGAACACCTTCTATTGGATCATTGTCAAGCTGTTTATAGTCCATAGTTCCATCATTTGATTTAAACTCTATCATTCTGTAATAGCCGCTATCAAACTCTGCATCAATAGTGCTTACAATCAGGGCACTGTCCGCTCCTGTATCAGCTAGGCGACTTGTAAGGCTTGAGATATTATTTACCGTAGTTTCATAGAGGCTCTGTGTCATGTCTTTTTTAGCAGAACTATAGTTTATTACCATTACTGCACCTAACATAATTATAATGATTAATGATATGGCTATTGCCATCTGTTTAAAGAGTGTCATAATTTTTTCCTTTTCATCCCAGCTTCGAGTTTTTTCCATTTTTTAGATTTTGCACCCGTGTCTCCGTTTATCATCTTAATAACTTTGATAAGATCGGGTCTTTTTGATGCAGGGAGTACAAGTCTGTTGTTATTATCTAAAATAAGAAAGTCATCTTTTGATTTTGGTTTTGGTACTTTTAAGTATGAGAGAACCATATGAGAAATTTTTTTACCTTTTGTGTTTTGATAAATTACATAGGTAAACTTGAGCTTTTTTGGATCGACTCCTAGCTCTTTTAAAATGTAGTACTTAGCGATTGTGTAGTCTTCGCAATCACCCTTTCCTCTACCGATAAACTCATACATGGTTGCCCAGTAGTCACTAACACCATAGACTTTCATGTCACTTTTATACTTTGTGAAATTTACCCAGGTATTTACTGTATTTAATTTTTTGATTTCGCTTGCATCTTTGAGACCATCTATAAGTTTTTTATCTATGGCTATAAAGCGGTTTTTTGCATATATTTTATACTTTTTATTTGCATCTTCGATAAGCTTAGGCGTGATAAGCTTCTCTTTGGCATGAAGAGTTGAAAAGAGCAATAATGCTAAAAAAAAGTATATAATAATTTTCATAGTAATTATTATACTAAAAAGTTCTTCAAAATCCTTAAGTCTGTCTTTTGTTAAACCCTGAAGTTCCCTCTTTGGCATCTTGCTTAAAGTTTGAAGTATAGGGCTTAAGGTAGCTTGGAACTGCACGTCCTTTGAGCTTCATCATATCTTCTAACATCTTTAATGCGACTGACTCTGCATCAAGGTTTTTAACTTCGCTTAGATAAGTAAAAAGTAACTCTCCTAAACGCTGCAAAGATATTTTCCAAGTAGAGTTTGTTTGAGAGTATATCCAGAGACTAAATGCATGAAAGTTTTCATACACACCCTCTTCTCCCCAAAGAAGAGGAAGAGTGCGTTTAAAGTTTGAACTGTTATAAGTCAAATCCCAAAACCTTGCAAAACGTTTCATCATCTGAATATCATTAAAGCCTAAATTTGAGTTCTTGAGGATGTCATAAGGTGCTCTGTCGCTATAGACCATACCGAACTCTTCATCGTGTCGTTTAATATGTGTCCCAGAGAGTTTTTTGAGTATTCCTATTTGAATCTCACAAGAGCTAAGACTTACTAGTTTATCTAAGTTCTTACCAAAACTCTCTAAGCTCTCACCTGGAAGTCCAACGATGAGGTCAAGGTGAATATGGGCATGAGTCTCGTTTTCTAAAAAGCTAATATTTTCATCTACTTTTTTTAAGTTTAGTAAGCGTGATATATTATCAGCAACTTCTAGGTTAAGTGTTTGAATTCCTATTTCAAGTTGCAGAGCTCCTGGAGGAAATTTTGCAATTTTTTCTCTTAAAGAGGCTGGAAAATGGTCGGGGATAACTTCAAAGTGTGCAAAATAGGGTGGCTCTTTTTCTAAAAAGAAGTCTAAAATTCTATTGGCTGCTTTCATGTTGAGATTAAATGTTCTATCTACAAACTTAAAGTTTCTCGCTCCTCGATTCCAGAGAATTTCAAACTCTTCTACAATTTTGTCTAGATTAAAGGCTCTTACCTTATCATCCATAGAGGAGAGACAAAACTCACATGCAAAAGGGCAGCCTCGTGATATTTCAACATAGAGGTAACGATTTTGTATATCTTCATCTGTGTAGTATTTATATGGGAGTTCTATCTCTTTTAAATTGGGAAGAGTTATAGGTATTATTCTCTCGTTGGGAGGGGTGTTGTTTATGATCTCTTTAGTGAGTTTATAAAACGCGGTGTCACCCTCTCCTTGAATGATAAAGTCAGCATCATCAAGATTGACTCTAAAAGGAGAGTAAGAAACTTCAGGACCACCTAAAATAATAGTTGTCTCAGGCGATATTTTTCTTATAATGTGAATAAGTTCACTCACTTCTACAACATTCCAGATATAAACACCGATTCCAATAATCTCAGGATTATGAATCAAAATATTTTCTGCAATAGTTTGAACAGCATCGTTTATGCTAAACTCTACTATCTTTGAATCACTTTGAAGTTCTTTCATGTTTGCATAGAGATATCTAAGCCCAATTGCGGAGTGTGTAAATCTAGAGTTTAAAGTAGTTAGGATTATTTTTGACATATGGAAGTTTAACATAAACAAAGTGTTACAGGAGAAACTCTCAGACTAAAAAGGGGAAAGTCTGAGAGTTATAAAATTGTTAGGAGGATATACTCTTCATATGAAAGGGGGAAACATAATCGAGTTGCGTAATTATAATAATTATAAGTTAATGTTAGGTAAATATTTAATAATAATTATTTACCTTCAGAATACTTTTTAAGCATAACATTTAGTTTTACAAAAAGTATTCTTGATGCATTTTCCATTTCTAGAAAATTTTGAGTTAATTAGATATTGTTATCTTCAATATACTGGCCTATAGTGCTATCAAAAACACTCATATGAGTGTTTCTAAAGTTTTTAGTATGTAATTTTTGAAAGAAGAACAGGATTTTTAACAAGGTTTCTTACTGCATGTGCATGCTGTTCATCAAATTCGTTATGATGAAACCAATTTTTAGTTCCATCTCCTGTTACATGATTTAACTCCATAAAATCAAGAGCATGTTTATCATTTACAAGAACATATACTTGTGTTTCCACACGTAATGCAATAACTAGATCTGACACCGCTGCATTGTTATGATTGTCATCTGACCCATATCCCGTAGACGCTAGTAAAGATATTACGGCTAGACTTATCAGCGAAGTTTTAATTATTTATTATATTAATCACAAAAACAAGCAGCCGATATAATCTTAATAATATTAGATATAATTCTCAAATGTCTATATTACTTTCTACTTTTTATTTTTTTTACTTTGGAATCGTCGGAATCTATATTATTTTTATGCCAAAAGTGTTAGCCATGGTTGGATATAGTGGTAGTGAGATAGGAATTATCTTTGCCGCAGGCCCACTTGTTCGTTTTTTACTTCCCTTTGCTTTTACAAAAGGTTTTCGACTTGATGTGCATAAATTTAATATCTCGCTTGTGATTATGCTTGTGAGTGCAGTAGCTTTTTACTTTTCTCTGAACAATTTTTATGCTCTGTTTTTTGCAAATATTGGTATAGGAATAGGAATGAGCCTTATCCTTCCATATATAGAGGTGATAGCACTTGATATAGTCGGAAAAGAGAGATATGGGAAAATTAGACTCTTTGGCTCCATAGGTTTTGTGCTCGTGGCTCTTGTATTGGTCAGGTATCTTAGCTCGCCTGAGGTAGCCTTGAGTTATCTACTCATATTTACTATTTTAACGGCGTTATTAGCTTTTATAATTGCAAGGCATATTGCAAAAACTCAGGCAAAAGAGCCAAATCAAGAAAATGATATAACAATTCTAAAGCACTGGAAACTCTGGCTTAGTCTGATTTTGATGCAGGTGAGTTTTGGAGCATTTTATAACTTTTTTACTATTTATGAGACAGGTTACGGGATTAGTTTAGATATGACTATAAACTTATGGGTTTTTGGTGTCTTAGTTGAGATAGTAATGCTTTATGCTCAGGGAAGACTGCTTAAATTTAATCTTGTGTTCTTACTACAAATTACAATACTCTCAGCAGTTCTTAGATGGATGTTAGTTTTTCTCTTTCCACAAAATTTGCCAGTTCTCTTTTTTGCCCAATCTCTACATGCTCTTAGCTTTGCACTCTTTTACTCAGCGGCAATTTCTTACCTACATCAACTCTATTCAAATAAGGTTTTAGCACAGCAGTTTTATTCTGGTTTGACTTTTGGTTTGGGAGGGTTTATAGGAGCTCTTAGTTTTGGTTATCTTTACGAGTTAAACGCGGAGTACATATTTTTAGTAGCCGCGTTTATCGCATTGTTATCGTTTTACTTTATCTACCTATGGCAGAAAAGTCTTAATAATCGATAATTAAGTTTGCAGTAATTGTAGTGTCTGTTGAATCTTTACCAGTAGCCGGAAGATTAATATAATCAACTTTATAGCTTAGACCAGCAGAAAAAATATCAGAAATTTTACTAGATAGTGCTGACTTAGAAAATACAAAGTACTTGTCAGAATCTTCAAGAGAACCTCTCAGACTAAGTTCTTGATCAAACTTCAAGTTCTTAAGCATTTGCCATCCATAAACACCTTTAACTCTGTATGCTGGATAATCATCATCAGTAGAAGCAGTTTGAAGAGTTCCACCTGCAGTTGAGTTTGGGTAAGCTATAACAGTGCCTGTTCCATCAACATATACATCTTCATAACTATCCATTGAGTAAAGTATATTTCCATCTACTGTTAAGTTGTGAGCATCAGACACTAAT
>CAZPRE010000016.1:0-18341 GCA_964588875.1 uncultured Sulfurimonas sp. | reverse complement strand
AAATGACATTATGGGTTCTGAAACTCTTATTGGATATTTTTCGTAACCTATGCAAAAAAAGCCTGCTAATTTAATCTATATACTCCCTAATCTTTTTACAGCTGCATCAATTTTTGCAGGTGTCTTTAGTATGATAAGTGCAATAGAAGAAAACTTTATTCAAGCGGCATGGTTAATTCTTCTTTCCCTTATTTTTGATGGACTTGATGGTCGAGTGGCTCGTCTTACAAATACTTGTTCAAAGTTTGGTGTTGAGTTTGATTCTTTAGCTGATATGGTCTCTTTTGGAGTTGCTCCATCTCTTTTAATGTATCTTTTCATAGGACATGACTACGAACGCTTTGGAGTGGTTGTATCTGCTTTATTTGTTATTTTTGGAGCTATACGACTAGCAAGATTTAATGTAATGACTGCAAAAAGTGAACCTTCTATTTTCATAGGTGTTCCAATCCCAACAGCGGCTGTATTTATATCCTTACTCGTTCTTGTATTTGAAAAGTATTCGATAAAAATGGAATATGGAATTATTATTATGATACTTTCAATTATGGTCTCTTTTTTAATGGTTAGTAATATACGCTATCCAAGTTTTAAAAAAGTTGACTTTACTCCTCAGCATAAAATGAAATTTTTAGTGCTAATACTCTTTACTGCTCTAGTGATATTTATCTATCCTATAGAGGGCATTGCACTTATGTTTACATTATATATCTTATATGGTCCGATAAGAGCACTTTTTTTATTCCCAAAAAGACTTTTTAAAAATAGATAAATTATTTTTGATGTTGCTTTTGGAAAAGTAATTTATCTAAGTCTATATCAAAATCAAAATACTCAGAAGAAAAACTATCATCTTGAATCTTGGAGAGTTGAATTGTTGCACCTTGATTGTTTTGTACTTCTAAATATAATAATCCTAAAGCATAACGACTCTCTGAAAAGTTCTTATTCTTCATTTTAGATAACTCAAGTAAAGCAATAGCATTAGCATGATGATTTGCGGCAGTAGAAGCCACAGCACCTAAAAAGAGAGTGTAGGAGTCTCTAATCTTGAGTTCATCTATAAGAGTATTGTAGAGTGTATAAGACTCTTCAAAAGCACCATCATACAAAGAGGCAAGTGCAAGAGCACTTACTATCTCTTGTGTATCCTCATTAGTAGAGTCTAAAACTTCTCTCAACTGCTCTCTAACAAAGTATAAATTACCTGTTATAAGCTTTTGTTGAATATAAAGGTACCTTGTAATATATGGACCAAAGTAGAGATCTTCAAAATTAAAAGATTGTTTTTTAAGATAATTTAGAACTTTTCTTGAGTATTGGATATCTTCTAAATCATAAAAATGTGTATCTATATACATTACATGTGGAAGAATATCATGTGGTAATAGATTTGTAAGTGTACGTGAAGATTTTTGTGCATTTTTCATTCTATTTAATTTTTGAGCTATAAGTACATCAAGTGCCAAATAGAGTGGTCTCTGCTTATAATCATTATCAAGCCACTCAATAGCAGATATAGCATTGTTATCTGCTATATAAAGTAGTGTTCGATAAAGGTCTATTTCTTCATTAATATCCTCACGCATAATAGCATCTTTGATAATAGATTTTAATTTTGTGTTTTCTTTGTTTATAAGCTCTGCTGTCATAATGGTAAAAATACCGGAAAGATAGTTTTTTGCATCTAGGTGATATGATCTAGTAAAATGTTTATTAGCATTTGGCATATCACCCATTTGTGCATATGTTAATGCAAGGTTGTAGTGTAGGATTGAGTGTTTTGGTTGAATAAGAACTAATTTTTTAAGATCTGTGTTTGCATCTCTAATTTTAAACTCTAGTGCTTTTTTAATCGCCTTTGCTATACCTAGATTTACATTGGAAGATGATGCACTCTTTTTAAGATACTCTTGTGCAGATTGTATATTATCAATATATATATTTGCATTAAATACTTTGTATGGAGAGAAGTAAAATATTTTTTGATATGTGATAAGTTTAGACTCTTGTACATTGTTTCTATAATGAGCTTGAGCCTTAGCTGGATTAAATATAGCCTCTTTGAGTTTAACCTTGATCGGATAGTATTTATAAACTTCTTCTGGAAACATATCTGTGATGTTTTTTATTTTTGTACTTCCAGCTACAATTCTTCCTGCTTTGATATTTACAAGTCCTAATGCAAGCTGTGACTTTACAGGTTCGATGTTTTTAAGTATAGCCTCTTCAAAGTGATCTATTGCTAGTGTATAGTCTGCAACTCTAGCATAGAGTAGGGCAATACTAAAGTCATCCATATAAGCAAGATTTTTTTCCATAGACTCGATAGCATCAAAATTATTTCCAAAAAGAGCATCTATCTTAGCTTTTAGGTGTTTTTGTACCTCTGGATACTCATCTGATGTTGGGTTCTGTAAAGCACTTAGTGCTCCAAGGTAGTTTCCATTGTAGTAGTTTATAAGTGCATAATAGTACGAGTAAAGAGGAGATTCTAGTTCATAAGGAAGATAGGCATGAGCTAAGTTTATATAGTACTTGAAACTCTCTTGATCTTCTAGGTGTAAGGAACAAACAGCCGCGTTTATAGCACTTACACATCTTTTTTCATCATTGTTTATAGCTTTTGAAAATGTATTGAGTGCAAGAGTATACTGCTTATTTATAAGTTGGGCTACTCCAAGGTTGTAAAGTGAAATCGCTTCGCTGTATATTGCGATTTTTTCGTAAAGAAAAAGAGCCTCATCCTTAGAACCACTTGAGTAAAGATAGTTAGCTTTAGCAATCATATTTTCAAGTTTGCTTGGTTCTACCTTTACTACATTTTTCTCATCAAGTCTATCTTCAATAAACTCCATAGAACTATCTTGTGCAATGTTAGATGATTTAAAAATAATAAGTAAAACGATTGTAATAATAAGAATAAGGGCAAGTGCTGCTCCTCCAAAGATAAGAAGCTTTTTCTTTTTTGATTCATCGGTGTACTTAAGTACAATTTCTTCACTAGAGGCATCATCAAATCCGGCAGCATCATCCTCTTCAATGATTATAATATCTTCTAGTGACTCAGCCATCAAATCCCTTAGTGTAATTTCTATTTATTATAGCAAAAATAGTACCATTGTGAAAAAAGTGATGATGCTAATTTAGGCTAATTGTTGAGCTTACACTAAAACTACATTTTATAACAATAGAACTATAATATTTAGAAGGAACTTATATCAGATATTCAAGGTAAAATCGCTGATTTAAAATTATATTATATTTGATATAATCCGCTAATAATTATATATTTATAAGAATTGGAGTTCACATTAGCTTATCTACTGACTACTTTTTACTTTATCATGGCATACACTTGGATAGGGATGATACAAAAAGATTAGATGAAAAGATAGATGATGAGACTTTTTTTGAACTTTCAGCACTTCTACTATCACTAAATAGAAAAACTTTTGAGACTATAGCTAGTTTAAAAAGTTTTTCTAATATTTTAGGTAAATTCAGACTTCAAAAAATAGAAAATTTAGATTCACTTTATAATGTACAGCATAGTGTTATAAAACACTTTCTAGGGTATAGAAATAAAAGTAACATTCATCACCTACACGAATCTTTCATATATTTGCAAAAAGAAGGACTACTTGATAGTTTATCACTTGAAAAACTAATTTCCCTTTTTGATCCATCACTATTGTATAAAAATGACAATATACAAATAGTTCCAGCTGTATATGAAAATTTCAATGTCCAAAGAAAAAAAATTATACTGAATGTCAATGAGTTAAAAAAAGTAGTCAATAATACAGATAGCCTTGATAAAATCATAGAATATCTTTACAATCAAACTTTCTCAATTGGAATCACCGGTGTTATGAACGCAGGTAAATCAACTATGCTAAATGCTCTTATGGGCAAAGATATTCTCGGAACCAATGTAGTTCCAGAAACCGCGAACCTGACTATAGTGAAATATTCTAAAACTCCATCAGCAAAGGTGATTTATTGGGATAAATTACAGTGGAAATACATAGAAAAGAGTGCCCAAAATATTAAGGCAATGGCCGCGTTTGTCAAAGAAACAAAGCAATATTTTAAAGATGACTTAGACGAGTATATTTTACCAGTCTCGAGAGTTGATGATATAGATATAGACAAATTAAGTGATTATACTTCTGCAGCCGATAAAAAATCTAACTTAGTTAAATATGTAGAACTCGCAACAGAGCTTAAATTTTTGGAAGATGGCATAGAAATTGTAGATACTCCTGGTCTTGATGACACGGTATTACAAAGAGAAGAGATCACAAAAGAGTACCTATCTAAATGTGATTTAATGATTCACCTTATGAATGTTAGTCAAAGTGCTACACTGAAAGATATTGAGTTTATTATAGATTCTGTGTTATATCAAAATATTACAAAAGTTCTTATCGTAATTACTCGTGTAGATATGGTGAGTAAAGCAGATGTAAAAGAAGTGATAGACTACACTAAAAGGTCTATAGCTAGCAAACTTCATGAGCAAAACTCTGATTCAAAACTTGATTTTATTTTAAAAACTCTTCACTTTGTAGCACTCTCAGCAAAAATGGCACTAATGCACAAAACCGGACAAACAAAAGAAGCCCAAGATGCGGGATATACACTTGAAGAGACCGGTATCTTAGAGATTGAAGATTATATAGATAAAACCCTATTTGCAAATGAGAACTCACGTAGTTCACTCATAATACATTCTGCAACTAAACGCCTTTTTAAAGCGGTAGACATAGAGCTAAAAGAGTTAAAATATGAGAACTCATTACTTTTTAAAACTGAGGGTGAAGTAGACCAAGAACTCTCAGCTCTGAAAATTAAAAAAGATAGACAATTAGAAACTTTCAAACTCTTAAAGAATCAAATCAGTGGTTATGAGGTTGAGTTATCAAACTATATCCAAAAGCTTCAACATTTTTTAGACAATGAACTTAAAAAACTTCAAGACATCCTAAGACAACGACTGATGGATGAAACAACATATACTCTAAATAAAGACAAAAAGAGACCAAATATCAGTGATCAGAGTAGAATAATCGATAGTGCACTAAAGCATGGTTTAATTGATATTATCAGAGATTACCGCTATAAATTTGTTAAAAAATCATCTAAAGTTTCAGAAATAATAACCCTTCAATATGATGAGATACAAACGAGTAATGAAAATATTCATAGTGACTTTGATCATACTGCGATTTTTGGAGATTCTTTTGAACGCGGCTTTTTAACTTCTAATTATGAAGAACTAATAAAAAAAGTTTCAAAACTTCTTGGTAATGCTTCACTAAAAAAACTTATAAAAATAGATGAAGAACTAGCTCTCATCATAAAAGATGAATTTATATACATACAAGAGCAGTTAAAAAGCAGAGCATTAGATCTTAGCACAAAGCTATTAAAAGAGTTTATGATTGGCTTGAGAGAGCCTATTGGAGTCTTCGAGGAAAATTTATTTAATAATGAAAAACTTTTACAAAAGCATATGCTCCTATTAAAAGAAGATGCAAGCACAAGACAGAAAACATCTATAGAACTTTATGAGCGCATTAAGAGCATTGAGCTGATTTCTCAAAGGTGTTCTTAGTGAAGCATTTAAGAGAGATTGTTAAAGAGTATCAAGAGAAATACTTATGCGAGGAAGTTTTTGATGATAGCATTAGCGGAGAGATTAAACATACTCAAAAACTATTGCTTGACGAAAAGTTTTTACCTTCAGTTGGGCTAAAATCACTCTTCAATAAACTATTGCGTCGTAGTATCTACCCAATGGAAGTAGCTATCGTTGGTCAATTCTCTTCAGGTAAATCAACCTTTTTAAATGCTCTATTATCTAAAGACATACTGCCAACTGGTATAACTCCTGTAACCTCAAAAGTAAATTATATTAATTATGCAGATGAGTATAAATTCAAAGTTACCTATAAAAATGGGGCAAATGAATATCATTCGTTAGAGTTGATTTCACAGTTTACCGACCAAAGATATTCCATAGAAGATATTAAATATATTACATTATATGCACCAATGGATATTTTAAAAGAGATATCCTTTGTAGATACTCCCGGTCTTAACTCTCAGTCTTTGAGTGATACACAAGCAACAAAAACAATACTACGTGATGTAGACGGAATTATTTGGCTAACACTTCTGGACAATGCAGGTAAACAGAGCGAAGCAGAAGTACTGCGTGAATATTTGAAAAACTTCAAAGACAAATCTTTATGTGTCTTAAATCAAAAAGATAAATTTGATGATAAGCAAGTTCAAACTACAGTTGCATATGTAAAAAGAAGTTTTGAAGAGTTTTTCTCACATGTAATACCTATATCTGCAAAACAGGCTCTTGACTCAAGAGTAAATCAAAAAGATGTTCTAATTAACAATGCACTAGATTCTATGCAAAAAGCCTTTAAGGAATCAAGTACACTGAATAAAGATGCTGATGATTTGTCTTTTTTCCAAACAGAATATGAAGAGTTTACTCGTAAAATAAATACCATTGAGCAACATGATAGTTCTAATGATGAAAAGATTATGAAAGATTCAAACATATCTGAAGTTTTTGATTTTATTGAGTCAAATATTAGACCACAGGCAAAAGCAGCTAAGGCATATGCCATTAAAAAAGACCTCAATGATATATGTGAAATCTTAATAAAAGAGTACGAAACAATACTTGGTGTTTATAAAAGCCTAATTCACATACTAGTAACAAAAGAGAGTGAAATTTTAGAAGCTTTTGACGGGGTGGATCGAAAACATTCAAAAGCTCTACACTTAACATATAATCAAATGGAAGAAATAGTCCAATCAATCAGTGATACTATCTACGAGAACATAAAAATGCAAAATGCTAGTCGCTATGAGGTGGAAAAAGGTCTCTTAGGAAATAGCAGTATCAAACGCCACAACTATGAAAGTATATATGTAGATAATGAAGCGATAATGAGTAAACTCTTTTATGAGAACCAATCCTTAGACAAACAGATAAATGCGACTCTCTCTTTCTTTAAAAGTATAGAACAGCAGAGTAGTGAGGACTTAAGAGACGTATTTAGAATACTAAAACATGCTGTACAACTCTGGCAAGAGCCTTATGAGCTTATAAAAAAACATAGAGAAATAGCATCTGACTTAGAGTTTGCAAACACAAGACAGTTTGTCTCAAAAGCTTATGAGAATATTATACTGCCGTATCACAGACTTATACTTGGAAATATCACATATCTGCATAAAAACTTTGCATATTTTCATGGAGCATTTGCATTTTCTTATAAGCAGATAACTCAAGAATCTATATTTATTATACAAGAGAAGATAAATATACAGCGAGAATATTTTGAGAAAGATCCTTTGAAATACTCTCTTGCATCACCAACACTAGAAGAGATAATGGAAGTGGTGAAAAAAAACTTTACCTTTGAGAAAATAGAAACTTTTTTGATGTCAAAAAGAAACTACCTTTTTGAGACTATAAAGACCTCTAAGTCAGAGTTCTTGGAGATAAATACACAGCAGATAGAGTATGTGACTTCTAAAAAACAGATATATGAAAAAAAGATACACGAGATTCAAAATATAAGAGATATGAGAAAAAACGATGGCTAAAACTAAAGAACGCATAGTTGATTCACTTGACTGTTTTGCAGAGGATTTTGAGAAGATAAATCTTCATGCTAAGATTATAAAAAAATGCAGAGTTTGAAAATTGTAGCCCAATCTGTCCAATATTATTTATACTAACCTTTATGTGACATTATACTTACTATGATATAATTAATATAACAAAATGCATCGAAAATTTGGAGCTATATATGAAAAAAAGTGATACAATTAAAATCTCTAAAGAGCAGTTAAAATATTTAAAATTGCTATCAAAAGATTATCCAAACCGTGGTACAGCATCTACTAGAATAATAAATTTACAAGCAATGCTTAATCTTCCTAAAGGAACAGAACACTTCTTGTCTGATATTCATGGAGAGCATGAACCTTTCTTTCATGTACTAAAAAATGCTTCCGGCGTTATCAAAAATAAAATAGAGTCGATCTTTGACAAGGAATTAACTTCTGGACAGATGAAAGAACTGGCTACTTTAATCTATTATCCAGCTGAGATAATAGATAGACGACAAGATAGTGGTGATATCAGTGAATTTTATGAGATAAATCTTTATCGTTTGATACGACTGATTAAAGTAGTTACAGCAAAGTATACAAGAATGCAAATTAGAGAGGCTCTTCCAAAAGAATTTGCCTTTATTATAGAGGAGTTATTGCACGACTACAATCAGACAAACAATAGCTACTACAGTGAAATAGTCAAGACAGTTATTGAGTTAGATAGAGCCGCTAAATTTATTGTAGCATTGGCGGAAATGATACAACGATTTGCTGTGGCACATCTACATATCATCGGCGATATATATGACAGGGGAAGTGGTGCACACATCATTATGGATAGATTGGAGAGTTATCACTCACTAGATATCCAGTGGGGAAATCACGATATAGTTTGGATGGGTGCAGCCTCAGGTTCACTAGTATCTATAGCGAGTGTCATCCGTGTATCACTCAGGTATGCAAATATCGAGACACTTGAAGAGGGATATGGTATTTCTCTACGTCCTCTCTCCGTGCTTGCCAAAGATCATTATGATGGAGATCCATGTGCGAAGTATAAGCCAAAGATAGCAGAAGGCGATCCAAAATATACACAAAAAGACATAGCTGAATTGTCAATGATGCATAAAGCTATAGCTATCATACAGTTTAAGCTAGAAGCTCAACTTATCAGCAAAAATCCACAATGGGGTATGCAAAATCGTACTATATTAGAGGCGATAGATCTGAAAAAAGGAATTGTCACTATCGATGGTGTGGAGCATCCTCTTAACGATACCAATCTCCCAACTTTTTCAGAAGCTACTCCATATGAACTCAGTAGCAGTGAATTAGAAGTAATAACTCAGCTACAAAAGAGTTTTCTCAAAAGTGAAAAGCTTCAAAGACATACAAAGATGCTTTTTGACCGTGGATCAGTCTATGCTATTTATAACAACAATCTTCTCTACCACGGATGTATCCCTATGAATGAAGATGGAACACTTATGTCTATCAATATTGATGATGAGAGTTATAAAGGTAGAGAGTTGTTAGATGTATGTGATACATACTCTAGATTAGGATTCTTCTCACATAATGAAAAGTTACGAGAGTTTGGGCAAGGAGTTATGTGGTATTTGTGGGCTGGAAAAGATTCTCCACTCTTTGGTAAAGCAAAGATGGCAACTTTTGAAAGCTATTTCATAGATGATAAATCTATAGCTAAAGAGTCAAAAAACTGGTATTATGAACATCGAGATAGTAAAGAATCTTGTATAAATATTCTTCACGAATTTGATTTAGGCGATAATGCAAAAATTATTAATGGTCATGTTCCAGTTAAAGTAAAAAAAGGTGAAAGTCCTATCAAAAGTGGTGCGAAACTGATTGTGATAGATGGTGGCTTTTCTAAAGCATATCAAAATGTTACAGGGATAGCAGGATATACACTTATATATAACTCTCAAGGAATGTCGCTTGTTTCTCATGGCTCATTCAAGTCCACAGAGGATGCTATAGCAAATGGAGCAGATATTGTAGGTTCATTAGAGACTATAGAGAAGAGAACAAAAAGAATGCTCGTTAGAGATACTGATGAGGGTAAGAAACTAGCTGCAGAGATAGACGATCTTAAAGAGCTCTTTGAGATGTATAGTGAAGGTAGCATCAAAGAACATTGATAAAATAATCCGCAAGAGTGTAATGTCTCTCTTGTGCGCGATAAAGCTGAAAAAATTAACTGATTTATAAATTGTTTTTTATAGCATCAATAATATCTTGGGGTTCACTTCTTTTTGTATCAACCAAACTAAGTTGCTGTCTCAATCTCTAAGAGCATTATATTAGAACTTTCTACTAGTGATTTACTCATCTCCAAAGATGGATACTATTTTATAAATCAACAGATAAACAATGACAAGTATGAAAAAAATGTTTTTGCATTCATTCAATCAAAATCATTAAAAAAATAGGTGTACAATTTTCTACTTTTTAATTTAATGATACAATATAGGTAGATATCAAATTAAAAGGATTAACATGCCATCTTCTTCTATTAATGCAGTCTGTTCAGAACTGCTATCAACAGATGATTTAAATATTGATGATGAACTTTTCAAAAGGGTAATAAAAGATAACATTATTACTAAAATACTTGAAGATATAAAACAACCTTCTATAAACATATATGCTACCTCTCAACTCTATTTGTCGTCTATCGTACCAATATTACATGATTTTGGTTTTACGATTATAGATGAAATTGCATATAAAATACATAAGAATAAAGAAGATATATACATAAACCGCTTCAATATTAAAATTGAAGATAATAAAAATATCAGTAAATCAAAATGCAATATAGAACAAGTTATATCTGACTCTTTAAATGGAATAATCTTTTCTAGGTGTCAGCTTTTCTCTCTTGTATATAATGAGAATCTTTCTATACGAAAGATAATGCTTCTTCGTGCATTTATTGAATATATAGATCAATCAGTCCTTGAACTAAATAGCAGTACTTTACTTCAGACTATTACATCATATTCAAAAATTTCTAAACTCTTTGTTGATTACTTTCTTGCAAAATTTGATCCCAAGCTTTCTAATCGTAAAAAAATAATGAAGGACTTTGAGGTCAGTATAGAGGAAAAAATTAAAGAAGTTCCAAATATTATGGATGATAAAGTTCTGAAGTTGACCTATGCATTGATACAAAATCTTCTAAGAACAAACTACTTTTTAAAGTCTAAAGCTATTTCATTTAAAATAGATACTAAAATCTATTCAGAAAACTTAAAAGGACTTCAGCCAAATATAGAAGCTTTTGTTTACCATCCTGACTTTAGCGGTCTTCATCTTAGAATGAGTAAAATTAGTCGTGGAGGACTAAGATGGAGTGAGAGACACGAAGATTATCGCCAAGAAATAAAGTCCCTAATGATTACCCAAGAGGGCAAAAACTCTATTATTATTCCTAATGGTGCAAAAGGTGGATTCGTTATACACAAAGATATATCCGAAATTACTAAAGATGTTTTTGAAACTATTTACAGTGCTTTCATAAATAATATGTTAGACCTTGTAGATAATATGGTAGATGGTAAAATAGTTATGCATGATAACATTGTTGCATATGATGGAGATGATGCATATTTTGTAGTAGCTGCAGACAAAGGTACTGCAAGTATGAGTGATGTTGCGAACAATATAGCAAAAGAGAGAGGTTACTGGCTTGGAGATGCTTTTGCAAGTGGTGGAAGTAATGGTTTTGGTCATAAAGAGCTAGGAATTACTGCTCGAGGTGCATTAATTTCAACAGAGAGATTTTTCATTGAAAAGGGTATTAATATTCAAGAAGAACCAATCTCAGTTGTAGGAATCGGAAGTATGAAAGGTGATGTGTTTGGAAATGGACTTCTCTACTCAAAACAGTTTAAGCTTATGGCCGCGATTTCACATAAAGAAATATTTATCGATCCTAATCCAGATCCACTTAAAAGCTATGAAGAACGTTCACGACTTTTTACTGCTAAAGACGGTAGCTGGAGTGCTTATAGAAAAGAGCTAATTTCTAAAGGTGGAGGTGTATTCTTTCGTTCTACAAAAAGTATAGAATTAACACCTGAAATAAGAAAGATGATAGGAAGTACAAAAAAAGATCTTAGTGGAGAAGAGTTAGCAAAGAAACTGCTCATGATGAAAGTTGATATGCTCTTTAATGGAGGAGTCGGAACTTACGTTAAAAGTACTGATGAAAGCAACTTAGATTTGGGTGATAAACAAAATGAGGCAGTCAGACTTGATGCATACGAACTTAAAGCGAGAGTAGTTAGTGAAGGAGGAAATTTAGGATTCACTCAAAAAGCTCGTATAGAGTATGCTAGAGGTGGTGGTGAAATAAATATTGATGGTATTGACAATGCAGCTGGGGTAAATACATCTGATCATGAGGTAAATCTAAAAATACTTCTAAATATTATAAAATCTAAAAATCTCTTAAATGAAGAAGATGCTGACAAAACTTTACAAAATTTAACTGAACAGGTAGTGAAACTTGTTTTATGGAATAACTATCTTCAAGCATTAGCTATATCTAAAGATTCAAAAATGAGTAAAACTTATTTGGCTGATTTTTTATCTACTATAGAAGTGCTTGAAAACAATCTTCCAAGCTTTAGTAGAAAAGATTTTTACATACCTAAAAACGAAAATATCAATGAAGTATTATGCCCAATGGGCTCTATTGTAAGACCTGTTATAAGTTCATTAATCTCATATTCTAAAATATTTATCAAAAATATACTCTTAGAAACAACCCTAATAGATGAGACTTTTGCAGCAGAGTATCTATTTAAATATTTCCCTAGAACCTTTGTTGGTGCATATGAATATGAAATATCTCATCATCCACTTCGTCGTGAAATTATAGCTACTGTTATAGCTGATGTTGTTATTAATCTTCAAGGTGCAACTTTTATAGCCAATTATAAAGAGAAACATCAAGATAAATTTTTATTAAAAATAAAATCATACCTAATAACAAATGAACTATTCGGTGCAAATGACATACGATATGAAATATTTAGAAATGATTTTTTAATGGATATAAAACAGCAGTACAAGTTACTATCGGAGATTGAGCGAACCCTTAGTTTCTCTACCAGATGGATGCTGAAATATCTAAACAAACACCAGGTAGATGTCAATCACATTCTTGATTATAAGGAAAGTCTGTTTGATATGCTTAATAGTGCTCACAAATTAAATGTTGTTAAAATATTGCCGGATAATGAAAAATTTAACCTCTTCTTCTCAGCGATAGACTATTTACGATTTGCTGTAGCAGCAATCATGGTTAAAGAAACATCATCCCACTCTTTTGATAATGTTGCTCGACTTTTTTACATTGTTGTTAATGAGTTTAAAATTTTAGAGATGGTAACATCATTAGACAGTATTGAAATAACAGTAGCAAACGAAAAGGTCCTTCGTTATCAAATATTACAGTATATAGAGTATATTGTAATTCATTATACGGAACAAGTGCTTACATTTCAAAGAGTCGATGAAACTCCAGAAGTGGCTTTTAAGAACTATTTGGAAAATCAAAAAGAATCGTTTGAGCAAATAAAACATCACATAGATACATTTATGAGTAAAGATGTAAAAGATATTAATGAAATTAGTATTACAGTTAATCAAATTATGACATCTCTCATTTGATAAGATTATTAGATTATTGGGTTGTGAAAAGTTAGTTTAGGCAGTGTATAAGCAGATTAATTTTGATTTTTAATGACTTTGGATAAGTCCAAGTCATTTTTAATTTAGTATAATTTTGTCATAACATAATTTTAAGGAATTTAAATGAAAAAAATAGTAATAGCTTCAATCGCTACTTTAGCACTAGCAACAGCATCAATGGCAGCAGTAAATGGTAAAGCTTGTACATCTTGTCACGGTGCAGACTGGAGTAAAAAAGCTCTAGGTAAGTCTAAAAATGTTTCTGCGATGACTCATGCTGAAATCTCAGCTTCACTAAAAGGCTATAAAGCCGGTACTTATGGTGGACCAATGAAAGGTCTTATGAAAGGTCAAGTTAAAAAATACTCTGACGCTGATTTAGACGCTTTCGCTCAAACTATTGGTAAATAATTATAGTTTAAATACTGATATAGCCTATACACTTTCATAGGTTATATCAACATGTTTTGTATATTATTCTTGTCCTATAGTTAAAATATCCAACAATACTGACAGCTTCAAATATCTCTTGTTCACTATATCCTGCTTCTTTAACAGTTTGGATGTCTTCTTTCATAATCTTGTAATTATATTTTTGAGAAGTGCTAATAGCAAATCTTAAAAGAGTTTTTTCTTCCTTCAAAAAACTTCTTAACAAATATGCAGATGCTGGAATTTTAGTACCAATGGGTATGGTAGTTTATCAGGGTACTAATGAAGATGATTTACATATTATAGTTGCAAGAGCAGATATGCAAGCAAAAATTATTGGAGTAAATCCACAAGAGTTACAAAACTTAGAAGTGGCTATTTTAAAAGTGATAACAACACTTTTCCCAATTGCTATACATACTTATAATGATGAGAGTAAAGTACAACCAAGAGAATTTATAACAAAATATACACTTAATCTAAAAGATGCTGACTTTGAAGATGTTAAAGAAGAGCTAGAAGAAAACTTTGAAGAAAAGTTCAGTGAGGCAGGTTTTGCGATGCCAAGTTACTTTGATCTCACAGATGATTTGGGTGAAAATTCTCCTTATGATTTTTATGTAACATATGCGATATGTAAAATCGATGTACTTAGAGTTATAATAAAAGTAAATCCTGAAGTAGCAGTGCTAGGACCATGCACAACAATGATATACAAGAAAAAAAATGAGAAAAAGATAGTTATGGGCTTTGCCTCAATGTACAGCTGGATAAGTAGTGCAAATGTAGAAGATAAAGCGTCAGTTGATGGTTTACTAGAAACACAAAGAGTTTATGAATCTATCTTAAAAGATGTGACGAAAAATTAATACTTTCAAAATTAAAGAGATTATATCTTATTAAGTAAGTAAAAAAAGTAGCAGCTAATAGGCAGGTAAATCTGCCTATTTATAGTTTACATTTCTAAGTAAGGTTTTAAAACTTCAGGAATATCTATACTTCCATCTTCATTTTGATTATTTTCCATAATAGCTACAAGTGTACGACCAACAGCTAAAGAGCTACCGTTTAGTGTGTTTACAAAAGTATTTTTCTTAGTTTCTTTGTCTTTATATCTTATTTTTGCACGTCGAGCCTGGAAGTCTCTTGTATTTGAGATAGAAGATATTTCGCGGTAACTGTTTTGCCCAGGCAGCCACACTTCGATATCTGTAGTATGAGCTGCTCCAAAACCTAAGTCACCAGTACAGAGCTGAACAATACGATGGGGAAGTTCTAGTGCAGTTAATATATCTGATGCACACTGAATCATTTCATTGAAAATAACATCACTTGTTTCAGATTTTGTTATACAGACTAATTCTACTTTATGAAACTGATGTTGTCTAATCATACCACGAGTATCACGACCTGCTGCACCTGCTTCTTTTCTATAGCATGATGTATAACCAGTCATTTTAATTGGGAGTCTATCATAAGGAATGATTTCACCTTGAAAAAGATTAGTGAGTGGAACTTCTGCCGTAGGGATTAAAAACATATCTTGACCCTCAATCTTATAGAGGTCATTCTCAAATTTTGGAAGTTGTCCTGTCCCCTCAAGTGCAGTTCTATTTACCATGTGAGGAACACTTACTTCGTGATATCCGCGTTTAGAGTTAAAGTTGAGCATGAAGTTTATAAGAGCACGTTCAAGCTTTGCTCCCATATCAAAAGAGACACTAAAACGGCTACCTGAAAGTTTTGCACCGCGTTCGAAGTCTATCCAATTGTTTTGTTCTGCTAGTTCCCAGTGCTCTTTTGGAGTAAAGTTGAACTCTTTTGGAGTAAGAACTTTTTTTATCTCTATGTTGTCCTCTTCATCCTTACCATCTGGAACGCGGTCGTCCGGAATATTTGGAATAGCCATTGCAATGTTTTCTAAGGCCACTTGAGCTTTTCTTTGAATCTCTATCGCATCTGTTACTTTGATTTTATTTGCATCAACACGGGCTTTTAGCTCACTTATATCTTTACCTTCGCGTTTATATGCTCCAAACTCTTTACTCATAGCATTTTGGGCAGCTTGAAGTGCTTCAAACGCGGTCTTAGCTGCTTTTAACCCTTTATTCTTAGTCTTTAGTTTTTCAAGAAGGTTTGCATCGACACCTTTTCGCATAAGCTTAGCACTAATGCCATCAAAATCTTTTTGTAGTAGTTTTAAATCAATCATTATATATTTATTTCCTTGGCTTTAATTATTTTAATATGTCGTGTGCTAACACAAACTGATTAGCTGTCATGAGGTGTATTTTAGGATGGTACTCTTTTAAGTCTTCAAAGAGGTTTTTACTCAATTCAAATCCAACTTTATATTCTTCTTCTGGCCCTTTTACATTAGCTATTCGAAGTTCTTCTATCCAGTTGTCAGGTACATTTATACCTGGAACATGAGCAGAGAGAAACTGAGCAGTACGAAGTTTTGTGATAGGAAAAATTCCTAAAATAAGTTCAGCACTTTTATACTCAGGACAACAATCAGCATTAGCTGCTTCAATAAGTCCGACAAGTTGTTTTGCATTTTCTAAATCATAAACCGGCTGAGTAATAATCCCTTTGGCACCATGCTTGATTTTTTTCTGCATCTTTTTCTGAAGTGTTTTAGGGTTTTTTGCATAAGAGTTTATAACTGCAAATGGGTGAATCTCTTGAGGTCTGCATACAAATGGCTTGCCACCATAGTTCATACCAGAGTTAAACGCGGAGATGATGTCTAAAAGAAGTGAACTATCTCCTTCAAAAACACCTTTTACATGAGGTTGATCTGATATGTTTGCTGGATCACCAGTCAGTGCTAAAATAGCTCTAATATCTACTTCATTTGCACCAAGTAGGTCAGACTGAAGTGCTATCTTGTTTCTATCTCGCATACTCATAGTTGCAATAACTGGTTTGTTAAATCTCTCTTGAAGCATTTTCGCTGCAAAAAGAGCATTATATTTTAATTTTGCAAGTGGGTTGTCTGTTGTAGAAAAACCATCAACTAACTTATCAAGTTCAAGTGCTGCAATTTTATCTATGGTTGGGGTAAATTGTGCAGAGTGTCCCGGTGTAGTCTCAAGTGTAATATATGTATCGTTTTTTAACTTATTCATCAATGTATCAAACAAAAAAAATCCTAATTCGCTATAATTGCGACATTATAACAAAGAGAGAGAAAATATATGTTAAAACTAGCTGTTTTTGATTTTGATTCAACACTTATGGATGGCGAAACTATCGACTTTTTTGCTGATGAACTAGGAATTGGTAAAGAAGTTGCAGAGATTACTGAAGAAGCGATGAGTGGAAGACTTGATTTTTTTGAGTCATTACAGCAGAGAGTAGGGCTTTTAAAAGGTCTTGACTTTTCAGTAGTTGAGAAGATTTCTCAGAACTTACCTTATATGCCAGGTGCAGCTGAAACAATTGCTCAGTTAAAGAAACGCGGTATAAAAGTAGTCTGTTTTAGTGGTGGTTTTAGAACTGCAACGGGACATGCAAAAGATATACTAGGATATGATGCCGATTTTTCAAATGTTTTACATGAGAAAGATGGCAAGCTTACTGGTCTTGTAGGTGGAGATATGATGTTTTCACACTCAAAGGGTGATATGCTCGTGCGTTTACAAAATATACTTGGTGTGACTGAAAAAGAAACACTAGTGTGTGGCGATGGTGCAAATGATTTAAGTATGTTTGCTCATGCTGGAACAAGAGTTGCGTTTTGTGCAAGAGATATACTCAAACGCGAAGCAAATATAATAATCGAGACAAAAGATTTGACTCAGATTTTAGAAAAAATATAAAGGAATATATATGTTAGAGAGTACGGTATGGAGACAATATCACAAAGATAATAGTTTTAGAGCATTTCTAAGTGATAGCTGTGTATTAAATATAGATGATTTAATAGAAGACGATAAAGAACTTTATGGTGTGTTAAAAGCAAAGCTTACAAAAAAAGAGGTAAAACTTTTTGCTATGGATAGTGCAAAGATAGATGATGAAGAACTTAAAAAAGAGTTTTCTTATGACAATGAAGCACTCGTTCAAGCTAAGTTTAAGCTTTATAAGAAGCTAAAACAGGATAAAACAAGACTTTCTTTTAGAATTAATACAAATCAATTATAAGAAAATGTGAAGTATCGTATCTACTGACTCAATTATTTTTTCTAATATATAATATTTATGTATAATTAATTAATTTAGCAGTAGACTATCACAGACTTATCACAAAAAAGGAAAATAAAATGACAAAAACAACATCATTACTATTAGCTGCAGCCGTAGCTAGTTCAATGTTCTCTACATCTTTAATGGCGGATGCTAAAAAAGGTCAAAAATACTACTTGAAAAAATTAAAAGCTTGTAAAAAAGATGGTTTAAAAACTGGTCACAACTTCGCTTTAAAAAATGATAGAGCTACTTGGGCTCAACTGAAAGCTGATGGTAAATTAGCAGAAGAATGGATTGAAAACTGCCCACATGGTCAGAAGAAA
>CAZPRE010000015.1:0-18470 GCA_964588875.1 uncultured Sulfurimonas sp. | reverse complement strand
GTTACATGTCAATTGTTCCTAAAATAGCAGCATTCGTTGTTGCTATGAGACTATTTGAATTTTTAATTCATAGTGGTGTTATATGGTTAGAGGTAGTCCTTTATATTTTTGTTGTAGTAACTATGACTGCTGCAAATATTTGGGCATTAGTTCAAACGGATGTTAAACGTATGCTTGCATACTCATCTGTATCTCATGCCGGTTTTGTAATGGCAGCTATATTAATAGGTACGACACAGTCAAATAGTGCACTTTTTCTTTACTGGATATTATTTAGTTTTACTAACCTTGGTTCGTTCTCTATGTTATGGATGTCTCGTCAGAAACATTTACCAGCACATCAAAGTTCAGATCACTCGTATGACAAGTTTGCAGGTATGATTAAAACTGCACCAATGGCAGCGGTAATTATGGGTCTATTTATGTTAAGTTTAGCTGGATTACCTCCATTTGCCTTATTTTGGGGTAAACTGTATATGATTAGTTCAGCAGTAACTGGTGGTTACACAGTCTTAGCACTTATTATGGCATTAAACTCTGCAATTGCAGGTTACTACTATGTTAAACTAATAGTTTATATGTTTATGAAAGAGCCGGTTGAGGGTAATGATGGACAAGTATATGTCACAAATGCTACACTGGCATTAAAATCTATTGTTGGTTTCGCAGCTGTAGGAACTATATTTGCTTTTGTTGCAGTGAACCCACTATTAGAGTTCATTACAGCATTTGTATATAACAGTGGATACTAAAAATAACTATTTAATATAGAAGTAGGAGAGTACACTTTGTTAAAATGGATACTCTTCTCTCTGCTCTTTACAAATCTCTTTGCACTTGAAATTTCTATAGATGGTGCACAAGAGAATTTTGAAACTTACTCAACACTTCACATAAAAGATTCTAAAAATTTTCTCTGTCAAGAAGAGAAAAATGATTACGATAAAGTTACAAAAATAGTATGTGCCTTTGCCAAACAACCATCAGAACTTATAAGAACAATTCAAAATAATTTTTTTGAAATAAGCAGTGTTATAAAGAAAAAAACTTTTTTTCTAATAATCAGACCTTATAAAAAAATGAAATTATTTCCAATTGTTTTTAATCTCTCTAAAGAAGATGATGTGTATCAGCCAAATGTAAAATTATCCCAACACTGGATGATTATAGGCTATAAGAAAAAACTCCCATATATAAAAAATGAAAAGAGGATAGAGGGAGGGATTGATTTCCCTTTTGTGATGAAAGATGATAAATTGCCTTTTGTAGGTAGTTTAGATATTAAAGGTAATCCAGTTCATATACAAAAAGTACAAGATGTCCAAGATTATTTAAAGATAAAAAAACTTTATAAACAAAAAAAATATGACTTATGCTTAGAGGTAATAGATGATATAACACAAGAGTATCCAAATTCCCTTTTTAAGGCCGAACTCCTTTTTTATAAGATTAGAGTCTATTCAAAGCTAGATGATAACGATAATGTAATTGGAAGTTCAAAAATATTTTTAAGAGAGTACTCTTCTGATGAGAATGTTCCAGAAATATTATCTCTTAATGCAAATGCTTATTCTAAAATAGGCTTAAGCATAGATGCTGATTATTTCTTTGATAGACTCTTTAGCGAACATAAGGAGTCCATATATTCCCATTGGGGTTATATTTATAAGGGTGAGATATTAGAGCAGTCTGGTAGTGCATCTAAGGCACTCTCGTTTTATAAGAAAGCTTTAAATGAGACTGAAAATATTGAGGTCGGAGCTACCGCTGCTTATCGATTGGCACTCTACTATTCATCTGCTTCTAAAGAGAAGTTAGCAGCAAATTATGTCATGAAAATTATCAATGCCAACCCAGATTTTTTTATGCATTATTTTAAAAAGTCTTTAGATTTAATGTATCTATTTGTTGATGAGGGTGACTATACAACTGCAAGTGCTATGGCAAAAGCTATTTTAGCTAATATAGATAAAAATAATGATGAGTATGAAAGACTCTTAAAAGATAGAGGGATTTGGCTTAGTAAAACTGATAACAAACATGAGGCACTTGTTGCCTTAAAAAAATATATAAAAGAGTATCCATATGGTAGTTTTGAGGAAGAGGTGAAGGTTGCAAAAGATTCACTATTTTTTGATGTTACTGATGAGAATGCAACAGCAAGACTAGTAAAGTACAATGAGCTTATATCTGAATATATGGCTGACTCAATCGGTAACCGTGCTACTTATGAAAAAGCTGAACTTCTTTTAGAAGAAAAAATGTATGGAGATGTTTTAGGCTTTAAAGAAGATATATTAGATTTAGACAGAGAAAAGTATAATGATGTTGACACGATAATAATTGATGCTGCAACAGGGCTAATGATGACTTCTTTAGAACATAATGAGTGTCATGAAGTTCTAAGTATATCTAATGAGTATAATATAACTCTCTCAAACAAATGGGATGATGGAATTTATAAGTGTGCTATGAAGGGTGGAGATTATACTCTTGCTAAAACTACAGCAAATAAGAATCTAAAATCAAAAGATTTAGAGATACGAAAAAAATGGCTCTATAGATATATTAAAATAGACTTTACTACAGGTAACTATAGTGATGTGATTGATGCCTCTAAAGATTTAATAACACTTATAAAAGATGATATTGCAAAGCCGAAAAATAATATATATAAAGAAGTGTACAGATATATCTTTGATACATATGAGAGACTAGAAAAGAGTGAAAAAATGCTTATTGCCATCGCTGAAATAGAGAAAGTGTATGGAACTGATTATAAAGATATTGACAGGTATATTGCTGTTATGGCTATTGGAGATAAATTAAAAAATGACAATATAGTCATTAAATATGCTTCAATGGTTATGAAGATTCAAAAAGACTCTTCTTCGTATGCTCAGAGCCCATTTCTTGAGTTTACACTCTATCAGGCATATATTTCTAAAGAGGACTACAACACAGCATTAGAGACAATAAAATCATTAGATAGCGTAGAGTTAAATAAGCCTCAGCGTTCACGCCAAAAGTATCTTCTTGGTAGTGTCTACTCTAAGTTATGGAGAGATAAAGATGCTACTAAGGCTTATGAAGCTGCTATAGAGGCAGACCCTTCTGGTGTATGGGCAGAGCTTGCAACTTCAGCAAAAAATATTTAAATTAAAAGGAAGTCTGTGAAGAATTTTTTATCCTTCATAACATTAGTGTTATTTGTATCAACCGCTCTATCTGCTAAGTCTATATATGTGCAGGTTATGTCTGTCTCTGAGGAGAGTAATTTATTTAATATCTCATTTTAATATCTCATATAGACTCAATAAAATGGAAAAATAATAGTTTTAAGGATAGTGTTGAGAGCTCTTTTGTCCCAGGATTACAACTTGGTAAGGAAATAGCGATTTCAGATAATGCCACAATTATCATTTTTGGCAGATACATGCATTTGGATTATACATTTATTTCTGAGTCTTCATCTCAAACAAGAGTAGCGTTTAATAACGAAATAAGTGGAAATATAGGATTTAGATATAATTTTTAATAAAGGTGTTTAGAGCTTAGTCAAGCTCTAAACAATCAGAAATAGAATAAAGACCGGCTTCTTTATTTGCAAGCCAACCAGCAGCTCTAATAGCACCTTTCGAAAATGTACTTCTTGATGTTGCTGTATGATTAAGTTCTATAAACTCACCATCATTGTAAAAACCAACAGTATGACGACCAACGATGTCTCCACCTCTTAATGCCATTACAGCAATCTCATCTTTTGTTCTCTCGCCAATGTTCCCATCTCTACCACTTACTCGAACCTTATTTATATCTAAGTTACGACCAGCTGCTGCAGACTCACTGAGAGTCAAAGCAGTACCACTAGGAGCATCTTTTTTATGTTTATGGTGCATTTCTACTATTTCAATGTCAAAGTCCTCTAACGCGCACGAAGCTTGATATACAAGCTTATTTAAAAGTGCAACACCAAGAGACATATTTGTAGCATAAAGAATAGGCATTACCTGACTAGCATCTTTAAGCAGATTTAGTTGATGAGCATTTAAACCAGTTGTCCCAATAACTAAAGGTTTAGGAGTAGTTATAGCCTCTTCAAGAAGTGTTTCACAGGCATCAGGCAGAGAAAAATCGATGATAACATCACTGGCATTTAAAAATGATTTCATGTCAGTAGTGATTAAAACAGATGGATCAATTACAAAGTCAAGCTCATTACGAACATAAACTGCACTAACACTCATATCTGGAGTCTCTTTTAAATTTTCTAAGAGTAATTTTCCAACGCGGCCACTAGCACCAAATACACCAACTTTTATCATGAGTATTGCCTTAATATTATTTATTGTCGAATGATACCAAATATTTGATAGTTTTTTAATTAAGAGAGAAGAGGACCTCAAGGAGACTCCTTGAGGTTAAAAATTTAGTCGTTTAATAACTCATCAACATAAGAGATAACTTGTAATGCTGCAACTGCACCATCACCAGCAGCTGAAACAACTTGTTTTGGAGCCGCTATTCTCATGTCGCCAGTTGCATAAAGGCCTGGAGTTGAAGTAGTCATTGAAATGTCAACAATAACTTCACCTGATTTGTTTGTATCACATAAAAAACTACCATCTTCTTGGATAAGAGTTTCATTATTAACATCGTTTCCAACAAATGTAAATACACCTGGAACTACGATATCACGAATTTCACCAGCTTTATTTTTCACTTTAAGACCGTTAACACCCATTTTATCACCGTAAACTTCATCAGGAACAGAATTTAAAACTAATTCGATGTTTTCAGTTCTCTCAATTCTAGCTACTGTGTTAGGAGCTGAACGGAAAGTGTCACGTCTGTGTATAAGATAAACTTTAGAACAGATTTTTGCTAAGTAAAGAGCCTCTTCTAGCGCAGTGTCACCACCACCTACAACAACAACCTCTTTACCTTTGTAAAAGAAACCATCACAAGTTGCACATGTGCTTACCCCACGACCGAAAAATTCATCTTCACCAGCAAAACCTGCACGACGAGGAGATGAACCAGTACCGATAATAACACTATGTGCATCAGTAGTTTTTCCATCTTCTGTATGGACTGTAAAAGTATCACCATTTTTAGAAACACGAGTAACATTAGCCATTTCATGTTTAAGACCAAACTTTTGGCACTGTTCTGGCCATGGAGCCATAAGGTCCATACCTGTAATCTCACCGGTAGCACCAGGATAGTTCTCTATCTCTGAAGAATTCATAATCTGC
The DNA here is from genome assembly GCA_964588875.1 of uncultured Sulfurimonas sp. Lineage (GTDB taxonomy): Bacteria > Campylobacterota > Campylobacteria > Campylobacterales > Sulfurimonadaceae > Sulfurimonas. The sequence goes on along the minus strand of CAZPRE010000015.1, from coordinate 13,212 downwards.
CCACCAGGCATACCCTTTTCAAACATAGTTACATTTTCTAAACCACCGCGTGTTGTATAAAGCCCAGCTGTAAGACCAGCAGGTCCTCCACCAATAATTGCACAATCTAATATCATCTATCACATTCCTTGAGTTGATTTTACAAGTTATTTACTTGTTTTGATAATTCATTTAAATTATCGAGTTTCCGTATCATACTATCTTGTTTATAAAGAGTCTCTTTTGATTTCTTTATAAAAAAAATAGATGGGGATTTATAAATGTTAAATCTTTGAATAAAAGACAAAGAGTTTTTAGTTCCACTTCTTAAAAAGGTCGTGTTCTGACTGTTTGGACGGACTTGATTGTAGTAGTCTATGGCAAGGATTGGAAGATTAAGGTTCATATTCGCAAGTTTATCCATAGTTCCTTTTTCTCTTGAAGAGTAAAAGATTATTATATATTTATCTGCACTTGGAGTAAAGAGGTTACTTTTTTCGTAAAAAACCCATTCTTTGAAGTCGATAAATTTGTATTCTGAAAATTTGAAGTAAGCAAAAGCAAGGGCGATCATTGTCGCACCAAAAAACGAAGCTAGAAGAGTGGAGAGGGAAAGGAGACTTTTGCCTCGCTTTTTCTTCTCCAATGTGTGCTGAACCTTAGCCTAAAAGACCGTTGATTTTATCAGAAAGAGCTTGTTTTGATTGTGCTCCAACAACTTGATCTACCATTTCGCCATCTTTGAAGAACATGATAGTTGGAATAGAACGAATACCGAATTTAACAGCAATATCTTGCTCTTCATCAGTGTTTACTTTACAAATTTTAGCCTTACCATCGAAATCTTCAGCTAACTCCTCAATAATTGGAGCGATCATACGACAAGGGCCACACCACGGTGCCCAAAAGTCTACTAGAGATACACCCTCTGAAAGTGTTGCTTCGAAATCTGAACCAGTTAATTCTAAATATTTACCCATGTGTTATTTCCTTTTAAATAATTAATATGCAGGTATTATACAACTTATTTGTTAATGCTATCTTTAGTATCAACTTTTTGTAATCTCTTTTAAATAAAATTAAATATTTTAGTTTTTATGATCTAGAATACTTTTGATAGAGATAAAGAAAATTACTGCTCCAATGCAAAGAAGTAAAACCCCTCCAAAAAAGAGTTTATCATTTTGAAGTAGAACTCCAAGCGATGAGATTATCAAACCAAGGCTTGAGTAAAACCACTGTAGGTTTACTTCTCTCTGGGGGATGAGTTCATGAAGCATAGGAACGGCTTGCTCTTCTATGAGAGGAGAATAAACTTGAAACCATACAAGAAAGGGAATAATTTTATAGAAGTTCCCGATGATTAAAAATCCAAAAAATCCTACAAGTAAAATCCACATTGCTAGTTTAAGTATGAGTTCATTGGTATTTAAAAAGTAGTAACAAAAGAGTATAAACGCGGTGATAAAAGAGAGGTATCCTACATACATAGACCTAGCCCAGATATCATGAACGACTCGTTTTCTTGAGATAAACATATTTTTGAGTTGGTAAAAATAAAGAAGTATTGCGATCATAGACATAATATATGCAATGTTTTGTAGATAAGACGTAAGAAAGAGTGGTGAGAGTGACATAACAATAACACCAGCACTTAGAGTTAAAAAACTAGAAGAGAAGTTGTTGTCACTTATGCGTTTAGAGTAACCAAACATTGGAATGAGGATGATAGATATTCCCATGATTAGTAGTACCACAAAGCCAACAACTAAACTGTATGTATGAATATTTAAAAAATCATGAGGATTAATATCAAGGATACCGCTAAACCCAAGTGCCATCACTAAACCTGTGACAATTCCAAAGAGTAAAAAGAAGTTACTCATTTTCATGGCATTTGTAACACTCGTTTTTCTTTTCATATCTCTAAGTGTAAGTAAAAATTCAAGAGCATAAATGCTCATAGCCAGTAAAACTAATATGCCACCATAGACAAGATAACTCACATCTATATAAAAACCAGCCATCATAAAAAGTAGTCCAGTAGCTAAAAAGCCCCAAACATATTTAAAGATTTTTTCATTTGTATGTTTTGTCTCAACAACAACAGGTCCAAGTTGTGCCATTGCAGCAAAAATTGACATCATAACAAAGCCAAGCATATAGAGATGAACCCAGCCTACAATAGTAAAATCTAAGTTGTCAGCTCTAGGATTTAGAAAGAAAAGCCAGAACATACTTAGTGTATAGAAAAAGCCAGAGAGTAGAAAGTAGGGTTTCATTAGTTTAATAGATGGGGAAAAGTCTGGTGAAATATTCATATTTATATCTCTTTTAATATAATAATTTGTATAATTCTATCAAATTATTTAAGGGTTTTTTATGAAATTGACTATAACTGATGGCGAGATTGGTGTAAGACCTCCTGTTACAAAGCCACATCCTGGTTTTTTCGAGCAAGTTGGAGAGGCAAGATTTAAAGAGTTAGTCTATAAACATTATGAGTTAATAGAAGAGAGCGACATCGCTTTTCTTTTTCCTGTACATGATGAAGATGATTTTGCAGAAGCTAAAAAACATGCTTTTGACTTTTTAGTACAAGAGTGTGGTGGGCCAGAGTACTTTAAAGAGAGTCGTGGAGATTCTCAAATGGTTGGTCGTCATGCACCTTTTCGTATAGATGAAGATGGAAGAAAATCATGGTTAGCACTTTATGCACCACTTTTAGAAGCTCTTGTTGATGAGGGAGTGAATGAAGAATATATCCAGTCTTTTTGGGACTACTTAGATATTTTTTCAATGTGGTTGGTCAATACTAAGAGCTAGTCAAAGGAAAAACTTTTCATTTTGACATATTTATAAATATTATATAGATACTTCGCTACAATGCGTAAAATTATTAAGGATGTGATATACGTGAACGGAGTCTCTTTATTTGCTAATGTTGGTATTGCCGAAACATATATACATAATCATGGTATAAATATTGTTGTAGCGAGTGAACTGTTAAAAAATAGAGCTGAATTTCACAAAGAGAATCATCCAAACTGTAATCCTGTTATTGGTGATATAACCGACAAAGCGATTTATGCAAAAGTTTTAAAAGAGTCTAAGAGACAAAAGTGTGAGTTTCTTATAGCTACACCGCCTTGTCAAGGTATGAGTGTAGCTGGTAAAATGCAAGAGAATGACCCTAGAAACTCTCTTATTAAGCAGGTTATTCATCTTGCACATGACCTTAAACCCAAACACATTTTAATAGAGAATGTACCTGGTATTTTAAAAACCTATCTCTCACATAATGGCGAAAAAGTAAAAGTTGTTGATTACATTATAAATGAACTTAAAGATTATCATGTAAACTATAAGGTAGTTGATTCAGCTGATTATTCAACTCCCCAGAGCCGAAAGCGTGCTATTTTTCTCATAAGCAAAAAGAAAAAGTGGGAGTTTCCTCAAACAGTAGAGCGAATAACTGTTAGAGAAGCTATCTCACATCTACCAAGTTTAGAGAGTTCACAGAGCTCAAAGATTCAGTATCATATTGCAAAAACTCATAATGATAGACATATATTATCTCTTAAACATACTCCTAGTGGAAAGACTGCTCTTTTAAACAAAAAGTACTATCCAAAAAAAGAGGATGGAACTCGAATTAAGGGTTATGCTACAACTTATAAACGCATTGATTGGGATAAACCAGCTCCTACTATTACAATGGCGAATGGCTCAATATCTTCTCAAAACAATGTTCATCCCGGAGAAAAACTCAAAGATGGAACTTACTCTGATGCACGTGTTTTAACACTCAAAGAGATATTCATACTTACAGGTCTTCCAGAGGATTGGCATCCACCAAAATGGGCAAGTGATAATCTTATCCGTCAGGTGATAGGTGAGGGTGTGCCTCCTCGTCTTATAGATGCTCTTTTAACAACAATACCAAAGTAAAGCATTGCCCCAAATAAATCGATGGCAAGCCCCCGGAAATGGACGAGGCTTTGACTCTTATTTAGGTAACAGTTCTAAAATGAACAACCGTACTATCGGTATTATGTACTATATCAAAGAGAACTCTTTAGTAGATGGTTATGTTGAAGAAGAACTCTTTAAAGATGAAATTAAAGAGTATTTACATAAAAACTTTGCAGCTGTCTCAAACGATAGTTTAGGTACACACTTCTATAAACCAGCACTCTTTTATGGTTTTATAAATAGAGATAAAAACTATAACCTCTCCTTGAGTATAGAGGGAAATCTTTTTCTAAATAGTTATAAAACTAAAGATTTTTTCAAGTGCAAAAAAATCATAATAAATCAACTCGATAATGTAACTTATCCAAATCAAGCAACTCCAGATGTTAAAGGGCTAAAACTCTTTCCTTTTAGAATACTATTTAAACTACTTTTAGAAAAAAGAGCCTTAAGTATAGAGTTTATTATGAAGAGTTTAGTTTATATTGTCTCCCTTGAAGATACTAAAAATATACCGACTGATAAAGAGTACAAAAAATTCTACTCTTGGATTATTAGCTCTTTAGACGCCATTGAAGTATTAAATGTAAATGGTAGCATAGTCTCTATAAATGGATCTATTGTAGAGTATATACAATCGCTTTATGAAAATCTTGAGTATAGTGATATGTTTTTTGAAGATATATCTTGCGATATTAACAAAAGAGTTGCAAACAAACGTGTTAAACGCGACGCTAGCCTGATTGTAAAAGCAAAGACAAGAGATAACTTTAAGTGTATGGTTGATGAAAATCATCTTACATTTTTCTCTAAAGATAAGTCCTACGTTGAAGGGCATCATCTTATACCTATGTATCAGCAGAAAAACTATACATTTAAACTTGATGATGTAGATAATATTATTTCTTTATGTCCAAATTGTCACAGAGAGATACACTTTAGTGATGACAAAGAAGAGATACTCAAAAGAGTCTTTTCACTTCATAAAGATTTTATGAATGCACATAGTATTAGTCTAAGTGATTTTTATAAGATGTACTCTTGTGTTTAAAACTCTATAAGTCTATATTTACGTTTTGAAAAAACAGCACACTCTGTATAACCCACACTTTTTGCTAGTTGAATGATTTCATCATTAAACATTGACACTTGCTCAGGATTATGAGCATCCGAAGCAAAAGTGATTGGGATACTCAAGTCAAAAGCCTGCTTTAATAAGCTAGGGGACGGATAGGACTCTGCCACTGCTTTTCTGTATCCAGCAACATTTAATTCTAAAACCATATCTGCTTTTTTAATAGCCTCGAGTGCTTTTTTTGCCATTGAGTTTATATTGCCCTTTGGCATATATTTAAAAACTTTTATTAGGTCTAAATGTCCTACGATATCAAATAGTTTTGATTCTGCCATCTCCTCTATAGTATCAAAATATTTTTGCCATATTTCATCTATATCTTGAGTTTTCCAAGCTCCAATAAACTCGGGGTTGTCAAATCCCCATCCTTCCAAAAAGTGAACTGAACCGATAAGGTAGTCAACATTAGCAGTTAAAACTCTCTCATCCATATGTCCTTGAAGATAATCAACTTCATAGCCTAAGAGGATCTCTATTTTGTCAGCGTATTTTTTCTTTGCAGCTAAAATATCATTTTCATAATTTTGCATATCATCAAAAGCCATGCGGTATTTTGGATCAAAATCCATCGGTGCATGGTCAGAAAAACCGAAGTATTTAGTTCCTGTTTTTATCGCTTGTTCAATGTACTCAAATACTTCACCTTGTGCATGGTTACAAAGAAGTGTATGGTTATGTAGGTCAACTATCATTTTTTCTCACTATTTTATATATTTATGATATTATAGTGATAATTAGTAAATTTTATATGGAGATACTTTCATGACTCAAGAAGAACTAGATGAATTAATGAGTGGTGTAGGTGATGATATAGATTCACTTGATGAGTTACTTGATAAAGAGGAGACATTAAGTTCAATTACAGAGGTCCTCACTAGTAATATAGAACTCTTTAGAACTCTAAGTACAAAATTCCCTGATGTTGAAGCTTTTAAACTACAGTTGGAAAAAAATGAAGCAGCACTGCTTGATACATCCTCAACTATAGAAGCACTTCAAAATAGTGGCGATTCAATTATGAGTGTGATGGATATTATGCAGTACCAAGATATTCATCGTCAAAAAATAGAGCATGTTATAAATGTAGTGCATGCACTTTCTAAATATATGAATACTCTTTTTGAAGGTAAGGTTGATGATAAACGTGTCTCATCGGCTCAAGATATCGTAGAAGATATAGCATCAACTGACGATATTGAAGCTTTATTAGCACAGTTTGGACAGTAGTTCAATTCTTTAACCCATATACCAACTCATCTTTGGTAAAATTTCTAAAAATATACTAGTCTTAAGTAGAATACTTAGGACATAACAATGAGATAATATGCAAAAAGTAGAACTCCTTTCCCCCGCTGGAACCTTAGAAAAATTAAAAATTGCACTTGACTTTGGTGCTGATGCTGTTTATGGTGGAGTAAGCCATTTCTCACTTAGAATACGTTCTACAAAAGAGTTTAGTATGGAAGATTTTGCTGAGGGAATTGCATATGCACACTCTAAGGGTAAAAAAGTTTATGCAACTATAAATGGCTTTCCTTTTAACTCTCAAATTTCTCTGCTTAAAAAACATATTGTAGCTATGGGCGAGTTAAAGCCTGATGCTTTCATTGTGGCGACTCCTGGTGTCTTAAAACTTTGTCATGACTTAGTTCCTAATATGCCTCTTCATCTTTCAACACAAGCAAATGTTATGAATGTTTTGGATGCTCAGATTTATCATGATATGGGTGCTACTCGTATCATTACAGCACGTGAGATCTCTCTCAAAGATTTAGTCGCTATTAAAAAAGAGATTCCCTCTTTAGAGCTTGAAGTTTTTGTTCACGGTTCTATGTGTTTCGCATATAGTGGACGTTGTCTTATCTCTACACTTCAATCTGGCCGCGTTCCAAATCGTGGAAGCTGTGCAAATGATTGTCGTTTTGATTATGAACTTTATGCTGCAAATCCTGAGACAGGAACGCTCTTTAGACTTGATGAGGAAGAGGGTGTTGGAACTTACATTATGAATGCAAAAGATTTAAACCTTGCTTCGCATATGAAAGAGATACTTGATAGCGGTGTTGTTGATTCTGTAAAAGTAGAAGGTCGTACAAAAACAGCTTACTATGCGGCTACAACAGCAAAAGCTTATAAAATGGCGATAGATGATTATTATAATGATGAGTTTAACGATGAGAAATATCAGTATGAACTTCAATCACTTCAAAACCGTGGTTATACTGATGCTTATTTAGTCTCTCGTCCATTTGAACGCCATGATACACAGAGTTTAGATTTTACTATGCAGATGGGAACTCATCAAGTAAGTGGTGTAGTAAACGCGGATGGTACACACTTTTTATGTAAGTACAAAACTCTTCCAAATGATGAGATGGAAGTTGTTTTTCCATCAGGCTCAAAAGTAGAAGTAGTAGATAATGAGTATGGTTGCACTTATGAAAAAGATGGCCGTTTTTATATGAAAATGAAACAGCTTAAGGCTAAAAATGGAAAAGTTCTAGAGGCTATACATAGTGGAAATTTAAATGAGATAACTCTTCCAACGTCATTTCCATCATATACATTTTTTAGAGTTCCGGTAAACGATACAATGACAAGTCGTCCTAAAAAGTAGTTTTAAAGCGATTTGAAAATGTCGTACTTTTTGAAATACCATATTGCAAGTGGTATTTCAATAGTAAAATAAGTTATTAATGTAAACCAGAACCAATTGGTTGTTATAAAAAGAGCATTAAACTCAAAGCCAGAACCCCAAAATAGAGAACCTGCAATACTCACAGAGACTATGGAAGTTATAAGGTCGTAAGTAGATAATTTTGTGATATCAGAACCAGCCACTCTTGGAAAAAGCCAGAGATATACAAAGAACAATAGAAGTATATTTATTAAGATAATAACGAACTCTAGATTTAGCATATAAAAATTCCTTAGTAAATCATATTATACAAGAAGTCCATCAATAAAATGCTATAATTTCATAAATAAAATATAGGAAAATAATAAATGAAATTTGTATCAATCGTAATGGGTTCAAAAAGTGACTATGAAGTAATGAAATCGTGTTCAGACACATTTGAAGCATTTGGTGTTAACTATGAACTAATTATCTCTTCTGCTCATCGTTCACCAGAAAGAACTGCTCAGTATATTACTGAAGCTGAAAAAAAAGGTGCTCAAGTTTTCATCGCTGCTGCTGGTATGGCTGCACACTTAGCAGGTGTTTTGTCTTCTAAAACTATTAAGCCTATTATTGGTGTTCCGATGTCTGCATCAGCTTTAAGCGGAATCGATGCACTTCTTTCAACTGTTCAAATGCCAGCTGGAATGCCAGTTGCTACAGTAGCAATAGGAAAAGCTGGAGCAATTAATTCAGCTTATTTAGCAATGCAGATGTTAGCTTTAGACAATGAAGAATTATCAGTAAAACTACAAGAAGACCGTATTGCAAAAGCAAAAAAAGTTGAGATGGATTCTTTAGAAATAGAGACTATAATTAACGTATAAACTAAAAGGAAAGACATGCAGTGGATGAGTGATGAAGAGTATAGTGAGTTAACGGGTTTAGATATTTCAGCTATAGATGATTTATGTGAACACGGTAAATTAACTGTTAAGGTTGAGGATGGTTTTAGACTTATAGACCCATCAAAAGGGACTAATGAAGTTGTTCCTGCACAACTTAGTGAACTCTCTAAACGAAACACACATGAGATGATGGTACAACCCGAGTTTGTTGAAAAAACGATAGGTACCATTATCAATCTTCATGAAAAAGTTCTTGATGCAAAGGATGAAACTATAGGGGCTGTAAAAGTTGAAAATGAATTTTTACGTGAAGCCTTAGGGTCACTACAAGAACTTTATGATGAAGATAGATTAACAATTCATACCCTTCAAGAACAATTTAAACTCTCTCAGCAAGAGGTGGAATTTATGAGACGTAAGTATAAACTTATGTGGAATAAAGCTATAGAAGACCACACTGATAAATAATGCTAATAGATGAAGCTTGTGTTGGTTGCATCATCAACCAGAGTGTTAAAGTTGCTGATGCTATAGATGCAGATTCTTCTTTAAAAAGTGAACTCACTTCTGCAATAGAAGATATGAGTAAAGATTTTTCATTTAAACAAAACCCTCCAGAGATTGCCTCTTATGTATACGAGAAAATGGCAGATATTGCTAATAAAAAAGACCTTTATGATGAGGTCAAAGCACTCTCAACAGCAAAAGCACTCTCCTTTGTCCCATTTTTAAAAGAAAAAGTACTTACTTCAAATGATAAGCTTCTCACTGCAACTAAAATTGCAGTTGCAGGGAATGTTATTGACCTAGCCGCAGAAGTAGAATTTGATTTAGGTGAAGAACTTATAAAGGTTTTTGACACAGACTTTTCTCATAATGATTTTAAAGAGTTAGAAACTTCTTTAGCTACTGCAAAAAGTGTAGTTATTTTAGGTGATAATGTAGGCGAGCATATATTTGACTATATGTTTGTTGAAACTCTCAAAGAACTCTATCCAAATGCGGTGTACCACTATTTTGTAAGAGGCACACCAATTATTAATGATGTAACAATTTTAGAGGCTAAAGAAGCAGGTTTTAATGAACTGTGTAATCTAGTTGATAGTGGTGTTAATACTCCAGGGTTTGCATACTCTCGTGCAACACAAGAAGCAAAAGATCTTTTTGATAGTGCAGACTTAGTTATATCTAAAGGTATGGGAAATTACGAGTGTTTAAGTCCATCGCATAGAGAGAAAATATGTTTTTTACTAAAAGTGAAGTGCGGTGTTGTAGCCAACTCTTTAGATAGAGAAATAGGAGATATTATATGCAAAATGGTTTAAGAAATATTTTTATTTTATTAGTTTTATTCGTAAGTATTGCCCAAGCAAAGATAACAAACTCAATTGCCTTAGTCGGTATGAGTATGGACTATAGAGAGTATGATAGAAATGGAAAAATTTTAGATAGTGAGAAGTCAAGTCTTAGTGAGATATTGGGATATGAGATGGGTATAGGATTTAGTTTTTTAGAATCCCAAACATCCAGAAGTAAGATTGACATTACGCTAATGTCTGTAGCTGGAGAGACTGAGTATGTAGGTTCGTATATAGTTGGTGGTTTAGGATATGGCTCTGTAGTAAGTAGCACTCAAAACCATGTAATAGATACAGACATAGCATATACTTATAGTAGAAAAATTCATGAGTCAACTGCAATTTATTTTGGCTTAGGTCTTGGATATAGATTTTGGGAACGTAAACTCTCTTATTCTCAGGTAGAACAATATACATGGTTTTATGTAGAACCTTCGCTAGGAGTAAGTCTTGATATTACAAAAAAATTGAATATTGATCTCTCAGTGGGGTATCAGTATGCAATCAACCCAATGATGAGTGAATCGGCCTATGGTCTAGACTTTGATTTGGGACAAACAGATATAAAAGAACTCAATATAGCTTTAACTTACAGCTTCACACAAAAGTTTGGTATGTTTATAGAAGGCACATTTCAAGAGCAAAAAATCGAAGCATCTACAGTTGAGTACGATAACTTAGGTGATGGCTATTATGAGCCAGATAGCACTGCAAACAATCAGTATATTAAAATTGGAATGATTGTTAAATATTAAACAAATTTATTAATAAACAAGTATCCTGAGATATAATTACACCAATTATATAAGTGGAGAAATAATGATTACTTTTAGCGAGATGTTACTAAAGTTACAAGAGTTTTGGATGAAACAAGGGTGTAGTATAGTTCAGCCTTACGATATTCCAGCAGGAGCTGGTACTTTTCACCCAGCAACTTTTCTTCGTTCATTAGATTCAACTCCTTGGGCTGCTGCCTATGTAGCACCATCTCGTCGTCCAACAGACGGACGTTACGGTGAAAACCCAAATAGACTTGGTTCATATTATCAGTTTCAAGCACTTATCAAACCATCACCAGATAACATTCAAGAACTTTACCTAAAATCATTAGAATACCTAGGTCTTGATGTTTCACAACACGATATCCGTTTTATTGAAGATAACTGGGAGTCTCCAACACTTGGTGCCTGGGGACTTGGTTGGGAAGTTTGGTTAAATGGTATGGAAGTTACTCAGTTTACATACTTTCAACAAGTTGGCGGTATTGAGTGTAATCCCGTTGCAGTTGAGATAACTTATGGAACAGAGCGTTTAGCAATGTATCTTCAAGGTGTTGATAATATTTTTGACATTGTTTGGGGTGAAAATGAACATGGGAAAACTTACTATAGAGATGTTCATAAAGAGAGTGAGATTCAGTTTTCTAAGTATAACTTTGAAGTAGCGGACGTTGAGATGTTATTTGCCGACTTTAATGCAAAATGCGATGAGTGTTTAAAAACTATTGAAGCGGGTCTTCCTCTCCCTGCTTATGATTTATGTATGATGGCTTCAAACACATTTAATGTTCTTGACGCAAGAAAAGCAATCTCCCAGACTGAACGCCAGAACTATATGCTGAAAATTCGTGAACTTTCAAAAGGTTGCGCAGAGCTTTATAAGGCTCAAGAAGCTGATAGATTAGAGAGAATTAAGGCTTAAATTTGCAAACTACCCTTATTGGTCAAATCGATAAAATTCTATTTGAAGACGAGGGCTTTTTTATAGCCGTTTTAAAGAGCGGCGAAAAAATAAGTGGTACTTACTATGAGACAGAAGTCTCAAATATTAAAAGCTCAGCTATAACCCTTAGTGGCGTTTGGGAAGAGCATAAAAAACATGGTAAAACTTTTAAGTTTACCTCCATTAAAGTCAATCAAAATCAACTATTTTTCTTTTTAAATAAAATCGTTAAAGGTTTTACTAAAAAACTCTCAAGCGAACTTATAGAGAAGTTTGGAGAAGATGGTTTAGTTGATATTTTAGATAACGACATAGAAAGACTTTTAGAGTTTAATGGCATAAAAGAGAAACGTCTTAAAAAGATTCAAGCTTCATGGAAACAGTTTCGTTCTATGAGAGAGCTTGGTGAATTTTTAACACCTTTTGATGTCTCGCCTATACTTTTAACTACAATAGCCACAGCTATGAAAGATGTAGCGGAGCCTTGTACAAAAATAAAAGATAACCCATATATACTTACAAACATAAACTCCATAGGTTTTAAACGTGCCGATGAATTAGCTTTAAAGATGGGTGTAGCAAAAGATAACGAGGGTCGTATAAGCTCGGCTATGGATTATGTTTTGATGAATTACTGCGAGCAACAGGGAAACTCTTGCGTTAGTAAAGAGATTTTGTTTTCAGGCCTAAATGAACTTCTTATGTTTAACAATATGAACCATCTTTATGAAGCCGCACTTATAGAGAGAGTAGCTGAACAGAGTATTGTGATTATGAAAAACGACCGCGTTTCACCCTCACGACTTTATGATTCAGAGAAGTTTTTACATGATAGTTTCACGGCTCGCTCAAAACTAGATAGCGGTGGTTTTGTAAAAGATTTGGATGAATTTTTATCCGACAAAGAACTTAAACTTGGAGATCAACAACGCTCTGCGGTTGAGGCTATTAACAAGGGAGCTTCACTTCTTTTTTTAGTGGGTTACGCCGGAACCGGTAAGAGTACAACTTCTAAAACAATTTTAAATCTTTTAAACACAAAGTATGATGACAAAGAAATTATGACCTGTGCACTTAGTGGCATAGCTTCTCAGCGTATTGCAGATACTACAGGCTATGAGTCAGCTACTATTCAGAGTCTGCTTATCAAGTTTGAAAAGATGGATGCCTTTCCATTCTCAGTTATGCTTATAGATGAAGCCTCAATGATAAACTCTTCACTTTTTGCTCGTCTTGTCGCAAAAATAAAAAAAACTGCAATACTTATTATCGTTGGGGATGATGCACAACTTCCTCCTATTGGTGCAGGAAATGTTTTAAGTGATGCTCTGACTTTAGAACTTGCTCCAACAGTTAAACTTACAAAGATTTTTAGACAGAGTGAAGAGCAAGCCATCACGCTCATAGCAAATGATATTCGTAAGGGTGAAGTACCACATTACAGAGAGAAGTATGATGACTTTGAGTTTGTAGATGTAAATATACTTAACTACTATGCACTTCGAAATGAACTCT
>CAZPRE010000014.1:0-18770 GCA_964588875.1 uncultured Sulfurimonas sp. | reverse complement strand
CTGTTTTGTCATGTAAGAAATTTTTGTATGAAATTATTCTATTGTTGATTATCATTGAATGTTCCCGATTTTTATTATTTGAATTATACTATGTTAAAACTTGCTATATCTTTGTCTTGGCAAGTCACAATTATTTTATTATTATTCCTTATATAGTGAAGAGTTTGTGATGGTAAAACTAAGTTGGTGTACTTAGCTTTTTTCACACCTGTGATGTTTATTTTAAACACCTCTGAGATTATCTCTAAATGTACAAAACCTGGTAAAATTGGATTTGATGGAAAATGTGCTTTAAAAACTGGGTGATTGGAGTCTGCTAAAAGAACTATAGCCTCTGTTTCACTCACTTCAACAACACTATAAAGTCCATCAAGAAACATTTTCACTTAAGCATCTCGTATCTCTTTTCTAGTGCATATTTTGAGCTTGTAACAAAAGCATCTAAAACTTTTTTAGCTTTAAAGTCCAAACTCGCCCCAACCATATTTATAGTAACGATTCAAATCATAAAGACCTGCATTTAATGGGTCTGATTCTTCAAAGTTTTTCTGAAAAAAATCAAAATGTTTCCAGAAGTTTTTATCATCACGACCTATAAAATATTTGCTTGTTTTAAGCACATATTTGTCACTATCATCGAAGTTTTTCAACATATCAAAAAAATCTGGAAGATCTTTTTCATAAACCACTGCAAACATATTAGGGTAAGAACCAATTGAACCGTTAACTATATCTATCGTATCTTTTTGCGGATTAACCTGTTCACCATTAAAAAGAGAGTTTACATTGTCATGCCAACGATTTATAACTAAGCTTACAATCTGACTCGAACCATCCTGTCTGATTATTCTAACTATTGCATTGTTAACACCATTATCAGTTATATAAGTAATGAATCCAGATCCAGGAGCGGTTAGAGACCTTGCTCCATCTTGAATATCTTTAAGTGTATGAAACTCTTTTGGCATTTTTGGCGGTTTCTCACCTACTTTATAGTAATTCATATCATCGAACTTAATATCTGTTGATTTAAGTATATGATTATTTACAACTTTTTCTATAAACTCATTTTTATAATTTGATGTTTTATATGTAACCCCTGAAGAGCGTTTCATTAGGCCATACCCTCTAGCACCATCTTCATCTTCAATATTTTCTATATCACCATCATTTATATACCACTTTTTAAATATATCTAAACGAGTTCCATATGGCATATATGAAATAAAGTTAAGCTCTCCCTCCATACGTAAAAAATCCATATATCTTCTAATATTTGTTTGATGCGAGATATTTCCAAAAACATCATAGCCAGCTACTAAAGCATAGTATATTCTCTCAAACTGAGGATAGTCAATAACCCACATAGTTCGAGGCTCTTTACCTAAAACTCCTTTATGCACTGAAGCACTATCGAAGTGTCTATAAATTGTTAAAAGTGGACTATCTTCTGCTGCTTCACCCTTCCAAATAGAATCAAGACCTAGACCTTCTGGATAGACACTATCATATAGCTTCTGCTTAGCTCTAAAATATGTAGAATATCGTTCCTTATATCTATCACTAAATGTCTGAAATATCCCTTGAGCACTTGTCTCTATAGGCATACTTAAGTTATTAAACTGCTCTTTTATAAACTGAGGATTACTTAATGAGAGGTCTGATTCAGGATCCATAAACATTATCCAGAAATGATCATGAATAACATTAAGAGCCATCTGTCCTCGACAGACTGGTCCACGAATAAAAGTCATGACAGTATAGTAAGCATTATCTAATAAAAATTGATATCGTGACTTTGCCGGAATCTGATAAAAAGCCATAAAAGGGTTTGCACTCATTTTTATTTCATAATCGATATAGTGTGGCTTTTCAACCCATTTTGGCTCTATAAAAAGCTCTTTAAATCGAGACAGCTTTTTATCATCAAAAACTATGACCATATGTGTTTTATAGACTATAGTTGAATGAATTTTTTGAAATCTATAATAAAACTTTTTCACTTTTGGATTATCAAAAGGGCGAAGAGAGGGAATTACATTTACCTCTTCTGGTGAAGGTGAGCATGAACGGACAAGTTCATAATACTCACCAGCAGCAGACTTAAAATTTATATGTGATAAAAAGAGATGCTCATAAAGGTATCTCGCAGTTACAGTATGTTTTGCATCCTTTTTGTTTAAAAAATCTTCCCATTTTTTTATCTCTATTGCTGCTAGTTTACTTGGTGTCTCTAGCACTTTTTGCTCTTCTTTACTTGGACCTTTTGCACCACGATGAATCCACTGTGCAAGTGTTTGGTACTCACCTTCTTTAAGTGCAGGAAAACCATACGGCATACCGTGATTCTCTTTTTCATCCATATACTCGTTTACTTCTTTTTTGTTACGGGGACAGATTAGTTCATCACTCTCTGGTTCATAAGAGCCTATAATTTTAGGATTTTGCTTTTTATCATAAAGCATGTGCATCATTATAGAATCATTGTGACTTTCATTCGAATCAACTGAATCCGTGAGAGAGTAAAAACCTTTAGTGTGCCACTCCTCTGTAGATTTTGCATCAATGAAAAGACGAGTTGGATCCATTGGTTTTAAACGCGATGAATTATAAACTTCTAGCTTACTTCCCCCTCTATCAACACCTTCAAAAGAACTAAATTTAGCCTGACATGGAGAGTTATAACATGAGTGGCAACTAACACAGCGTTTATCCAAGATAGGCTTAACATCTTCAAGATAGTTAATCTTTTCATTTGTTAATTCTACTTTAACTGGAGCTACTACAGGAATACTACATCCCGCTATTAAGAAGTAAAACACAACTCCTAAAAATATTTGAATAAACTTCATTTATCTTCCTCACTAAATCATTAATTTAGTGTTATAATAACAATAATTCTAATAAATAGGCTTTAAATGCGAATATTCTTTCTCTCTATAACTATTATTTTACTTTTTAATGCTTGTGCTACAAGACCAACTCCACTTCCCCAAGCCTATGCACAGAAACTTTCTTGGGGAGCACTAGACTTAGACATCAACTCTAGTGACAAATGCTCTATAAAAAATAGTCTCGGCTCTGTTTTAACTCAAAAAGCTCAAAAATATAGTAAGAAAAATGGATCTGTTCCCTTTGATATTTTAACGCTAACTGGTGGTGGTAGTCGTGGTGCTTTTGGAACAGGCCTTATACTTGGCTGGACTGACAAAGGGGAAATTCCAAAGTTTGACATCATAACAGGAATATCAACTGGAGCAGTAATGGCTCCTTTTATCTTTTTAGGTGAAGAAGAGCTCCATAAGGTAGAGTATTTTTACACCAAGATGCATACGGAGAACATATTTGTGAGTACTTGGTCAAGCTTCTTTGGTTATGGCTACATAATGAATGCAAAACCACTTAAAAAACTCTTTAAGAAGAATTTTGATAAAGCTTTTCTGGACAAGGTGGCTCGCGAACATAAAAAAGGTCGTCGCCTCTACATCGGCACTACAAACATAGACACAGGACAACTAACAGTCTGGGATATGGGAGCTATCGCATCAAGCAATAGACCTGATAAATATCAAAGATTTGCAGATATTATCTATGCTTCATCCGCCCTTCCTGTTTATCTTCCACCTCAATACATGAGTGTCGATGTAGATGGTAAAGATTACTACCAGATGCATATAGATGGTGGTATCTATGCTCAGGTTTTCATGATAGGTTTACTTGTAAACTGGGGCGAAGTGCTAGAATTTGACAAAAGTGCAAACACTGATTTTGATGTGACTCTCTACACTGTTGCAAATAGAAAATATAGACAAAGAGATGTCTATCAACCCGTTGAGCAATCCCCATTTAGCATCATTGAAGCATATGTCCTAACTGAGATGGACTTACTTTTTGACAGAAGTGTTTATAGACTTTATAAGAGTTGTCAAAAGAAAGGTTTTAAGTTTAAAATGGCATCTATTCCTGATAAAATGCCTGATATCATAACAGTTCCAACCGAGTTTAAACCCAAAGAGATGATAGAACTTTTTAACATTGGTTATCAGTTAGGACAAACGGATATCCCCTGGAAAACAGAAGTTGCCTTTGATGAGTATGACAATAACAGATAGAAGTTTCAACCTTTGCGAAAAATGTTATGTTTACATCAGTCGCGTTTATGGTCTTCCAAGTAATGGTATAAGAGAGTTTTTCTCCTACTAAAACACTATCCGACTTAAAGACTACTATTTCTGGTCTATCATCGATTACAACTTCCATTTTTAGTAGTTCATAAGCATTTACATAGAGTGATGATATAAGAATTAAAATATTTTCTACATTATTGTGTTAAGATATCTTATATAGAATAAGGAATCAATCATTAAAGCTCTTAAAAAAGAAAGATTTGAAGCATTAGATATACTTCGTGGACTCACTATGGTCATTATGGCACTAGATCATTCTCGGGATTTTTTTGCTTTAAATTTTGTCTACTGGGCACCTACGGATATATATCTTAGCAATTTAGAGGTCTTTTTAACTCGCTGGATAACTCATTTTGCAGCTCCTGTATTTATATTCCTTGCAGGGATTGGACTCTTTTTTGCCTCGAGTAGAAGAACTAAATCCCAACTTGCTTATCTCGCATTTACTCGTGGCATATGGCTCATATTTTTAGAACTCACTCTTGTTGGATTTTTCTGGACTTTCTCATCGGACTTCTACTATCAACCAAAAATAGCAGTACTTTTTGCTATCGGTGTTGCGATGATAGGAATGGCAGGAATTGTCTATCTTCCTAAATGGCTTATCGCGCTCATCACCGCATTTTTACTTTTAGGTCATAATGCTTTTGATGGCATTGAGCCTTTGGTATTTGGAGAGTATGGGTGGATTTGGAATTTAGCTTATGTTCCTGCAAATATCTATTTTGGAGATATCGAAGTTCGAGTTATCTACCCTCTAGCACCTTGGATTGGTGTAATGTCACTAGGATATCTCTTTGGTCCAATTACAAAAATGGCCAGAGAGCAAAGAAAGAAAATATTTCTTCTCTCAGGGCTTGGATTTTTTATTTTGAGTCTAGTTTTAAGATGGACAAATATTTATGGCGATCCAAGGCTATTCGTACAACAAGAGACACTAGAACAGACTGTTATGAGTTTTTTAAACTTCACAAAGTATCCGCCATCCCTTATTTTTCTTCTCTTCTTCATAGGTTTTGCAATGATACTTATGTCTCTTTTGGATAGGCCTCTAGGACGATGGTCTGAGCCATTTAGAAACTTTGGACAAGTGCCTTTTTTCTTCTATATCTTGCATATCCCAATCCTTCACCTTGGTGGAATTATTTTAGCACTTATTGTTTTCAATGATGCTGCCTGGCTTATGCAAACGCCTATAGGCCCTAACCCTCCAGAGTACTCTTATGGTTATGAACTTCTTCCTACTTATATAGCTTGGATAGCAGTTGTAATTGCACTCTACTATCCTAGTAAATGGTTTGCAGGGCTTAAATCAAGACGAAAAGATTGGTGGCTTAGCTATTTTTAGTTGTAGACTAATCTAGTATCTCTACCCTTAATATCTTATAATTATCTTCAAAAGAGTCTACATAAATCAACTCCTCTTTAGCTTCTATGGCTCTGTTTACATAATAACTTGCCATAGTCTCAAAGTAGTTGTCTTTAGGTGCATAGATAACTTTAACATTGCTATTTTCAACTATACCTTGGAGTTCATCAAAAGTATACGTTTTTGTATCAAACTCTATAGATGCGATTGCCTCGTCCATAGTTAATGATAATTTTTGATAGTTAACCCCACTTAGAACGGTAACTTCTTTATCAAGTCCTAAAACTCTTTTTATTAAAGATTGAGGCTGCGTTGCTAAATCAACACAGCCTAAAACAGCCTCTTTTTTTGAGATGCTTATAGATGCATAAGCTGATATTAGAGAGTTAATAAAGCTAAAAGAGTTTGAGACTTCAAAGATATTTTTACCCTTGGTACCTATGGTTTTTGCTATATGATAACTAGTAGTATTTCCAAGCATATTGATAAAATCAAAGGGTCTTAAAATATCTTTTTGTACATTTACATATTCGTTACACTTTTGCATTATCTCCATATTTCCAACGCCACTTGTAATATAGATTTCATCATCAGAGTTTATTTCACATCTCTCTTTGAGTCTTAGGGCACCCCATAAGGCTAGATGCATAAACTTATCTTGTCTTCTTGTATCGCGTTTATATGTCTGTTTTAACTCTTTTTTAATATCAACGTCTTCTAAGTTACCTTGGTAAGAACTTATAGCTTTTACATAGAGTTTCATGTCAACTCTTTTTGAATAATGGCAGATGTGTTATTCCCACCAAAGCCAAAGTAATTAAGCATGAAAACACCCTCATTGCATTTTTTATGCTCTTGTAGTGGAATAAACTCTTCACTTATACTCTCTTGAGAATTAAGAGTTTTTGGAACAAAACCCTCATCCACACATGCCATCATCATAGCCATCTCTAAAATTCCACACGCCCCTAAAGTATGCCCAACATAAGGTTTTATAGCTGTAAAGTCTAAGTTCTTATCAAAGATTTTACTTATGGCGTTCATCTCTGCTAAGTCATTTGAGAGTGAAGAGGTTGCATGTGCTTTGAGAGTTGTTATATCCCCCGCGTTTACACTGCTTAACTCCATGGCCTTTGACATTACCTCAAAAAACTCATCTCCGCTATCACTAACCGCAGTTATAGTTTGAGAGTTACAGTTTGAATATCCACCTAAAAGGCTCCATTGTGACTCTTCTGCCCCAAGTAAAACGCCAGCAATAGCCTCACCTAATATGAGTCCATCTCTACTCTTATCAAAAGGTTTTTGACTACTCATAGATAGCAGGTTCATAGAAACAAATCCATCACTCATCATTCCTAAAGAGAATTCAGCACCAACAACAACAGCTCTCTGGCAAACTCCAGAGTTTACAAGATTTCTCGCTTCAAGAGTTGCATTTATACTCGAAGTACATGCAGTTGCAATAGTCATTGTAAAAGGATTTAAACCAAGTTCTTTTGCTGTATCTTGTGCATAAGAATCAAGAGATGTTTTACAAAATTGCTCGGGATTATTATCATACTCGTTTGTCGTATCTTCGACTGAATTGATAACATTCTTGTCTAAGATTGCCGTTCCTAAAAGAAGTACTGTATTTAACTTTTGCTCTGTGGTGAGATTCTTGACTAACTCAAACGCCACCTCTTTAATGGCGTTTGTAATAGCCTCTTTTGTATCTGCCACTCGCTCTTGTAGTAAAAAATAGGGCACGCTTCGTTTACCATCAAGAGTATTTACTTCTTTGCTTATACACTTGATATCACCGCTTTTAATTACCTCTAAAATTTCATGCATCGTACCCTGAGAGGATCGAACATAATAATCTAAGATATTTATTTTATGCATTTTTCTCTAGTATAAACGCGGCTAAATTATCTATAGTAGTTACAACGCGACGAAACTCTTTTGGGTCTACAAGTCTTATCTTGTAAGCTTTTTGAATACCCATTGAGATTTGAAGTGCATCAAGAGAATCAAGTTCAAGCTCATTTTCTGGTGAAAAAAGTTCAGCATCGTTGAGTATATCAGCAGGAGTTATATCCTCTTTTTCACACTCATCTATTATCATAATTTTTAAATCGTTTTTTAGTTGTTCTAAATCCATTTACAACCCCAAGTGGTCTACTAACCTTATGTTAACTTCTTTTAGTTCACTAGAAGTTAAACTTGTAAGCATATTATCTAATTTAATCCTTGTTATGTCAAGTGTACATAACTCGTTAATACATATTTCACTAGATATATCAAGTTTATCTCTTTTTGAGACTTGAACTCTTAAACTACCTCCGTCGATGGATGAAGTTAAGGGGATTACACTTACCCCTTTAAAATCTACTTTTTCAATATTTCTATTTGCAATGTCATTTTGAATTATAAGTGCTGGTCTGATTTTTCCAAACTCACTATTATATTTTTTACCAAAATTTACAAGGTAGATTTCTCCTCGCCTCACTTTGTCAACTCTTCACAAACATCTTCTATCTCTAAGAAATCATCATATGACTCTTTTGAGAGTGCTTTTTTATTTTGAATTATATAAAGTTCATCTTCAATCTTCTCTCTTAACTGTTCATACAGGGCATAAGGAAAAACTACACTTTTAATAACATGCTTTTTCGCATCTTCAACAAATGTAATCTCTTTTGGAGAAGTTATGTAAGATGGTGTTTTTATAATATCTCTTGAAGCTATTGTAAACATTTAAACTCCTTATTTTATATACTATTATATTATACTGATTTTATATATTTATGTCAATATTCAAGAAGAGTATGTACATGAAAGACAATATAGGAAAGGTGTTGGACTTGGTGCTATAATTCTAAAGACCTCTATTTATTCTTATCTGTAACGTTATCATAGATACTATTAAGAGACTCAAACCAAATGCGATTAGTTTTGCGGCGTCGTCTATAACCATGCTAGCGTCGGCTGATTTTAAAAATATCTCTAAAAAACCATCGAGTCCCCATCCCATAGGAGAATACTCTGCAATGTTTTGCATAGACTCTGGCATAATGAACTTTGGTACCATAACACCACCAACAGCCCCTAAAAGGATATTAAAAATTCCACCTATCGTAGTTGCTTGCTCACTTGATGAAGCCGTTACCGCGATAAGAGTTGATATGCCTATAGCGGCTATACTTAGGGCTGTAGAGATTAAAATCACAGCACCTATGCTACCGTTAATCGAGAGTGCTGGAGTTGAGTCAAAGAGTGGCACTATAAAAACTCCCACTCCAATCATAATCCATACTTGAATTTGATTGATTATTAGATAAGGCACAGATTTTGAAAAAGTCATAGCAAAGATAGATACGTTCATAGAGTTTAAACGCGAAAGAGTATTTTGCTTTCTCTCGTTTATATAAATAGTTGACATTGGGATGATAATAAAAAACATACCAAAGACTATCCAAGCAGGCACAGACTGCTGCGTTGAATTTGGTATGGTTTTTGAGCCGTTATACTTTACCTTGTAAAGCTTGTCAGTTGAGATTTCTAGCTCTTTTAAACTCTTTGATGCTTTATAGGAGTGCTCTTTCACGTTCTCAGCCATTAAGTCAAATCTAGCTCTTAAAATATGCTCAGACAACATCGCTTTAAAGGCTTCTATTTGATCACTCTTTATGGAATCTTTTACGGATATTTTTACTTTTTTACGAGAATCTTTTGCATAGCGTTTAGGAAGACGAACTACAAACGCGGCTCCCTCTTCGGCTTCCAAAACCTTAAAGTTTTTATCCGCGTTTACATCTTTTATGATGGCCTCGGTCATCTCAGTCTTATCTGCATCATTTATATACAAAGAGAACTCTATGTTTTTTGTAGAGAATTGATCTCGCATAGCAACAGACATGATTACTATAAAAATAGCTGGCATTACAAAAAGGGCTAAGAGTGCATGTTTATCTCGAAGGACAAGTAGTAACTCTTTTTTTATCATCGCTCTAAGCATCATTTTGCCCTGTAATATCTAAAAAGTGTTTCTCTAAGTTTGTCGAACCATAACGTATCTGTTTGATAGCTACCGTGTTTGCGCTCAGAGTCTCTAAAAGGGAGCTAAGTTCTGATTGTGTGGTTTTTATAGTTGTCTCGTCAATGAACTCTAAGGCTAAAGTTTTTAAAACGTCTGAGTATATAACTTCAATGCTAACGTTATCACTCACCTTGTTAGAGAGTAGGTTTTCAAGTCTGTCTTGCTCGACTAATTTCCCCTCGCTAATGATGGCTACCTCATCACAAATCTTCTCAATCTCAGTCATATAGTGAGAGGTATAAACTACGGTAATACCAAGTTTTTTATAGTTCTTTATGGAGTCTAAAATCTCATTTCTACTTTTAGGGTCAATGCCAACCGTTGGCTCGTCAAAGTAGATTACTTTTGGATTATTGAGAAGTCCTATAGCGATATTTAAGCGGCGTTTTTGTCCACCTGAGAGAGTAGAAGCTTTCTGCTTTAGTAAAGACTCAAGAGAATTTACCTTGAGCGCTTTTTCATAGTCTTCTTTTGTGGCTTTTTGAATCTGGGCAAAAAAATCCAAGTTCTCTTTGACGCTCAAGTTCTCATAAAAAGCAAGATGTTGGGGAATGATGGAGCTTATAGATTTTATATCTTTTTTCTCTTTTCTCATATCAAGACCAAAAACTTCAATCTCTCCACTATCCATCTCAACAAGACCATTTAAAATACTTAAAAGTGTAGTTTTTCCAGCTCCATTAACCCCGAGAAGACCAAAAATAGTCCCCTCTTTTATCTCTAAAGAGAGATTATCAAGAGCTTTTTTGTCCCCATAGTTTTTTGTGAGATTGGAGATTTTTATCATTTAGTTTTTATCGACAAATTCTAATAATTTTTTATAAGCTAGTATCTCATCATCTGCAACGGCATTTAATTTATCTGCTATTGCTTGAAAGTCTGTTGCTTTTTTAGATCTTACAGCCTTTGCAATCATAAGTGCGAACTCACGAAATCTATCGCCAACTTCTAAGAACATCTCTGAAGCCTCTGATAGAGTCTCGTCATTGTTAAATATCTCGCTAGACTCTTTTAAAAATGAAGCATAAATATATCTAAAACCTGCACCACCAGTCCCTATTTCTTCTTGCATTCTTACTATGTGACCAAGAAAAAGCTTTGCATACTTTTCATCTTTTTTCTCTAACTTCACAATAGATTTTGCAAGATAACGAAAGCCTTTGATTCCCGCTATTGGCACAGGAGTGTTGAGCATCGATTTTGCAACTTTTTTGATTGACTTTACAATAATAGGCTTTAAGTCTATGTCTGTTGGAACATGAGTTGGATAATAGAGAAGCCCTTTAGGAGCCATAACACCTTTTACAAATCTCGCCTTTGTAAGAGCGGATGGTTCACACTCTACAGTCTCTTCAAAAACTGGATCGCTTATGTGGTAGTTTTTCTCATTTTTTGCAATTACTAAAAGATTGTGTGCATTAAAGTGAAAACGCATCTCCTCTGGAAAGTACGGTAGCCAATAAACCGAAGTTTGTGCACCAACTATTTTACCCTCGCTCAGGAGTTCATTAAGACGAGATTCACCTTTTTCTTTATTTGAAAAAGTCTCTAATTTCATCTTAACGCCAAGGTTTTTACGAATGTTTTTAATGATTGATTTTGGAAGATTTCTATAGGCAATAAGAGGCATTCCACCCATCTTTACAAAGGGTAAGTAAGCAAAAGAGAGAGCAGAAGCTAAACCAAAGACCATAGGCTCGCTAAGGTTTAATCCATAATGCCGAAGCATTGAAGACATAACACCGCTTTCACAGTGTGCTGAGTGTTTATGCTCAAAGTTTTTATTCATTTGAATCCCTAAGAGGTAAAACTATCAATTTTGCTTCGTCTATACCCATTGCATCGGCATAAACTGCTAATCTTTTTGCAGAGATATTTACAAATTTTTTAGGGTCAAAATCTTTTTTTATTGTCCACTTAAAAAAGCCTGTTGAGTCGGCTAAAACTTGTAGGTCCATACGAATGTTATACATATGAAAATAAAGTGGTGATTTAAGACCGCGTTTGACTTCATCATAAGCCTCAGTAGCATGCTCTTGTAAATCAGATAGAGCCTGTTTTGTTACAGTCTCTTCTGCTTCCCAGCCCGATGAACCAACAACGCTTACATTACCCTCTTCATCTCTTGCATAGATAGCTTTTTTGTTGTTTGAGTATGTTGAGCTGTCGTCTTGAGGTACTGCGTTTATATCCATCTTAAACAGCCTCTAAAAGCATAAACGCCGTTGAAAATCTTCCGCTCTCAGGAATATAACATAAAAGTTTTTGACCTTTTTTGAGTTTGCCTGATTTAAAGAGTTCAGATAGCATTATATAGATAGATGCAGAACCTGTATTTCCTACATTAGTGAGATTTGTAAACCACTTCTCTTGAGGAATATCACAACCAGCATTTTTCATCTTTTCATAGACTTCATTTCTAAAGTAGTTTGAAGAGTAGTGTGGTAAGAACCAGTCAATCTCAGCGGGATTAAATAGTCCTTCTTCTAACATCATCTCTAGGGGTTTTTGAACGGTATAGTCTGAAATATATTTATTAAGAAGTTTTACATCTTGTTTCACTGAGAATATTGACTTATCTAACCACTCTTGTGGAGCATAATCTCTCCAACCTTTTAGACTGCCGTTCTCTTGTTTCTCACAACCAGAGTACATACAAGCTTCTAATTCATTTGCAAATGAACGCGAATATATTTTATCTACTCTTAAAGAGATAGTGTCCGCGTTTGGAGTATCACTAAGAGCAATTGCTCCAGCACCATCACTTAACATCCATCTTAAAAAGTCTTTCTCAAATGCAATCTCGCCATTTGATTCAAGGGCATCTATTTGTGCTTCGAGTTCTGGTTTAAAGTTTTCAGCTCTCATCACAGCAGAAGCATTTTCACTTCCTGTAGCAATTGCCTTTTTTGCATCACCCGATTTAATCGCATTTACTGCATACTTTAAAGCCGTTACTCCGCTTAAGCAGATTCCTGCTGTTGAGACAACTTCAAGTGGTTTCATACCAACCTCACCGTGAACCATAAGAGCATGATTTGGCATTAGCTGGTCTGGCATCGTTGTTCCACAAGCAAGCACATCTACACTGTCTAAATCAAAAGAGTCACAAGCAAGCTTCTCTATCGCGTTTGCAGTAAGCTGCGCATTTGTATGTGTAGGTTTTCGTGTTATAGGGTCAATAGCATAGTATCTAGTTTTTATTTTATTTGAGCGAAGGATAAGGCGTTTAGCTCGCGAGGGGCGTTCACCCACTTGACCTAAAACTTTTTCTATATTTTCGTTATCTACTACCGAGTTTGGTAAAAAAGTTTCAATATTATTTATATACGCATTTATCATTGCAAGCCTTATCTTCCACTAGGAAGTTCATACTGCTCTTCCATAGCTTTAATTTTCTCTTTTTGAAATATGTTTAAAATTTTTCTAGCAATTATGTTAAGTGGTATTACTGTAAAAATCAGTAACAATAAAAACACAAAGTATATAGTTATCACTACCTTTCTACCAAGTGAATATTTTTTTCCACCAAGTTTAATGAGCCTTGTCCATACTTGAAAACTTCTGCTTGCTATCTTCTCACTAGCTATAAGTTTTCCATTAACAACTGCGGCTCCTAAGTTTCTCAGCATTGGAGTATTTTCTTTCTCTGTATCTGCTTTTAAAGACTCATTGAGTCTTTGACCAAATCTACTACAAGCTTCTATCTCTTGCTCAGAAACTCCAGCAGGAGGAAGAAATGAGAAGTACTGTTTTTGGGCTGTAAGCATATAAGTAGGAAGAGTAATAAGACTTCGTATAGAACCACCTTGGTCGGTAAGTGCTATATGGTCAATATGTCTAGCACCTGCCGCGTTTAGCATCTCTTTTATTTTCTCTTGTGCAAGAACCCACATATCACGACAAGCTACAAGTGTCACAACTGGCTTATTTTTAAAGACTCTTTTAGCTGACTCAGATTTCATAAACGCGGTTATCGGGATAGAAGGAGTCATATACCAGACTGAATAACCAAGAATAATTAAATCATAATCATCTTCTAAATCAGACATATCTTCAATCTCACAGCCATCTAACTGTACAGCCTCTGGAAACTCATCAAAAAACTCATAAAAAGGCCAAGGGAAAGGATAATCTCTTTTTGGCTTAATCATCCTCATATCAACTTGAATCTCTTCATCGCCTAGTTCTGCAACTATTTTATTGAGTATTCGTTTTAGTTGCCCTGCTTGAGAGTAGTAAAGAACTAAAACTTTTTTGCTATTTGCCATTATCCACTTTCTCTTATTCTGTTAATTTATACGACTCTATTTTAGCAAAATATACTAAATATAAGATAATTTTGGTAAAGTTAGCAATAACTCCTTTTCTGAATTCCCAGAGTACCTCAGAAGCTATTTTAAGCAATTTGGTATTCTTTTAGACAAATAAAGATACGATAAACTAGTAAATTTATAACACTATTTTTAAGGACAACAATGTTTGATACGAAAGATATGACTGGAGGAACAGCACTCCTAGAAGCTCAAAAAATAGCTTTTGGGCCTATAGTTTTTCAAGTTGCCAGACTACTTCGTGATTGGGGTATATTTGAGCTTTTACATAAAAATAAAAAAACTCCTTTAAGTGCTCAAGCAATAGCAGATGACAGAGACCTATCTTTGTATGCTGTTCAAGTTCTATGTGAAACTGGTTTTAGTATGGGTGCACTTAGCTTTGAAGATGAGAAATACTCTCTTACAAAAATTGGTTACTTTTTACAAAATGATGAGATGACAAAAGCGAATCTCAACTACAATCATGATGTCAACTATCTTGGTCTTTTTTATCTTGATGAATCACTCAAAAAAGGTGAGCCTGTAGGTCTTCATAAAGCTTTTAATACTAATGAAGAGACAATCTATCCACTTCTAACTAAACTTCCTCAAAAAGCAAAAGATAGCTGGTTTGGATTTGATCACTTCTACTCTGATGCCGCGTTTAAAACTCTTGTAAATATTATGAGTAAGAAAAATATCAAGAACATGCTCGATATTGGTGGAAATACAGGTAAGTGGTCAGTAGCTCTTACCTCTGTATCACCAGAGACTACAGTAACTATACTTGATCATCAACCACAGATTAACGAAGCTCTTATTCGTGCTAAAGAAAATGGTGTTGAGGGAAGAGTAAAAGGTCATCCTATTGATTTGCTTGACCATACTCTAGCATTTCCAAGTGATGTAGATGCAGTTTGGATGAGTCAGTTTCTTGATTGTTTTGGGGTAAATGACATAGTAAATATTTTGAGACGTGCTAAAAATGCTCTTGGCAAAGACGGAAAAGTCTATATCGTTGAACCATTTTGGGATAGACAGTCTCACGAAATTGGGGCTTATTGTCTTATAAATACTTCACCATACTTTACAGCCCTTGCTAATGATACAAGTAAAATGTACAGAGCCTCAGAGTTTGAGCAGTTTACAGATGAAGCTGGTCTCATAGTTGAAGAACAAGTTGATGGACTCGGTTTTGGACATACACTTATGATATGTAGGGCTAAATAGTAGCCTTACAAGTCTATAAAAACTTTTCTCTCTCCACTTTCATTCATATTTACTAAGCTTACAAGATCTGATAAAGAGTCAATTATTCCCTTGTCATTTAAATCTTTAAGCTCTATCGCACCACTCTCATTTTGTGCGATTTCAAGAACTACTGCTGCACCAGCTTCTAAAAATGTAGTACATGAGTTTACATCTTCTATCATATTTATATCTAAACATTCAGTTGCCGCACATAAAACTCTCTCTCCGCTTACAAGAGCTTGAAGAGCTGCTGTTTTTAGAGCTTCACTTGAGCTTTTCATACCCGAAGATATAGTGATGATTTCATCCTTGTCACCATTTAAAAGAGAGAAATATGAGGGAGCAGAGTTATAAACAGAGTTTTGAAAGAGTGTTGGTGATATAGCAGTTTCATTTAAAATAGCATCTGTAATACCTACAGTTGATTGCAACTCTCCAAACGCGGACGCATAAACAATTTTGCCACCCTTAAACTCACACTTGTCTGCAAGATAAAGCATTATCTTCGCGTTTCTTGTTAAACGCCGTCTTAACATCATTTTTGGAACTATACGTTTCTCTTGTAAATCTTCTATTTTTGTAGGTGCAGATATCTTTGCCGCGTTTATTATGTTTATAGCTACTCGCATTATTTCACCCCTCCAAATACAATAGAAGTATTATTTCCACCAAAGGCAAATGAGTTACTTACAACATACTTCACCTCTTGCTTTAAGGCTTCTCTTGGAATATTTATTTCTGTATTTTCTGCATTTACTAGTGCACTCTGAGGAGGAATCTCACCGCGCTTAATAGCTTCACAAGAGATGATAGCTTCTATCGCTCCAGCAGCACCTAAGGTATGCCCTGTAATAGCTTTGGTAGAACTAACACAAACGTTATTAAAGAGTGTTTGTACAGCTAAGCCTTCTACCTTATCATTTGCCTGAGTGCCTGTTCCATGTGCATTTACATAGTCAACATCCTCCGCGTTTAGCCCTGCATCATCAAGTGCTTGAAGCATACTCGCTATCGCGCCACCAGCCTCAGGATCTGGGTTTGTCATATGATATGCATCACTACTAGCCCCTACTCCACAAAGTTCAATACTATCTTTAGACTGCTCATTTTGAACTAAAAGTGCAGCAATACCTTCTGCGACATTCATACCCTTGCGTCCCTCGTCAAAAGGTGTACACTGCGAAGAAGACAAAACACTCAAAGCATAAAAGCCACAAACAGTTGTATAACACAGTGCGTCAGCACCAACAACTAAGACATTTTTATATGCCCCTACATTTATAAGTCTTTTAGCAAGTAAAAGTGCATTTGCACTTGAAGTACATGCAGTAGAAATTGAACGCGAACCACTAAAGTTAAACTCCGCATTTAGGCTCTGCTCTATTACAGAGATAGCATGACGAGAAGGATCTATATTTTTATAGTTTTTATCTCTAAAATAGTGAGTTTCACTCTCAGCCATTCCACCAACTGATGAACCAACGATCAGAAGAGTCTCACTAAAATCATCAAGATTTGAGTTCTTTAATACATCTGATACTACCACATTTAGACTTGTGAAAAAATCATTATGCTCACATCTTCCAAGACCAACAGGTGTACCACTTATATAAGTGGTATCTATAGTAATACAACTCTTTTTAGAATATATCGCATCCATTAACTCCTGCGTATTTCCAGCACAGCAGAGAGATTCGTAACTATTTATATAAGCTTTCATCTTACTTCTTTGTTTTAATTTTCTACCATGAGCATAAAAGAACCAGTTGAAATTTTTAAATCTTCTTCAAAAATATCAAATTGCATCATTTTCATATTTTCCATACTGTGTTCATGTTTTACTTGGACTTCTAAGATTTTTTTTGTGGGAGAATTGAGGAGTTTTACATTTTTAAGGCTTACTAAAAAACCCATTTTAGAGCTTTGTTTCTTACCGATTGCAGCACTACTTTGAGCAGCTGCTTCTATAAGCATTCCTATACTTGGGAGAGATTCGAATTCTACCTGTACCCTTGCAGAACTCTCATCATTACTGATGATATATCTTGCAAATTTTATTGGGAATATATGCGGTAGATTTAACTCTTGCATCTATGCATTTTTTTGCTCGTTTATATAAGCTGTTAAAGAGAGTGCATTAGCAAAAATAGCTTCTGCTTCAGCCATATTTGTAATTTTAACACCAAACTCTTTTTCTATAACTAATGTAAGTTCAATAGCATCAACAGAATCAAGCCCTAAACCATCATCCCCAAAAAGAGCCATATCATCTTCAATCTCATCAGGAGTTATATCTTCAAGATTTAAACCATCAATTACTTTACTTTTTAAGTCAGCTGTAGTTATCATTATAGGTATCCACTATTTTATTTTAGACATTATAATTTACTTTAGATAAAAATACACCATTATTTAAATATTTTAGAGTTAATATAATAAATATAACATTCCTAATAAGTTATTTATGTTTTCAAACGAATTTAAAAGTTAATACCGCTTAGGTCTATGGCCTTTTGAACCAGTATAGTTTTTCTTAAAGCAAGACTGACAAATATTATATTTTGAGTTCATTGGTAGTGTCTTCCCACACAGTTTACAACTCGCTGCAAGTTGACCTTGTTGCAATGTTGCTTCTATATACTTATTCAAAACCTCTCTATGTTGTCGTGCTTTTGGTTCATCCAAGAAATACTCATCAAACCTATAACTAAGCCATAGATATAAGGAAATCTCTTTAACCATATCCTCACAACGAAGAAGTTCATCAGCTGTTTGAGCATAGCTTCCAACTAAAACAGGGGCACTATACTTTACAACTTGTTGTTGTTCTAAGGCAAATATATAGGACTCAAACGCGGCTATAATATAAGGTGACTTAAGTGTTAATGGTGCACAAGCAAGATGATACTTCATAGCTATATCTAAATCATACCTATCAATTATCTCGGCTGCATCTAGCATATCATCTAAACTACTTGCATTAAATGGTCCGTTAAACTCCATGTTTTCTACAAAGAATTTTAGTACTTCTAAAAGAGATTTCTCTTCTAAAATATTTGAAACAAGCTTAATATGTTCTAGGTTTGCCATCACCTTAAAAGGTATAGTAATCTCTTTATCTTGTTTATAAAAATTCTTTTGGACTATCTTCAAGGCTGCTGGGTTTAAAGCACCAACGAATCCCTCTTCACTCATTCCAAATCTTCCTGCTCTTCCAGAGATTTGATGAACCTCAGATGGATGTAAATTTCTCTGAGTGATACCATCAAATTTTTCAGCTTTTGAAAAAAGTATAGTTTCTATAGGAAGATTCATCCCCATTGCAATAGCATCTGTAGCGATTAAGATCTGTGTCTCTTTTTCGCGAAAACGCCGTGCCTCTTCTCGTCTAACCTCAGGAGAAAGATTTCCATAAACAACACTCACACTAAAGAAACGTGAGTAGTCCTGTTTTAAACGCAGTACATCTCTACGGCTAAACGCGATGATAGCTGTTCCCTTTGTTACATCTCTTGTATCAGTTGGAACTTCCAAAAGAGTAAGAGGATTTTTTCTCTCAAACT
>CAZPRE010000013.1:0-19401 GCA_964588875.1 uncultured Sulfurimonas sp. | reverse complement strand
ATTGTCAATGAAAACTGAACCAACAAATCTGTCACCACCAATAGCAACACCCTCAGCAATACCATCAGCATTGATAGAGATAATGTTAGAAAGTTCATTGAACAGACCACCAGAACGAGTTACAAGTCCACAAGAACCTGCACGGTGAAGTTTAGATTGAACAATATTAGTGATAGTACCACCAATATTAGCAACCTTAAACGCACCCGGAGTAATAGCACCAACAGTCGCAGGACCGATGATAGTTACATTTTTCTCACGAGCAGTTTGATTCATACCACGAGCTAAACGCTCAGGGATACCTTCAGCAGTAATCATCATTGATGAAAAACCACCGATTTCTAATGCTTCCATAGTTACGTCATACGCTGTTCTAAACGATGCAAAGTTTAAAAGAACATCCGCTTGAGGTTGCGCTTTTTTAGCTGCAGCAGTCGTTTTGAAAAGAGGAATCATAACTTCATCTGGTCCAAAAAAGAACTTCTCAAATTTATTTCCACTTGTAGGTGCAACGATTGCTGCAACTGATGGAGTTTTTCTTTGAATAGTATAGTCGTAATCTAGCATTCTTTGGATAGCAGTTTTATTATTATTCCAAAAAATTGCTTGTGTGTCTTTTGTATATAGTTGTTCCATTATTTCTCCTTACTTCTCTAGTGCCATACGCACGATATCTGTAACGTGTGTTTCTGGTCCGTATACTTCAATGTATAAACCTAATCTATCAGCAGCTTCTTTAATATCTTTAAGACCTTTTTCGTAGTTTGGTCCACCACGTCTTACATAGATTTTAAGATCAACAGCTTTCATTTTGTCTGCATATACTTCAAAAGCTTGAATAATACCTGTAAATGTTTTAGCAACATCAGTAAAGTTAGCAATAGCTCCACCAATAATCATAACCTTACCACGACCAGAAGCATCTTTTTCTCTAGTCATTAAGTCAAGTAATGTTTCTGCATAAAACTTAGTCTCACCAGTAGTTGGACCACCAGAGTACTCACCGTAGTTAGCTAAATCATCGATTCCAGCCATGTCAGCAATAGTATCTGCATAAACAACTGAAGCACCACCACCAGCAACCATAGTCCAGATTCTAGCTTCTGGTTTAAGTAGTGTAAGTTTCAATGAAGCACCCGTTTTAGCATCCGCTTCTTCAATAGCCTCAACTTCCGGAGACTTAGCTTCCATACCAAATGCAGTAGGATACTCAATGTCTCCCCACTCTTCTACTATCATAAATCCAGCAGTATCATCAAGTTTTGCAACCATATCAAGTAATTCAATTTTACTACCTTGCATAACAAAAGGATTGATTTCTAGGTATGCGAAGTTTAACTCACGGTATGCCTTAAAGAAACCAACACAAAATTCAGCAAATTGTGTCTTATCTTTGTCAGCTACATCTTTAGGTACATTTGCACGGATTGCTGTTGCAATCTCATCTTCAGTTGCAGTAATTGGAAATGCTACTTCAATAACTTTAGCATCCCAGTTTTCTTCAATAGCTATACCACCTTCTGCAGACATATAGATAACATCGTTGTCACCCACACATGTAGCAGAAACATAATACTCTTCAGATTGCTCATGTGGAGTAAATGGCTCAACAATAAAGTTAGTTAGTTTATCTACACTAGGCTCACCAGCAGGAGTATCCCCATCAAATGAGAAATAAACTTTCTGATTGCCAGAAGATTTTTCAGTTATCCAAGAAGCAGCCTTAGCTAAAGAAACATCACCTGGCTTAGTATCTTTAAAAAGAACTAAGTCATTCATACCTCTTTTACCAAATAACATATCCGGTTTTGCAACTAGTGTTTTTTCGTTTAACCAAGACGCAGTTTTTGCTGCCTCGATTAGTTCTGATCCATTTTGAACCATAACAGTCTCGTATGCATAAGTAAAATCTGGAAAATATTTATTCCAGTGCTTTGCTAAAATTGATTTAGCATCATATTCTCGTATCGCTTTTTGAGCCATAGAAACTCCCTATTTTGATATTTAAGACAATCTTAGCATATTATTATTTATTTATATCTTCAGTTTATGTTTCGTATAAATTTGATTTATCTATTGTTTACATTTGTAACATTTGCTCTATAAACAATTCTATTTTTGTAACCTATAGTTACATTATTTTTTTGAGTGCTTTCTAATGTTTCTTCTTCTAGTAAATACTTGTCACATGATGTGATATGATAAAACCTTAATCTCTTTGACATCTTTTCACTAGATTTCACACAGCTTATTCCATCTTTTTTTAACTTATCAGCAAGTTCTTTCGCAACATGCATTTTATATGCAAAATGTTTTTGTGGGTTTTGGATAAAGATATAAATTTCTTTATTAAATAGAACAACAAAGGAGTTAATAACCAAGAGCAATAAAGAGGCTGTAAATATATTTCTATAGTTATGTCTAAAAATTTTAAGCCTTATACGATATGAACTATAAAAAGTTTTTGCAGCGATTGGTAAGCCCATAATAATATATGGAGCAAAATGCTCTATTGCTATATGTTGTCTAAATGATAACATTAAGGAAAAAAGTAGTGGGACAGATGCTATAAACCATAATACATCTATCTCTTTAAGTAAAAACTTTCTATATAAAACATAGAAGATATATATAAAGACTATGGGACTAAGTACCGCGGCATAAATAGCCATTGTGTCTAAAAAGTGGCCACTAGGCATACCATACTCTTCAAGCCCATATATATACGAGGAAACAAATAACAATGTAGTATTTAAGACAAAAAACTTCTTATCTTTTGAATGAATAGAGTATATTGCTAAAGATAAAAATAGATAAATAAAATCTGGGTCGACTAAAGATAACACACTTAAATAAAAGTATATATACTTAAGACTCAAATTTTGATATACATAGATAAAAAGAAGCAAGCCAAATATAACTAGGCCTGCACTGTTTACAACAATTGCAGAACTCATAACACCAGGGAGTAAAACAAAAATTAAAACTAACCAGATTCTATTTCTTATATTTGGAATATATTCTTTTGATATTATATATAGTAAAACAGCACTCATTAGATGCATTAGTATCATAGGTAAACGCAGTGCGAAGTCATTCTGTCCAAATAGTGATAAAGAGGATTTAACTATAAGCCCTAAAACTGAGATATCACCATACAGAAGGTTTGCTTCATCATATGATATTGAGAGATGCGATATCTGCGATAAAAGCATTAATACATCTATTCCTAAAATTAAGAATAAGATGAATCTGTGTGTCATATTTTTAAAAAATTCCCTATCATTTCATGACCATATTCACTCATTATAGACTCTGGATGAAACTGAATTCCATATATATCTTTGTCTCTGATTTTCAATGCCATTATTTCATTATCATCTTCACTAAACGCGGTAGGAATTATAGAATCAGGTAGAGTCTCTTTATCCACTATAAGAGAATGATAACGAGTTGCAATAAACTCTTGTGGTAAATCATTAAATATTACACAACTAGAACTCTGTTTCATTATTGATGTTTTACCATGCATCATATTTGTAGCACGTATTACATCTGCACCAAAAACTTGTGCAATACTTTGATGTCCCAAACATATACCAAGTATAGGGAGTTTATCGGAGAAGTACTTTATAACTGCTAGAGTTATTCCAGCTTCATCTGGTGATGCTGGACCAGGAGATATTATAATTTTTTCAGGATTAAGTTTTTCTATCTCATCAACACTCATTTCATCATTTCTAATTACTTTTAAATCAGCACCGAGTTCACGACAGTATTGAACAATATTATAAGTAAAGCTATCGTAATTATCAATCATTAAAATCAAAATGTATCCTAAAATCATATATTTATATTTTGGACATTGTATCTATTTTGCTCTTTTATTTTCCTTACTTGCATCTTCACCAGTGCCAAGTAAAATTGAGATCCACTTTGTATTTTCATCATCATCTAAAATAATTTTAATCATAATTGTTAAAGGTATGGAGAGCAACATTCCTACTATACCAAGTAACCAACCCCAAAAAAGTAAAGATAAAAACACAACTAATGTTGAGAGGCCTAAACCCTTACCCATTACCTTTGGTTCTATAATTGAACCTATTATTATATTGATTGCAACATATACACCCGATACAATCATAGCACTCACAAATCCAAACTGTACTAGTGTTAAAAGTACTGCTGGTACTGCAGCAATGATAGAACCGATATTTGGTATAAAATTAAAAAGAAAAGCGACTACTGCCCAAAGAAAGGCATAATCAGTACCAACTATTGCTAATGCAATCCAAACTATTAAACCAGTAAAAATTGATATTACTGCTTTTAAGACCATATACTCTTTTATCTGTGCTGTAATTTGTTGCACATGTGAGATTGATTCACTATTATCTGAAAAAAGCTCTATTTTTGATTTAAAATGGTTTGATTCTAATAGCATAAATATTACTGTAAAAAGAACAACAAAACCATTAGTGAACATAGAACCCATACTCTGCATGATTCCTGTTGCAAATGACATAATCTGTTTTGAATTTATCATACCTGATAAATCTTCTACTGAAATTTCAATGCCAATTTTAGATGCTAACATGGTAAAAGAGTTGTAGTATACATTCAACTGCTCACTATAAAAGTCAATATTTGAATTAAAATCACTCATAGAAGAACCTATTAGTTTAACAACTAAAGATATTACTAAAATAAAAAGACCGATAACTATTGAGAGTGAAATAATATCTGGTAGACCTTTTTTATTGAAGTAATTATATGAAGGAAGAAGAATTATCGCTAAAAATAGAGATAAAAGAAAAGGTACAATTATTTCAGAAGCACTTTTTATCCCTGCTAAAACTATAATAACACTTGCCATTACTACAAAGTAATACCCTATTTTTGATTCTTTCATAAAAATACCTTTAATTTTGAATCTGTTTTTTATTTGTCAGTTGTTGTAAGTAGTTTGAGATATTAATTAGAGAAAATGTAACTAAAAATATCATTAAACCAGGGAAGAAGCTCACCCACCAAGCAATTTCAACTACATCTTTTCCGCCAGATAAAATCGTTCCCCAACTCATTTGAGGAGCCACTATCCCAAGTCCCAAGAAACTAAGTCCAGACTCTGCAAGTATAGCACCACCAACACCAAAAGTAAAACTTACAAAATAAATGGGAGCTAGGATTGGTGCATAGTATTTAAAAAGTATTTTTATTCTTGATACTTTTGCAATATTTAGTATTTTAATATATGATTTTGAGGTTATACTAAAACTCTCAGAACGAATTAGTCTTGCCGTAGTCATCCAACCAGTAATGGATATGATAACAATTAAAACCCATGCTGAAGCATTTACATAACTCACTAATGCTAAGAGTAAAAAGAAAGTTGGAAAGGTTAAAAAGAGGTCAACAACCACTATAAAACTCTTATCAAAAACACCTCTAAAATATCCCGCCATGGAACCATATAAAAGACCAATTAATGAGGCAATAAAAGCACTTCCTACACCAATAGTTAAAGAAATTTTTCCACCCTCAAGTAGACGAGCTAAAATATCCCTTCCTAATCTGTCCGTTCCTAATATATGTTCACTTGAGGGAGGTAGTAAAATAGAAGCACTACTAAGAGTATAAGCATCTACAGAGTAAAAAAAGGAACCAAAGAAGGATATAAAAAAGATAAAAGATAAAATAGCGATACTAAACAGAGGCATATATAATTACGACCTAATACTTAAGAGAGTCTGCATCATTTCATCAATTGTAGTGATAACTTTTGCAGCAGCACCGTATGTAGTTTCGTATGATTTTTGGCCAACATAAAAATCAAAATTTTCAAATTGATGTTGCAGCATATTTAATGCAAGGGTGTTATCTCCAGATACAGGGCTAGTATTACTATAGCTATCAAAAACTCTTTTTATTTCCGTAACCTCTGTTCCATTTCCAACCTGTCCTGGTGTTATAGAAATAGGTGTAGCAGCCGAAGTCACAACTCTTTGTCTTGTATAACATTCCACTTCTGCATTAGCAATATTATGCCCTGTTGTACTAATTCCAACTTGAGCCGCGTTTAAGCCTGTATATCCAACATATAATGAGTTAAAAATAGATGCCATAATATCCTACTTTACACTCTTACTTCTAAGATTGAAGGATTTTTAGAAGCTCTTTTTTTATACCCGTCCATCTCGGTAGGAACTAATCTATCTAAAAAATTATTATATAAATTACTAACTGTTAAAACTAGTTTCGCATAATGTTTATTTACTTCTCTAAGACTTGAGAGTTCTGTTTTTAGTTGACTAAGAGACTTATGCTGCTCTTCATTTAAAAGTTGTGGCAAATCTTTATCAGGAGAAGATGTTATAAGAGATGATATTTCATAATCTATCATAGCTTTTTTACTCTCAAAGCTTTTCAACTTCTCTTCTTTCATTGCTAGTCTTTCAAACTGTGTATCATTCTTCGCTTCTTTAATATCTTCTATATCAGACTTTGTAATCTGAATTAAATCTCTTAAATCTTGTAAAGCACCTTGCAAATGATGAGACAACATGTGAAACTCCTTGTATAACTGTTTTAATTTATTGTAGTAATTCGTCAGCTATCATTTCTCAGAGCATATTCAAGTCAACTTTATATTCACCAGAATTTAGAGCTTCTTTAATTTGCTCTACTCTACTAGTGTCACCCTGAGAAGAAATTGTAGTTTGCTTTGCTTCTTTTGTTTCCTTGGACTCACCAAGGTTACTAGCATAAGCAGTACGAATAGCTGGGCTATTTGTTTGCGAAATCATAATTTATCCTTTACTCTATAGACAGAGTTTTTTTTTACCATACAACTATATCGACAAAGTTGATAAATTATTTAGCTTTCTGACTTAAGTAATCATATAACATTTGAGAAAACCCAAACCCACCGGCACTGGCTTTAGATAACTCATCTCTATACATTGATTTATAAATTTTATCACCTGGATCTTTCTGGTCTGAAAAAAGGTTTTTCTCATTTTTTGCAGCATTATCCATAATCATTTTTACTATAATTGATTCAAAAGCATCCGTCTGTTTTCTTAATTCTGAATCTTCTGCTTTTTCATCAATTTTAGGTATTGTATGCTGTTGGGCAAGTACATTCGCTGTTAAAGAATTTACACCATAACTCATTAGATTACCTTCAGATCAGCAGATATACTACCTGCACTTTTCATAGCTTCAAAAATTGATATTATATCTTTTGGTGAAGCCCCAAGTTTTTGCAATGAACACACTAGGTTAGCAACTGTAGTTGTGCCTTTCTTAGTATAAATTACATTTTCATTCAAACCTATCACTAAGTTATTATCGACCTTCGAAGTAAAAAAAGTATAAGAGTTTTCATATAAAAGTCCTTGAATTACTAGTTAAATAGCAAGGACTATTCCAGTTTACTCCGCGTTTAGGTAAGTTAGTGATGTATTTCCAAATTTCTTAGATTTTATCTTTGTAAAACATCCTACTGACTCCGGAATTTCCAATCCTGTCATGTGTTCTATTATAATTAGTTTTACATTTTGCTGAGGAAGTGATGCTATTAAGGCAATCATTTTGTCATAAATATCTTCCATTCCCTCACGAATACTAAATGGAGGATCTATATAGAAGTATGCCTCTTCATTTTGCTTTTTAAGAGCTTTGACTACCGCATTTATATTTGAGAAGCTATTCCCTGAATATATTTCACATTGGCTTGGTGAAGTTTGAGAAATATTTTGCTTTAATACCCTGATTGCATCACTATCTTTTTCCATAAAAAATATTTTTGATGCCCCACGACTTAGAGCTTCTAAGCCTATTGAACCGCTTCCTGAGAAGACCTCAACAAAATTTGCGTCTACTATTTCAAATTGTATTGTATTGAAGAAAGATTCTAAGACTATAGACTTTGAGCTTCTTGTCGTTTCTTTAGATGGTAGTTTTAGAGTTTTACCTTTAAACTTTCCAGAGATAATTTTTTTTGTTATCGCTTTACTTTTCATAAAATGCTTTCACCGTATTTATTATATTATTTTTATATTCTTCAGTTAAAGAGTCTATTCGTCGCTCTAAAATTGCAAAATCCATAGATTGAGAAGATTCTTCTTTAAGTGCTTTAGCTTTTTTTGGATTCAAATTTGCGTATCTTTTTTCTAAGGCTAAGATTAATTGAGATTTTGAAAATGGTTTTAGTAGATCAGCATCGGCATCATTTGAAACATAAAAACATCTCTTATCATTAATACAAGGAATATCCCGAACTACTATCTCAGAATTTTTTAGTGAACTCACATATTTAACTAAAAAAGTCTCCAAAGATTTTTGTAATAGTGGTGATTGACATTCAATTGCTATTTTCATCTGTTACCCTCTAAATTATAAATGATACTATATCGTAAATCTTCGTCCAAATCACTAATACTATTTAACATCCACTCTATATATCCTTTATCATTCATACAGATCTCTTCTATATACTTTCCAGAATACTTTCCAAATTGAAACTTTTCTAATAAAACATTTTTATAGCTAAGTTTTTGCATCTCATCTTTACTTGCTAGCTCTAAAAGGTATTCATAAAGTGATTTTACGACAAGGGCATCACCCATTGCATTATGAGCAACAACCTCTTCTACTTCATTTTTATAAAGTTTCAACTCATAACGCAATAGTTGTAAAGAGAAAAGTTCACACTCAGGAATAAGATGTTTTGTAACTCTAAGTGTATCAATAACAGTACCTTTAAATCTAAAACCAGCCTTAGAGAGCTTTTCTAAATCAAACTTAATATTATGCCCAACTATAGTTGTCCCTTCGTTGTTGTGGCTCTCTAAAAATTTATAACACTCAGATGATTTGAGGTCATTTTTATCTTTAATCATCTCATTAGTTATGTGATTGATACTTGAGGCTATTGGAGGTATTTTCTTTCCCTCATTTACCAAATCATATTTAGAAACTACCCCTTGATTATTCTGTGCGATTACAGCTATGGAGCATATTTTATCATTAACCTCTAAGCCTGTGGTCTCAGTATCTAAAAAGATTAACACCTTACAACCCTCACTCTTTTACATCTGTTTGAAAGTAAAATAAATGAAAAATATCCTGCGATTAAAAATGAAATACTCAGTGCCGATGTGAGACTACACAAGGAGACTCGTGTCACCCATTTTAGCCATAAACATAAATAAAACTTTACCATTAATTCTGTTTAAAAGTAGTGATAACATCATGATAATGCTCTAATGTCATAAAACTTTTCTCAAACCTAAAACGCATTATAAATTCGACTACCTTATCTTTAAGCTCCACATCTACATTCTCAACACGACCATAATATCCAAGTGAAATATTTTTACTTTTAACTATGGCATCTTTATCATAAGCTATTGCTAAAAGTTGTAGGTACTTTCCTTCTTTTATCTCACCTAAGTTTTTACTCAAAAGCGATGCTCCAGAGAGATTTATTGCTTTAAAATCGAACACTTCAGAAAATATTTCAACCTTTTTAGAAATTTCTAATTCATTAAATAGGTCTTCTAATATTTTTAAATTTTGTTTTCTAGCCATTTCATAACTAGAGATTTTATTTGTTAAACTTTTTAGTCTATCGAGGGCTGAACTCATTCAAAATTTCCTTTTATATAAAAGTATATCAAAAAAACAAGATTTTACAGAGTTTTTAAGAAATTATAATCCTCTTACCTAGAAGAAGATATAATCGCACATGGATTACTTAAAAACTAAGGGTTTTGACACCCTCAATGGAACTATAAATATATCTGGTGCAAAAAATTCTGCCTTACCTCTCATTGCTATGACTATAATCGCTGCAAACAAGGTCAACATGAAAAATATGCCTCATGTAGCAGATATAAAAACTCTTTTAAAGCTCCTCTCAAATCTTGGAGCTCAAGTTCTATTTAATGACGATAAAATAGTAGTTGACACTTCAACTCTAACAGAGACAAAAGCTACCTACGACATAGTAAAAACTATGAGAGCATCAATTTTAGTACTTGGTCCCATTTTAGCAAGATTTGGTCACTGTGAAGTTTCTCTTCCTGGTGGTTGTGCTATAGGTCAACGCCCTATTGATCTACATTTAAAAGCACTTGAGCAGATGGGTGCACATATTGATATTAAGGCCGGATATATTGAGGCTACAGCTCCAAATGGTCTCAAAGGCTGTGAAATTATTTTTGATAAGATTACAGTTACAGGAACTGCAAATATCGTTATGGCAGCAGCCCTGGCAGAAGGAAACACAACTATTACAAACGCG
The DNA here is from genome assembly GCA_964588875.1 of uncultured Sulfurimonas sp. Lineage (GTDB taxonomy): Bacteria > Campylobacterota > Campylobacteria > Campylobacterales > Sulfurimonadaceae > Sulfurimonas. Next base: position 9,086 of record CAZPRE010000013.1, on the reverse strand, counting down.
GCAAGAGAGCCCGAAGTAGTACAACTGTGTGAAATTTTAAATGATAGTGGTATTGCTATAGAAGGTATTGGAACTGCAATTTTAACTGTTCATGGAACCAATGGGAAACTTGTCAATATAAACGAGTTCTCCGTTATCCCTGATCGTATTGAAGCCGGTACATATCTTTGTGCTGGCGCAATTACAAAATCAGAAATCACTCTTACAAATGTAGAACCAAAACATCTAGGTGCGGTTCTTGCAAAACTCGAAGAGATGGGTAGTAGTTTTACTATCACAGACGATACAATTACTATACATCCAGGTAAGGTAATTAAACCTGCTAAGATAGTAACACAAGAGTACCCTGCATTTCCAACTGATATGCAAGCGCAGTTCCTAGCTCTTGCTACACAAGCAGATGGCGTTTCAATTATAGAAGAGAAACTTTTTGAAAATCGTTTTATGCATGTAAGTGAATTACAACGTATGGGTGCAGATATATCTCTAAATGGTCATACAGCTACAGTAAGTGGAAAGAGTAATTTAAGTGGTGCTGATGTTATGGCAACAGACTTACGAGCATCTAGTGCCTTAGTCTTAGCTGCGATGGTTGCAGATGGTGAAACAAATGTTCATCGTATCTATCATTTAGATAGAGGATATGATTCATTAGAGAAGAAACTTCAAGGTGTTGGAGCTAAAATAGAGAGACTTAAAGAGTAATTTTTACTCGCTAGTCCTCAAAAATTATCATTTCATAAACACTGCGTTTTGTAACAAGTGCTTTATCAGGTGAAACAGAATGTGAGTTCTCTGCACGAGCAACCTCATGTCTTAATGATGCAATCTCACTCTCCATCTCATCAACATTCTCTTTTAAACGCAGTATGATATCTACACCTGCTAAGTTAACCCCAAGCTCACGAGTAAGCCTCAGTATGAGTTTAATTTTATCAATATCACGCCCCGAGTAGAGTCTAATTCTTCCGTTTGAACGTGCTGGACAGATAAGGTTTTCTCTTTCGTACTGACGAAGAGTTTGAGGATGAATATCCAAAATCTTCGAAACGATACTAATTAAATAAACTGGTTCATCATAAGCGTGAATCATAACTTATTCCTTTGGAAGTTTTTCTTTCATCATCTCAACTAAATCTTCGTCAAGTTCATCGACATTTGGTAGGACTATATTAGCTTTTAGGTATAGGTTACCACGAACCTTAGTTTTACGGTTCATCGCACCCATCTCTTTAACACGGAAACGCTGTCCATTCTTAGTATTTTGAGGTACTTTAAGCTTTATCTCTTTTTCTAGAGTCTGGATCGCGATTTTTTCACCAAAAAGAGCTGCAACAAGAGGTACATCAAATGTTTTGACTAAATCATCATCTTCTCTTATGTACTCAGGATTAACAGCTACTGTAATTTTAAGAAACAAATCACCTGCTCTACTATTTTGAGCATGGCCCTTACCTTTGACACGCATTTTTTCTCCGCTTTTAACACCAGCAGGAATTTTTATATCAAATCTTTCTCCATTGACAGAGACAGAATGGCTTCCGCCAAGGATAGATACACTAAAAGGAATAGTAACACTTGTTTCGATATCTAAGTTAACCTGCTGTTGTTGTCCACCGAAGCCGCCACCAAAGCCACCGCCACCGAATGGATTACCTCCACCGCTGCCGCCAAAACCCCCACCACCTTGAGAGAACATCTGTCTTAGAATATCATCTAAATCACCACTTCCACCACCACCGCCGTGGTTACGTGAGAAATCATGAAAATTTTGACCACCAAACATTCCATCACCAACTTGGTCATACTGTGCTTTTTTCTGCTTATCACTCAGTATCTCATAAGCTGAATTTATCTCTTTAAATTTATCTTCTGCATCTGGATCTTTATTCACATCAGGATGGTACTGACGTGCTAATTTTCTATATGCTTTTTTAATCTCAGATTCATTTGCACCTTCATTTATCTCTAAAGTCTTATATAATGATTTACTCATATCTTTCCTAAATTTTATTATTAAATTATTTAAGTGTCATTATATCACAAGAGTTGAGTGTCTGTCAATCAAGTCTCAAATCTGTTCCTATAGTCCTAGAAACATTTCAACTCTTCGGTTTTGAGCCCGTCCCTCTTTTGTCTTATTAGATGCTATAGGATTAGATTCACCTTGTAATACATACTTAACTCCAATGTTGTACTCAGATAATCGCTTAGTGAACACCTGTGCTCTTTTATAAGAAAGAAATGTATTGTACTCTTGTGAACCACGACTATCTGTATAACCAACTAAAACAAGACTTTTTGCATTACCTTCTTTTATCGCAGCATCCAAATCATTAAAAAATAGTTCTAAATTTTCATTCTCTTTTACTTTTTTTCATACTAGCATACTGTAATATTCTCTTGAATTTTTTCTTGTTTTACTTCACTTACTTCTTGAGTTAAGGGAAAAAGTTCTTAGTGTAGAAAGTGACGAATTTCTGAGAAGTAGAGACTCATACCAAACTCGTTAGCGGCATCTATAATCTCTCCATCACGAATACTTCCACCAGGCTCGATTACATTTTTAATGCCAGCCTCTGCAGCTGAATCAATAGAATCACGGAATGGGAAGAATGCTTCAGATGCTAAAGCAGCACCTTTTACATCAAGACCCATATCTTTTGCTTTTTTAAGAGCACACTGAGCAGCATCAACACGAGAAGTCATACCCATACCAACAGCTACCATTGCTGAATTTTTAACATAAACAACACAGTTAGACTTAGTTAAAGATGCAACTTTATATGCTATTGCCATATCTTTCATATCTTGCTCACTTGCCGCTATTTGTGAGACTAATTTAGCATTTTTAACCTCATCAGCTCCAACTACATCAGCATCTTGATAAACAAAACCACCATCAATATGTTTGAAGTCTTTTTTGTCATTTGCAAGAACTAATTTGTCAGATCCCATCTCAAAAAGCTTAATACGTTTTTTCTTAGCAAAAACTTCTTGTGCTTCTGGTGTAATACGACCAGCAATTACAACTTCTAAGAAAATCTCATTCATTTTCTCTGCAAGCTCCGCGTTTACAGTACCATTAACAGCAACAACACCACCAAATGCGGACACAGGGTCACATTTCAATGCTTCTGTGTAAGCTTCAAGTAGAGTATCTTTAATAGCAAAGCCACAAGGGTTACCGTGCTTAGAGATACAAACTGCATTCTCATCACCAAAACCAGCGGCAATTTTAACAGCACCATTAAGGTCATTTAAGTTATTAAAACTCGCCTCTCCTTTAAGTGTTGTAAAGTTGTTTGAAAAGTGTTGGTCAAACTCATAAAGAGCACCTTTTTGGTGTGGATTTTCGCCATAACGAGTATCCATGACTTTGTTTCCAACTACAAACTGCTTCTCGCCAAAACCTTCGTTAAAACGCTCATTCATGTAGTTCGCAATCATAGAGTCATAAGCCGCTGTATGCTCGTAAGCTTTTATCATATATCCACGACGGAAATCTTTAGTGTTTTTCTCATTCTCAATAGCATCAATAACTTCGGAATAATCTTCAACATTTGTAACGATAATAACAGCATCAAAGTTTTTAGCCGCTGAGCGAACCATAGCTGGTCCACCAATATCAATATTCTCGATAATATCATCAAAATTATCAGTTCTCTCTATAGTCTCTTTAAAAGGGTAAAGGTTTACACACACAAGATCAATCGACTCAACACCAAGTTCTTTAGCTTGGTCAATATGAGACTGCTTGTCACGACGATGTAGTATGCCACCATGAACATAAGGGTTTAGAGTTTTAACACGACCTTCAAAACACTCAGGGAATTTAGTAACTTCATCAATTTCAATAGCTGAAATTCCAGCTTCTACTAACTTTTTATAAGTTCCACCAGTTGAGATAATCTCATAACCATTCTTTACTAAAGAAGTACAAAACTCTACAACTCCTGCTTTATCACTAACACTTACTAATGCTCTTTTTGCCAAAACATTTCCTTTTCGAGGTTTTAAAATAATTATAGAATTTTATCTAAATTGAGTTTAGAGGAGAATGAAAGAATACATAGATTAGAACAAAAGAAAAATTCTTAAGTTCTATATTCCGAAAGTTTGCTATTAAAAGGCAACATATTTTCATATATCTCCCTTTTATTATTAATTTACCCCATAATAGCACTCCCTATAATATAAATAAGAGCTTATAATTAGTATAATAAGCAATACAATAATAATAAATATTAATTTAAGGAAATTCTAATATGTCAAATATAGCTATTTTGTGCTCAGGCGGGGATGTTTCAGGAATGAATCCTGCCCTCAAACAATTTGTTGAGTACTCCATACAAAAGAACCTCACTCCATACTTTGTGTATGACGGTTATGAAGGTCTTATAGATAATAATATAAATAAAGTTTCATACCGTGATGTAGCCGGGATTATAACTCGTGGTGGTACACAAATTGGAAGCGCAAGAAGCATGCGATTTATGAAGAAAGAGTATCGTCAAATTGCGAAAGACAATTTAGATAAGCTAGATATTAATATGCTTATTGTTTTAGGTGGTGATGGATCATTTAGAGGTTTACATGTTTTTTACAAAGAGCATGGTGTAAGATTTTGTGGTATTCCCTCCACAATTGATAATGACATTAATGGAACAGATTACTGTTTAGGTGTTGATACAGCATTAAACATCGTAAAAACCTCTATTGATGCTATTCGTGATACAGCTTCTTCATTCAAACGTGCTTTTGTAATTGAAACAATGGGTAGAGATTGTGGCTACTTAGCCCTTATCACTCACCTCACATCTGGTTCAGAGCTTTGTCTAATTCCTGAAATTCCTTATGATCTCAAAGAGTATGAAAAAGAGTTTAAATCTCAAATAAAAAATGGTCGTAGATATTTTATAGCTATTGTTTCTGAGGGTATAAAACAAGACTCTCAGGAGATAGCTACTTGGTTTGAAGATAAGATAGGAATAGAGTCAAAAGTGAGTGTTTTAGGACATATACAACGCGGTGGAAATCCAACTGTAAAAGACAGACTAATGGCTTACAAGTTTGTAGTATATGCAATAAATGGCTTACTTGAGGGAAGAGAAGAATCCGTAATCTGTTACGATAACTTTGGATTTAATTTTAAAAGTATAGAAGAGATTACATCAAAGGCAAAAGAGCTTGATGAAGAACTTTTGTCTTATATTGGCCAATCTTAAAACCACTCTCGCCTTTAGCATCATATATTTTTGCATCGGCGACTTTGATTAACTGATCAATATTAGGATAGACTTCTCCTCCAACCTTAGATATCCCAAAACTTAAATGATTGTTTAGCAGCCAATTTTTTCTTTTATATATAAATTTATATTATTTGTCTATAATTTAGAAGCAGGAGAATACAAATGAATTTACAGAAAATGATAATTGTTGTAAGTTTTATTTTTATAGTAATTTTCACATCACTTTTTGTGGCTATAAAGATGGACTTAAAAGAGCAATATAACACTACTCAAAAAGAGTTAACAGGTATTAAAAAGATATCAAATATAAATTTATTAGATACTCAAATAAAGTCTTTGAGAGGAATGTCACAGCTAAATAAGATTGATGCAGACAGGATGAGAAAAAGTCTACTTTTATCTGAGAATAAAACTCTTTTAGAGGTACAAAACCTAAAAAACAAAAGAATAGAAAGAAACTATTTAGACTGTATCTCTTCATCAAATATTTCAAAAAAAGTCTTATTTAATAATTTCACTCAAACATTAGATCTTTTACATGATTTAAGGTTTGATATAACTGATGAGTCTATGTTGCTTTTTGAAGCTGATAGAGATTTATATTTTTTGATGACTATTGGAATTTTAAAGATGCCATTTATGTTAGAGAATATTGCTAAAATAAGAGGCATAGGTTCATCTATTTTAAGCCAAGACAAACCAATATCAGAAGATGATAAATTTGAATTAAGAAATAATACTATACTGTTTTTGGATACTACTAAAGAAATTAAATTCATCTTATCTAAAGTAGCTCTTAATAACACGAATAAATTAGATGTTTTCATAGATTCAATCTTAAATGATTTTCACATAATTCAAAGCTATGTACAAGATATAGAAAATAATAATGCAACATTAAATTCTAAAGATTATTTTTTACAAACTACAAAAGTTATAAATGATATAAATACCCTTCTTTTATTTATCAATGAAAGTTTAACTTCATCATTGACACAAAGAAGTGAGAATCTCAGAGATGAAATTATAGTTATTCACATTATATATATTTTATTGCTATTAGCAAGTTTAATATTAGCATATATAAGTTATCTTAAAAACAATGCATATGAAAAGCTTAGAAAAAAGAAGAAATTGGAAATTACTTTTAGAAACTTAATGATTAATGAATATTCTAAAAACCTATCTTTAATTGATTTATGTGAAATATCTTTAACTATTATTATTAATAATTTTAAAGCTTTAAATGGTTCACTATATCTTTATAACAAAGATAACCAAAAACTCTATTTAGCAACTTCGTATGGAATAAAAGCTGGAGATATTCCTCAAACTATTGATTTACATGAAAATACAATATCTGAAAATATATTAGAAAAAAAGATCAAAACAATAGATATAGAACAAGATATCAGCCTAGGCAATGTAAAAATAAAAAGTGCAAAATTAATAACTATTCCAATTTTAGAATTTAATGATAGCATTGGTACTTTTCAATTGCTTTTTGATAGTAGGTTTGAAAATGTTGATACAGACTTTTTACAAGAAGTTGTCTCTTTAACTGGTAGTTATATCTTCAAGGCACATAAAGATTCAGAATCTAATAGATACTTAAAATTAATAGATAAAAATGTGCTTATCTCAAAAGCTGATTTACATGGAAATATACTCGAAGTTAGTGAAGAGCTTTGTAAACTTTCTCAGTATACAAAAGAGGAACTGATAGGTCAAAACCATAGGATTCTAAAACACTCAGATATGCCAAGTGAACTTTATCTAGATATATGGGAAACCATAGTAAATGGTAACACATGGTATGGTGAAATAAAAAATAGAAAAAAAGATGGTAGTCATTACTGGGTAGATTCGGTAATAGCTCCTGATTTTGATATGAATGGAAATCAGATAGGCTATACTGCACTAAGAACAGATATAACTGATAAGAAAATAATTGAAGTTATATCTATAACGGATGGATTGACCTCACTTCACAACAGAAGACATTTTGATAATATATTTATTCAACAGGTAGAGATAAACAAAAGAGCCAAAGATGCATTTTTAGTTTTTGTTCTTATGGATATAGACCATTTTAAACAATACAATGATACTTATGGACACCAAGAGGGAGACACCACATTAAAGTTAGTTGCGGATGCTTTAAAAGATACTTTAAGACGACCGGATGACTATACTTTTAGATTGGGTGGTGAAGAGTTTGGTCTACTTTATCATACTAAGAATAGGGATGATGCACTTGAAATAGCTAATCAAGCAAGAATAAATATTGAAAATATAAAAATAGACCACTCAGGAAACTCAGCATCTAAGTACGTGACTATATCTTCTGGTCTGTATATTATTGAAGCTGATGACAAAACAACATGTGAAGAGATATACAAAAAAGCTGATGAAGCATTGTATATTGCAAAAGAGAGTGGAAGAAATCAGGTTTGTCTTTCTAACAAAAGATGAGAGAATAGCTATAAGCTAGTGAAGCAGATATGAACTTTATTCATATCTGCTTTTCCATGGAAGAAAAGTTAGTGTTAAATATCTCTCTCAATTACTTTTTTAAATGTATTGAAGTAGTTATCTTGTAACTCAGACATACTCATTTGGACATCGTTTACTTTGATAGAATCACCACCAATAGTTCCGATTTTCTCAACTGCCATACCTTCATCTAACATAGCTTCAAACGCGGCACAGTTTTCAGGTTTTACTTCGATGATAGCACGACTTTGAGACTCTGCAAAGATATCTCTCTCATCAGCAATACTCATCTCTACATCACAACCTAAACCAGAAGTAGCAACCATTTTAGCTAATGCTATAGCTACACCACCAGAACTTGCATCTTTAGCACACTCTAGTAAGTTTTTCTTGTTAGCTTCAATCACTAATTCCCAAAGAGCAAGTTCGCTTTTGTAGTTGATGAGGGGCATAACACCTGCAACAGTTCCACAAATCTCTTTCATATATAAAGAACCACCAAACTCAGACATTGACTCACCAACTAAGTAAAGTGCATTACCCTCATTTTGAAATGAAGACATTAAAACATTGTTTTGGTCATCATTTACACCAACAGTCGCGATAGATGGCGTTGGGAAAACAGAAACACCATTTGTCTCATTATAAAGTGAAACATTTCCACCGATAACTGGCGTTGTAAGTTCTAAACAAGCTTCTTTAATTCCTAAACACCCTTGAGCAAACTGCCACATAACTTCAGGATTTTCAGGATTACCATAGTTAAGACAATCTGTAATAGCAAGTGGACGAGCGCCACTCATAGCTACATTTCTACCAGATTCTACAACTGCTGCAGCTGCACCATTTTTAGGGTCAACATAACAGTAACGAACATTACAATCAGCGGACATCGCTAGTGCTTTTGCATTCTCTTTTACACGAATAACAGAAGCGTCAAGCATTCCACCTTTTTTAATAGTGTTTGTTTGAACCATTGAATCATACTGAGTATAAATCCATGACTTATCTACAACTTCCATAGATACTGACAAGGTTTCAAACGCCACTTGGTTTGAAACTTTATCAAAATCATTAATAGTTACAGATGCAAGGTCAGCTAAATAAGCAGGCTTAGACATAGGACGGTTTAGTTCAGGTGCTTCTTCACTTACAGGGTCAACTGGAACCTCTCCACATTTTTCACCTTCCCAGAAAAGTTCCATATTACCAGTAGCAGTTACTTCACCAATAACAGCAGCATCTAAATCCCATTTTTCAAAGATATCAATAATCGCTTGTTCAGAACCTTTTTTAGCACATAAAAGCATACGTTCTTGAGATTCACTCAGCATAAAG